>NZ_CP045292.1:319009-638018 GCF_009363055.1 Flavobacterium haoranii | reverse complement strand
ATAAAAGAATAATAAAAAATGCTCTCAAAATTGAGAGCATTTTTTTATTTATAATATTTCTTTTTAAACCAAAAGGCGAGATTTACTAAAGCTATTAAAGCTGGAACTTCTACTAACGGACCAATAACACCTGCAAAGGCTTGTCCGCTATTGATCCCAAAAACACCAATCGAAACCGCAATTGCTAATTCAAAATTATTCCCCGAAGCAGTAAATGATAACGCAACTGTATCTCTATAATTGGCACCAATTTTCTTCGCAACAAAAAACATTAAGAAAAACATAATCGAAAAGAAAATAACCAATGGAATAGCGATTCGAACAACATCCATTGGCAAATCAACAATCATTTCGCCTTTTAAACTGAACATGATTACTATAGTAAAAAGCAATGCAATTAGCGTAATTGGAGAAATAAAAGGAATAAATTTTTGATTGAAAAACTTATCTCCTAAATACTTTTTTATTGCAAATCGGCTTACAACAGCCAATGCGAACGGAATTCCTAAATAAATACCAACCGTTTTAGCTATTTCAGTAATGGTAATATTCAATTCTAAACCTTTGATTCCAAATAAAGGAAGCATCACATGCAAATAAAAATAAGCGTATAAACTGAAGAAAAATACTTGAAGTAAGCTGTTAATCCCTATTAAACCCGCTGTTAATTCGCGATTTCCTTCTGCAAGTTCATTCCAAACAATTACCATGGCAATACAAGGCGCAATCCCAATAATAATTAAACCTGTCATGTATTCTGGATACTCTTTTAAAAAGAAAGTTGCCAATAAAAACATTAAAAAAGGTCCAACAATCCAAGTAATAAAAAGTGAAGCCGATAGTAACTTTGGCTGGTTGAACATTTGAGGTACTTTAGAAAAATCGATTTTTGTTAATGGCGGATACATCATCAAAATCAATCCTAAAGCCAACGGAACATTTGTAGTTCCTGATGAAAAAGAATTGATAAAATTAGCTGAATTTGGAATGAAATAACCAATTCCAACACCAATTAACATTGCTAAAAAAATCCAAATCGTTAAATAGCGGTCTAAAAATCCTAATCTTTTTTCATTTCTAATTATTTGATTTGAGAAAACACATAAAACATTTCGCTCGCAATTTGTAAACTTCGTTCTGCGTATTTTTCGTTCATTAAATCTGTTCCATCAAATGTCTTTGGATCATCGTATTTGATTGGAAATCTGGCTTCTGCACCAAAAACCATCGGACAACCTTCATCAGCATTATTGCATGTCATAATAGCTCCAAAATTAGTTTTCGGATTAAAATCGTCGAAATATGCTTTTGAAAAACAAACAATTGGATGCTGATTTTCATCAAATTTTACTGCGTAAACTGGATTTTGTTCTTGACTTAATTTCTTAATTTGAAATCCTTGATTAACTAAAGTTTCACCAACTTTTGGAAACATAGCAGTAGCTTCTGTTCCTCCAGAATAACAAAACACGTTTTTAAATCCGAACTCAAATGCCATCGTTTGTGCCCATATTTGCGATAAATGACTTCTTCTTGAATTATGAGTGCAAATAAAATTCAAACGAATTTCTTCTTGATTAGTAACTTTACTTTGAATATAATCCATCAAAGGATTCAAGACTTCTTTACGTTCTTCAGAAACTGATAAATCAGCCAAACTCTCTATTGTTTGTTTTAAAATAGAATACATATTATTTTTTAATATAGTGAGCGAAAATAAAATTTTGAGTGGTGTCAAATGGTGTTTCGTGATCTTCTGTAAAGCAGTTCTCTAATTCGAAATCTTCTTCAAAAATAGCTTCAAGCTTCTCAACAGAATATTGTGTAATATCCAAACCACTGCATTTTTTTGGTCCATCTTCTGAGAAAGTTCCCAAAATAAAATGTCCGCCAGAGTTTAAAGCGTTTACAACATTAGTTTTATACTTTTGAAAATCATTTTCATCTGTAATAAAATGAAACGAAGCTCTATCGTGCCAAACATCAAATTTTACATCGGATTGAAAATCCAAACTATCTGAAACGATAAACGTAACATTCTTGGCTTTCTCACCAAGTCTATTTTTTGCACGCGCTAATGCAGCTTCCGAAATATCTAACAGGAATAAATTGGTATAACCCAAATCGAGTAAAGAATCTATCAAATAACTATCTCCGCCACCAATATCAATAATTGCAGCATTTTTAGCCACTTTACAAGCTTGTATTAACTGCATTGATGTTTGAGGTTGCTTTTGAAACCAACTCACTTCGTTTTCAGCTTTTGTAGTAAAAACTGTTTCCCAATGTTGTTTTTTGGTGTTTTCCATATTAACAACAACCTGAATCTGGTGTACAACAAGAAGTTTGGTTTGGTTTCCACTCTCCTATTTTTACTTTAGGCTTTTCATTTGGAATACCACATTTATCTTTAGCCATACAATTGGTTAATTTTGATGTTAACAGAAAAATTTTTCCGTCAAAATCTAAATCAAACTTACCAATCGTATCTGACATTTGATATTCTACTTCAATTTCTAAATCAGGAATTCCTAATTTACTTTCAAATAATTCAATAATGTGAATTAATTTTTCTGGATGTAAACGATGATCATAATCATTTGCTTCCCAAAGTTGAAAATTCACTACTTCTTCATTACGAATAGTTCCACCACAATCGATAAAATGTTTGGTTACTTTACCAACTTCGGTCACATGGAAATGACTTTGAACCAATTCTCCGTTTGGCAATTTAAAAGCTATCGTTTCTAGACTACTTAAAGCCTGTTTAATTTCTGACAGTTTCATTTCTTTATTTTTTTTAGTTTAACAACATTTATTTTCTAGTTTCTGAGAAATTTCACCAAAATAATAATGAATCTTTTGCATCGTTTCCAAGTTTAAACAATAACAAATTGCAGTTCCTTCGATATTACCTTGAATAATTCCTGCATTTTTAAGCTCTTTTAAATGCTGCGAAACTGTTGGTTGTGCCAATGGCAATTCGTTTACAATATCACCACAAATACAACTATCAACATGTAATAAATACTGTATGATTGCAATACGTGCAGGATGTGACATCGCTTTAAACAAAAGCGCTAAATCGTTTTGTTCTTTAGTAAAAAAATCGGCTTTTGATGCTCCCATAGTTTTGTTTAATTATTATATTGCAATATTACGATAAACGAATGAAATAACAAATAAAAAAGCCCTGAAAATTTCAGGGCTTTAAAATATTAAGATAAAAAGAGATTAGTTTCCTCCTTTTTCCATTTTAGCTTTTAATTCTGCTAAAGCATCAATATCACCTAAAGTTGATTTCTCAACATTATTATTTGATGAAGTTGAAGCTGCAGCTTCTTTAACAACTTTCTCTTCTTCTTCACGGAAGATAGCTGTATGAGATGCTACTACTCTTTTGAATTCTTTATTGAACTCAATTACTTTGAAATCAGCAGTATCACCTTTTTTCAATTTCTTACCATCTTCCATTTCTAAATGACGTGAAGGAATAAATGCAACAACATCATCACCGAAATCTACAGTAGCACCTTTGTCTACCATTTCTCCGATTGTTCCGTTGTGGATAGTTCCAACAGCGAAAGCATCTTCATGTTTATCCCATGGGTTAGCAGTAGTTTGTTTGTGACCTAAAGATAATTTACGACCTTCTACGTCTAACTCTAATACTACAACATCCATTTTGTCACCTACGTTTACAAATTCAGATGGGTGTTTGATTTTCTTAGTCCAAGATAAGTCAGAAATGTATACTAAACCATCTACACCTTCTTCTAATTCTACGAAGATACCAAAGTTAGTAAAGTTTCTTACAGTACCTGTGTGACGAGAACCTACAGGGTATTTAGAAGTAATATCAGTCCAAGGATCTTGAGTTAATTGTTTGATACCTAAAGACATCTTACGCTCATCTCTATCTAAAGTTAAGATAACCGCTTCTACTTCGTCACCAATTTTCATGAAATCTTGAGCAGATCTTAAGTGAGTAGACCAAGACATTTCAGAAACGTGGATTAAACCTTCAACACCGTCAGCTACTTCAATGAAAGCACCGTAATCAGCTAAAACAACTACTTTACCTTTTACTTTATCTCCAACAGCTAAGTTAGCATCTAAAGCATCCCATGGATGAGCGTTTAATTGTTTTAAACCTAATTGGATACGAGTTTTCTCATCATCAAAGTCTAAGATAACAACGTTTAATTTTTGATCTAATTCTAATACTTCACTTGGGTGGTTGATACGAGACCAAGATAAGTCAGTGATGTGGATTAAACCATCTACACCACCTAAGTCAATAAACACACCATAAGAAGTGATGTTTTTTACAACTCCTTCTAATACTTGTCCTTTTTCTAATTGACCAATGATTTCTTTCTTTTGTTCTTCGATATCAGCCTCGATAAGTGCTTTATGAGAAACAACAACATTTTTGAATTCGTGGTTGATTTTAACAACTTTGAATTCCATAGTTTTGTTTACGTATTGATCGTAATCGCGGATTGGTTTAACATCGATTTGAGAACCTGGTAAGAATGCTTCGATTCCGAATACGTCAACGATCATACCACCTTTAGTTCTACATTTCACGAAACCGTTTACGATTTCACCAGAATCGTGAGCAGCGATAACTCTATCCCATGCTTTGATTGTTCTAGCTTTTTTGTGAGACAATACTAATTGTCCTGTTCTATCTTCACGAACGTCGATTAAAACTTCTACTTTATCACCAACTTTTAAGTTGGGATTGTAACGAAATTCGTTTAAAGAAATAACACCTTCAGATTTAGCATTGATATCAACAATTGCGTCTCTATCAGTTAAACGTACAACTAAACCTTCTACAACTTCTTGATCATCAGTTGATACGAATGTTTTTGCTACTAAATCTTCAAACTCTTGTAAGTTTTTTTCATCAACAGCATCAATACCTTCTGCGTAGTTATGCCAGTTAAAATTTGCTAAAAACTCTTCTTGTGTTTTGTTAATTTCAGCCATGCTGATTAAAATAATTTGTATGCTGTGTCTTTAGAGTTTCAATTGCAGAGTAAAAACTACAACAGTGTTTTACATTATTTAATTGAATACCAAATGGAAACTCATCTCTGCCAAAAGGTGTGCAAAGGTAAAAACTTTTAATTAATTTACAAAGAATAAATTGCAGTAATTTACTGAAAATTAAAGGTATTGGTTCACTAAATTTAAAACAACATCAAATTGTTCTTCTTTGCTTAATGTAGAATTATCTACAACAACTGCATCTGCTGCCTGAACCAAAGGAGAATCGTCTCTATGTGTGTCGATATAATCTCGCTGTTGAACATTTTCAAGAACATCTTCAAAAGTAACGTGCTGTCCTTTCTCAATAAGTTCATTGAAACGTCTTTCTGCTCTAGTTTCTGCAGAAGCGGTCATGAAAATCTTTAATTCGGCGTTAGGAAAAACTACAGTTCCAATATCGCGACCATCCATAACGACACCTTTATTTCTTCCCATTTCTTGCTGTTGTTGAACCAATTTTGCTCTTACTTCAGAAATTTCTGCTACTCGGCTTACATTTTGAGATACTTCTAAAGTTCTTATTTCTTGTTCAACATTAACACCATTTAAGAACATTTCAGCAAACCCTAATGCTTCATTAAAATGAAATTTTAAGTGCACTTCGTCTAAATGATTAATTAAAGAATTTTTATCAAGAGTGTTTTCGGTTACCCAATTGTTTTGCATAGCAAAATAAGTTACGGCTCTATACATAGCACCAGTATCTACATAAACATAACCCAACTTTTTGGCTAATTGTTTTGCTAGTGTACTTTTACCAGTTGATGAAAAACCATCTATTGCTATTGTAATTCTTTTCATTTATAAATGTGTATATTTTTGCTTTTTGAGTTTATTCTAAATTTATCATTAAACCAAATAAACTCGTATTTGCGGCAACTGTATATCTTGAATAAGAATAATTAAAACGAACCTTTCCAAAACGAATACCAAAACCTGCAGATATTCCTGAAAAATTTCTTTGATCTATTATTCTAAGTTCTTCTCCTCTTCTAAAATTATAACCTAAACGAATATTAAATCCTTTTTCTGGGAATAATTCAGCTCCAAGAATAACGTGACGTAAAGCATTGTTAAAGAAAGATACTTTTTCTTCTTCTGTATTGCCATCTAAAGTTTCTTGAGCTCGATTTGGGTTTGAAAAGGCAATATTCCATTGCTGAAGGTTTTCTAAAGTTAAATGCCAACGAATAGGAACATGTTCCATTAATTGTGAAATTCCGGCATCAATTGCTAATGGTAACTTTTCATTAGTATTATCATAAGGTTTTATTTGAAAACCTAAATTTCGAACACTTACACCAATATTTATATCATTTCTTTGGTCAATATAAAGAAAACCTAAATCGGTTGCAGCTCCCCAAGAATTATAACTTTCAAGTGTTGAAGAAATCAATTTTACATTGGCTCCTACATAAAAATCTGTCCATGGAATATTGTAAGCATATCCAAAAGACAAAGCAGCTTCGCTACCTGTAAAGTCAGATGTAGCATTACCTAATTCGTCATAACCTTCAAAAGTTCCATAATTTACATATTGAACTGAAGTATGAAAAGTTTGTACATGTCGGTCCCAAGTATAAGCATAAGCACCACTTCCATAAGAAACTTCTCCATAATAACTTCCATAATTTACGGCAAGTTGGTTATGCATATCTCCATTAATTGTTGCAGGATTATAAATAGCTTGATTTACGTCATAATCTACTACAGTTACGGTTTTTCCTCCAAGTGCAGCTTGACGTGGCGATGGTGTTAAATTTAAAAACTGATAAACATACTTTCCTCCTATTTGTGCATAGTTTGATAGTGTGGTTAATAAAAGAAATAAAATCAGTTTTCTTTTCAGCATTTGTTTGTTTTAATACTAAACGTAAATGCGAAGATAAAATTATATCAAGACATAAAAAACAAAATCCGATTATTTTACTAACCGGATTTTACAAATTATATTTTTTTTGGATTTTTTACTTTTTGATTTGTAATTGCTAAATCAATTACTTCTTTCATAGTGTCTACGTAATGAAACGTTAATCCTTTTAAATATTCAGGTTTAATTTCATCAATATCGCGTTGATTTTCGGTACAAAGAATTATTTCTTTAATGTTAGCTCTTTTTGCTGCTAGTATTTTTTCTTTAATTCCGCCAACTGGTAATACTTTTCCTCTCAAGGTAATTTCTCCAGTCATAGCTAAAGATTTTTTTACTTTCTTTTGTGTAAAACTAGAAACCATCGATGTTAACATGGCAATACCAGCACTTGGTCCGTCTTTTGGAGTTGCACCTTCTGGAACGTGAATATGTATATTATTAGATTCTAATGTTTCCGCTTTAATTCCTAATTCTTCAGCATTAGACTTAATGTATTCCATAGCAATACTAACCGATTCTTTCATTACAGTTCCTAAATTTCCTGTCATGGTCATATTCCCTTTTCCTTTAGAAATTGTTGATTCTATGAATAAAATATCTCCACCTACAGAAGTCCACGCTAATCCAGTAACTACTCCAGCTGTATCGTTATTTTCATATTTATCACGCTCTAATCTTGGCGCTTTTAATACTTCAATAATATCTTCATCGGTAACTTTAATATTGTAAGGTTCTTCCATTGCAATAGATTTTGCTGCATAACGAACCATTTGAGCAATTTTCTTTTCTAAAGACCTTACTCCAGATTCTCTTGTATAACCCGTTACAATCTTTTCAATTTGTTTTTTACCAATAATTAAATCTGTTTCTTTTAAACCGTGTTCTTTTAATTGTTTTGGTAACAAATGTTTTTTAGCAATTTCAACTTTTTCTTCAATTGTATAACCCGACATGTTGATAATTTCCATTCTATCTTTTAAAGCTGGTTGAATAGTTGATAAACTATTTGAAGTAGCAATAAACATTACTTTAGATAAATCGTAACCAATTTCAAGGAAATTATCATAAAACTCGGCATTTTGTTCAGGATCTAAAACCTCTAATAATGCAGAAGACGGATCGCCATTATGACTGCTAGAAAGTTTATCAATTTCATCTAAAACAAAAACTGGATTTGAAGTTTTTGCTTTTTTAATATTTTGAAGAATTCGTCCTGGCATTGCACCAATGTAGGTTTTACGATGACCTCTAATTTCGGCTTCATCACGTAAACCACCTAATGACATACGCACATATTCTCTACCTAAAGCTTCTGCAATTGATTTACCAATAGAAGTTTTACCAACACCTGGAGGTCCATATAAACATAAGATTGGAGATTTCATATCCTTTCTTAGTTTAAGCACAGCTAAGTGCTCAATGATGCGTTTTTTTACATCTTCTAAACCGTAATGATCTCTATCTAAAATCTTTTGTGCTCTTTTTAAATCGAAATTATCATGTGTAAATTCACCCCAAGGCAATTCTAAAAATAATTCTAAGTAATTTCTTTGAATTCCAAAATCTGGAGAATTAGGATTTGTTCTTTGTAATTTAGAAACTTCTTTTTCAAAATGCTTCGCAATCTTTTCGTCCCATTTTTTAGATTTTGCTTTATTTCTCATTTCTTCAATTTCAGCTTCATGTGAAACGCCACCCAATTCTTCTTGGATAGTTTTCATTTGCTGTTGAAGGAAATATTCGCGTTGTTGCTGATCTAAATCGAAACGTACTTTAGATTGAATATCATTCTTTAATTCTAATTTTTGAAGTTCTAGATTCATGAAACGTAAAGTTTCTAAAGCTCGTTCTTTTAGATTGTGAATAGATAATAAACCTTGCTTTTCTTTTACAAAAAGGTTCATATTTGAAGAAACAAAGTTTACCAAAAAAGGTTTACTTTCAATATTTTTAATAGCGAAAGTTGCTTCTGTTGGAATATTTGGACTTTCCTTAATAATATCAATAGCTAAATCTTTGATAGATTCTATTATTGTATCAAATTCTTGGTCGTCTTTTTCTGGTCTTTCTTCAGGAACTTCTTTTATTGTTGCCTTAAAATAAGGCTCACTTTGTGTGATTTGATCTATTTCAAAACGTTTTTTTCCTTGTAAGATTACAGTAGTATTTCCATCGGGCATTTTTAATACTCGAATAATTCTAGCTACTGTACCAATATGATAAATATCGTTAGCTGTTGGTTCTTCAACAGATTCGTCTTTTTGTGCAACAACTCCAATTACTTTACCAGAAGCATTAGCATCATTTATTAATTTAATTGATTTATCGCGGCCTGCGGTAATCGGAATAACAACTCCAGGAAAAAGTACAGTATTTCTTAAAGGAAGAATAGGTAAATCGTTTGGTAACAATTCGTTATTCATTTCTTCTTCATCCTCTGGAGTCATTAACGGAATTAATTCCGCATCTTCATTCATTTCTTGAAGTGACAAATTGTCAAAGGTTATAATTTTCGAACTTGGCATATTTTTATATAAAGTCATTTTGTCATTAAAAAAAAGCTAACTTACTAGTTAAATTAATATTTTAATATAAATTAGCTAGTTATGAAGCTTATTAAAATTACTACTTTTAATAAGTCAACATTTATGCCACAAAAGTATGGTGATTTAATTTTCTTCTTTTGGAACTCTTAATAATAAGAAGAAACCTACTATAAAAAATAGGGTAAGAAAAACAATAGAATTTCTCATAGAACCTGTTAATTGATCTATAAAACCATATAATAACATACCAATAACAATTCCTATTTTTTCGGCTACATCATAAAAACTAAAAAAGGAAGTAGTATCTTGGGTATCAGGCAACAACTTAGAATAAGTTGAACGTGATAAAGATTGAATTCCTCCCATAACTAAACCAACGAATCCAGCAGTTATATAAAATTGAACAGGTTCGACAATAAAATAAGCACAAATGCAAATGATAGCCCAAATTCCATTTATAATTAATAATGATTTTATGTTTCCAATTTTTTCAGATAAATAAGATGTAACAATTGCACCTAGTACAGCAACTAATTGAATAACTAAAATAATGATAATTAAACCTGTAGTTTTTTCAGAATCTGACTTCCAATTTATTTCTTGTTCTCCAAAATATGTCGCTACTAACATTACCGTTTGAACAGCCATTGAATAAACAAAAAATGCTATTAAATATCTTTTTAAAACTATTCTTCCTAGAAGTTGTTTTTGAACTTTTAATAACTCTTTAAAACCATTAAAAAGAACATGATGAGAAACTTTATTAGAACCTTTATTACCTATTGGTAAATAATAAAAAGTATATTGACTAAATAAAAGCCACCAAACTCCTGTTAATAAAAAAGACAGTCTCATTGCTGCTAAAGCCGCTTCACCTTCATTTTGTAGTACAATAAATAAACAAATAAGTAATAAAATAACACTTCCAATGTAACCTAAAGAATATCCTTTTGCACTTAACTTGTCTTGTTGTTCATTGTAAGCAATATCTGGTAAATAAGAATTATAAAAAACTAAACTTCCCCAAAAACCTACTAATCCTGTATAAAAACACAATATTCCAAAGTAAATATTTTCTTTTGTAAACCAATACATTCCTATACAAGACAATGCCCCTAGATAACAGAAGAATTGCATGAAACGTTTTTTATTTCCCACAAAATCTGCAATTCCAGATAACAATGGCGAGAGAAAAGCAACCGTCAAGAAAGCAAAAGCAGTAACAAAACTGATTAAAGCAGTACTTTTAAAAGTATAACCTAAAAAATCTAAATATGGATTTTCCTTTGGAAATAAAAATCCAAAATATAATGGAAAAATTGCTGAAGAAATTACTAACGAATAAACAGAATTTGCCCAATCGTAAAATGCCCATGCATTTCTAAGTTTTAAACTACCTTTTTCTAGTTTTCTCATAAATTCAAAAAAAAATCCCGACTAATATCGGGATTTGTATTTAAATTAAAAATTTTATTTAAAGGTAACTCCAAATTTTGCGGCTTCTTTCTTGGCTCCCGGTACAAGAGCAGTTAATTCTTTTATTCTTGTCGCATTACTAGGGTGTGTACTTAAAATTTCTGGTGGAGCTTGTCCTCCTAAAGCAGACATTCTCTCCCATAATGCTACAGCATTTTCAGGGTTATAACCAGCTATTGCCATTAACGTTAAACCTATCATATCTGCTTCACTTTCATGACTTCTAGAAAAAGGCAACATTCCACCAATGTTTGAACCTACACCATAAGCTTGCATTATCATTGCCTGAGTTTCAGGACTTTTATTACCAATAGCAATTTGTGTACCTACTGCTCCCAATTGTTGTAGTAAACCAGCACTCATTCTTTGTTGTCCATGATTAGCTAAAGCGTGTGCAACTTCATGCCCCATAACAGCTGCAATTCCTGCATCATCTTTACAAATTGGTAATATACCAGTATAAAAAACAATTTTACCCCCTGGCATACACCAAGCATTAAGCTCTTTACTTTCCACTAAGTTATATTCCCACTCGTATCCATCTAAATATCCTACATTTCCATTTGCGCTCAAATATCTCTCTGCAGCAGTTTTAATTTTCATACCAATAGTTGTAATTCTCTTGGCATCTGCCGTTCCTTTAATAACTTTATTTTCAGATAAAAATTGATTATACTGTTGGAATGAAGATGGAAAAATCTGACTATTAGGAACAAAAGCCATTGTACTTTTCCCAGTAAATGGATTTTTAGCACATGAAACAATTAATACAAATACTAGTCCAATAAAAATTTTGATACTACTTTTCATAACTTATATTTTTAAAGCAAATTTAACTAATATTATTATTACAAACTTCATACCTTTATTAAAAAATAATTAATGAAAAAGAAAAAATATAACACAACAATACCAAAATATATAACTTTTAGCTTTAAAATTTTACAAACTGTTTCAGATAAAGCTACAGTAAATCTTGCCAAAAGATTATTTATTACTCCCATTAAATACAAAATACCCGAGAGAGAAATTTTTATGTTTGAAAATTCAAAAATTGAAGACTTACATATTCCAAAAATAAATAAAACCATAAAAGTATATCATTATGGAAATCAATTAAGTAACAATAAAATATTACTTGTTCATGGTTGGTCAGGAAGAGGAACTCAACTAGTAAAAATTGCAAATAATTTCAAAGATAACTACCACATAATTAGCTTTGATGCTCCTGCTCATGGTCTTTCATCTGGAAAAACAACAATGATGCTAGAATTTGTTGAAAGTATTATAGAAATAAATAAAAAACACGGTAATTTAAAATATGCTATTGGCCATTCTTTAGGAGGTATGGCTATTCTAAATAGTATAAATAAGCACGTTCATTTCGATAAAATAGTACTAATTGGTAGTGGAAATAGTATAAAAAATATTATAAAAAATTATATTAAAAATCTAAAATTAAAAGAAAAATATATTGACTTATTAATACAATCATTTGAAAATGAACTACATGACGAAATGGAAAAATATTCATCATATAGAGTATCTGAAAATATTTCCACACCTACACTACTAATTCATGATAAATTTGATTTTGACGTCCCTGTTGAAGAAGCTTATCATTTACATAAATATTTAAAATCATCTCAATTAATTATTACAGAAAACCTTGGTCATCGAAAAATTTTAGGAGATAAAGATGTAATCAACCAAGTTTCAAAATTTATTCAATAATTATTAAGAGCACCTTATAAAATATAAATCACCAGTAGTCCCGCTGTTCGCACTACGCGGTAGTTTGCTTCCATCGGGGCTATATTTTGGGATAACAGATCCAAAAAAAAGAAAAGTTTATAAAACAAAAAACCCTATCCGATATGGATAGGGTTTTCAAAAGAAAGGCAGCGACCTACTCTCCCACAGTTATGCAGTACCATCGGCGCAATCGGGCTTAACTTCTCTGTTCGGAATGGGAAGAGGTGAGCCCCGACGCAATAACCACCTTAAGTTTTTAGTTTTCAGTTCACAGTTTATAGTTTACAGTTTTAAAAACTCTTAACTTATAACTCAAAACTCATAACTGCAACTTTGTTGCAATATTTTAACATATTGAGAAAAGAATCTATTTTATAATTCAGAAAGAAAGTTCCCCCCGCAAAAATGCGGGGGATACGCGTACATAAGCTTACGGGTTATTAGTACTACTCGGCTATGACATTACTGCCTTTACACCTATAGCCTATCAACGTGGTCATCTTCCACGACCCTTAAAAGAAATCTCATCTTGTGGTGGGTTTCGCGCTTATATGCTTTCAGCGCTTATCCCTTCCCGACGTAGCTACTCTGCAGTGCCCCTGGCGAGACAACAGATACACTAGAGGTCAGTCCAACTCGGTCCTCTCGTACTAGAATCAGATCCACTCAAATTTCTAACGCCCGCAGTAGATAGAGACCGAACTGTCTCACGACGTTCTGAACCCAGCTCGCGTGCCACTTTAATGGGCGAACAGCCCAACCCTTGGGACCTTCTCCAGCCCCAGGATGTGACGAGCCGACATCGAGGTGCCAAACCCCCCGTCGATGTGAGCTCTTGGGGGAGATCAGCCTGTTATCCCCGGCGTACCTTTTATCCTTTGAGCGATGGCCCTTCCATGCGGAACCACCGGATCACTATGCTCTACTTTCGTACCTGATCGACCTGTATGTCTCTCAGTCAAGCTCCCTTATGCCATTGCACTCTACGCACGGTTACCAAGCGTGCTGAGGGAACCTTTAGAAGCCTCCGTTACTCTTTTGGAGGCGACCACCCCAGTCAAACTACCCACCAAGCAATGTCCCCCGCATCCGCGGGGTTAGGCCTCAGACAAGCAAAGGGTGGTATTTCAACAATGACTCCACGAATCCTTGCGAACCCGCTTCAAAGTCTCCCACCTATCCTACACATCACGTGTCCAAGGTCAATACTAAGCTATAGTAAAGGTGCACAGGGTCTTTTCGTCCCACTGCGGGTAATCGGCATCTTCACCGATACTACAATTTCACCGAGCTCATGGCTGAGACAGTGTCCAGATCGTTACACCATTCGTGCAGGTCGGAACTTACCCGACAAGGAATTTCGCTACCTTAGGACCGTTATAGTTACGGCCGCCGTTTACTGGGGCTTCAATTCAATGCTTCTCCGAAGATAACATCTCCTCTTAACCTTCCAGCACCGGGCAGGTGTCAGGCCCTATACTTCATCTTACGATTTTGCAGAGCCCTGTGTTTTTGATAAACAGTCGCCTGGACCTTTTCACTGCGGCCACGCCTGAGCGTGGCGACCTTTCTCCCGAAGTTACAGGTCTATTTTGCCTAATTCCTTAGCCATGAATCTCTCGAGCACCTTAGGATTCTCTCCTCAACTACCTGTGTCGGTTTACGGTACGGGTACTTATAATCTAAGTTTAGAAACTTTTCTTGGAAGCCCTTAGGCACACTATCCCATCGTCCGAAGACTCCGAGTACTATCGCATTTCACCATCTTCTACGGATTTGCCTATAAAAGATATAGCTAAGTGCTTTAACGAACTATTCCGTCAGTTCGCGGTGCTTTCATCACTCCGTCATTCCATCACAATTATAAGTAGTACGGGAATATTAACCCGTTGGCCATCGACTTCCCCCTTCGGGTACGCCTTAGGACCCGACTAACCCTCAGCTGATTAGCATAGCTGAGGAAACCTTAGTTTTTCGGTGTGCGGGTTTCTCGCCCGCATTATCGTTACTTATGCCTACATTTGCTTTTCTAAACAGTCCAGCAATCTTCGCAGATCACCTTCAACCCAGTTTAGAATGCTCCCCTACCACAGATTAATCTGTCCATAGCTTCGGTAGTATACTTATGCCCGATTATTATCCATGCTCGTCCGCTCGACTAGTGAGCTGTTACGCACTCTTTAAATGAATGGCTGCTTCCAAGCCAACATCCTAGCTGTCTAAGCAGACAAACCGCGTTTTTTCAACTTAGTATACATTTGGGGACCTTAGCTGATGGTCTGGGTTCTTTCCCTCTCGGACATGGACCTTAGCACCCATGCCCTCACTGCTTATGAGCATTTATTAGCATTCGGAGTTTGTCAGGAATTGGTAGGCGGTGAAGCCCCCGCATCCAATCAGTAGCTCTACCTCTAATAAACTCCATAAGCGCTGCCCCTAAAGGCATTTCGGGGAGTACGAGCTATTTCCGAGTTTGATTGGCCTTTCACCCCTACCCACAGGTCATCCGAAGACTTTTCAACGTCAACCGGTTCGGTCCTCCACTATGTGTTACCACAGCTTCAACCTGCCCATGGGTAGATCACACGGTTTCGCGTCTACCATTACTGACTATGGCGCCCTATTCAGACTCGCTTTCGCTACGGATCCAGTACTTAATACCTTATCCTTGCCAGCAACGGTAACTCGTAGGCTCATTATGCAAAAGGCACGCCGTCACCCCACTAAAGGGCTCCGACCGCTTGTAAGCGTATGGTTTCAGGATCTATTTCACTCCGTTATTCACGGTTCTTTTCACCTTTCCCTCACGGTACTGGTTCACTATCGGTCTCTCAGGAGTATTTAGCCTTAGCGGATGGTCCCGCCAAATTCACACAGGGTTTCACGTGCCCCGCGCTACTCAGGATACCACTATCCTTATCTTCTCTTACTTATACAGGACTATCACCTTCTTTGGTTAACCTTTCCAGGTTATTCTAATTCAATCCGCAAGAAATGTCGTGGTCCTACAACCCCAAAATTGCCGTAACAACTTTGGTTTGGGCTAATCCGCGTTCGCTCGCCACTACTTACGGAATCACTTTTGTTTTCTTCTCCTCCGCCTACTTAGATGTTTCAGTTCAGCGGGTTCGCCCCCTATCGGGTACTATGTCTTCAACATAGTGGGTTGCCCCATTCGGATATCTGCGGATCAATTCGTATGTGCCAATCCCCGCAGCTTTTCGCAGCTTATCACGTCCTTCATCGCCTCTGAGAGCCTAGGCATCCCCCATACGCCCTTATTTTGCTTATTGTACTTTTAGTCTTACATATAAATGCAAAACTGTGCTTTCTATTCTACTTATGTTTTTCTTTTCTCAATATGTCAATGAACTGCTATCACCTTAGTGATTCGTGGAGAATATCGGAGTCGAACCGATGACCTCCTGCGTGCAAGGCAGGCGCTCTAGCCAGCTGAGCTAATCCCCATTCTTAAATTCAGAATTATGAATTCAGAATTACGAATTTTGAATTCTCAACTTCCAGAATTTCCTTCGTCTTAAATTTAGTAGTCCCGGGCAGACTCGAACTGCCGACCCCTACATTATCAGTGTAGTACTCTAACCAGCTGAGCTACGAGACTCTGTATTTAAAACTTATTTTTTGAACTAACAGCGAGAGTAAAAGCTCTTTTTTATTAACCATCTTATCATTTCTCTAGAAAGGAGGTGTTCCAGCCGCACCTTCCGGTACGGCTACCTTGTTACGACTTAGCCCCAGTTACTAGTTTTACCCTAGGCAGCTCCTTACGGTCACCGACTTCAGGTACCCCCAGCTTCCATGGCTTGACGGGCGGTGTGTACAAGGCCCGGGAACGTATTCACCGGATCATGGCTGATATCCGATTACTAGCGATTCCAGCTTCATAGAGTCGAGTTGCAGACTCCAATCCGAACTGAGACAGGTTTTATAGATTCGCTCCTTATCGCTAAGTGGCTGCTCTCTGTACCTGCCATTGTAGCACGTGTGTGGCCCAGGACGTAAGGGCCGTGATGATTTGACGTCATCCCCACCTTCCTCACGGTTTACACCGGCAGTCTTGCTAGAGTTCCCGACATTACTCGCTGGCAACTAACAACAGGGGTTGCGCTCGTTATAGGACTTAACCTGACACCTCACGGCACGAGCTGACGACAACCATGCAGCACCTTGAAAGACGTCCGAAGAAAGTCTAGTTTCCTAAACTGTCGTCTCCCATTTAAGCCCTGGTAAGGTTCCTCGCGTATCATCGAATTAAACCACATGCTCCACCGCTTGTGCGGGCCCCCGTCAATTCCTTTGAGTTTCACACTTGCGTGCGTACTCCCCAGGTGGGATACTTATCACTTTCGCTTAGCCACTCAACTTGCGTCAAACAGCTAGTATCCATCGTTTACGGCGTGGACTACCAGGGTATCTAATCCTGTTCGCTCCCCACGCTTTCGTCCATCAGCGTCAATCGTTTGTTAGTAACCTGCCTTCGCAATTGGTATTCCATGTAATATCTAAGCATTTCACCGCTACACTACATATTCTAGTTACTTCACAAAAATTCAAGCCCTACAGTATCAATGGCAGTTTCCTAGTTGAGCTAGGAGATTTCACCACTGACTTATAAGGCCGCCTACGGACCCTTTAAACCCAATGATTCCGGATAACGCTCGCATCCTCCGTATTACCGCGGCTGCTGGCACGGAGTTAGCCGATGCTTATTCTTACGGTACCGTCAAGCTCCTACACGTAGGAGGGTTTCTTCCCGTACAAAAGCAGTTTACAACCCATAGGGCCGTCTTCCTGCACGCGGCATGGCTGGGTCAGTCTTCCGACCATTGCCCAATATTCCTCACTGCTGCCTCCCGTAGGAGTCTGGTCCGTGTCTCAGTACCAGTGTGGGGGATCTCCCTCTCAGGACCCCTACCCATCATCGTCTTGGTGTGCCGTTACCACACCAACTAACTAATGGGACGCATGCTCATCTTGTACCGTTGGAACTTTAATAATCAAATGATGCCATTCGAAAATACTATGAGGTATTAATCCAAATTTCTCTGGGCTATCCCTCTGTACAAGGTAAATTGCATACGCGTTACGCACCCGTGCGCCGGTCTCAAGGAAGCAAGCTTCCTCTACCCCTCGACTTGCATGTGTTAGGCCTGCCGCTAGCGTTCATCCTGAGCCAGGATCAAACTCTTCATCGTAGTATTTTTAATATTGTACGATAAGTGCTAGGTTAATTCTAATCGAGTCTTACTCTCTTAATTTTGTATGCTGTCAATCCAATATGTCTATGAACGTATTCTTCTATGTCTTTCGCTATTCTTTCGTTTAGCGGGTGCAAAAGTACAACTTCTTTTTTAACTCGCAAATATTTTTGAAACTTTTTTTTAATTTTTTTTCAAACCTATTTTTTTGTCATTTTTCTAAAAGAACTTCCTCGTTTTACTTCACTAAAACCTATCTTTAAATTGTGTTCAGTGAATTCGTCTAACGACTCATTTGCGGACGGCAAAGATACTATCTTTACTTCTTACAAACCAAATCTTTTTTAAACTTTTTTTTAAAAATTTTTTAATCCGTTTTTCAGTATTTCTATGAACTCTTTGCCTTATCAAAGCGGGTGCAAAAGTAGAACTCTTTTCCGTATTCGCAAACTTTTTATAACCTTTTTTTATCCTTTTTTGCAAAGTTTTTTTCTCTAACCTGAATTACAACAACTTACAGAAAAACTTTTTTTTACCTTTTTTTTATAAACCCTTTATTAAGCCTTTTTAATACTATAATATAAGTAGTTGCTCTACTATAATAATATATATGTATAAAGTTTTTTTTAACGCTTTTTCAGCCCCGATGGTAATGACATCCTTTTTTTAGCCTAAAAAAAGCTCTTAAAACAAAATGTCTAGTTCTAAAACTGTCGTTTAACCCCAAAAAAAGACCAAATAAAAAAAGATATAATGAACAGCGGGAAAAGTTTCCCTATGAAATAATATATAAGTGCTGCTTAAAAAAGAAAATTAATCTTTAGTATTTTCTCTAGCTGCTTTAGCTTTTTCGATTTTCTCTTTCCAAGAAGATGCTAATAATTGTAGATTGATTGGTTTTGCAGGATCTTGTTTAACTAAATGACCTTGACGAAAAGCAGTAACTAAAATACTTTCTATATGAAAATCTTCTAATTCATCAAATGGATCATAGTTCTCCTTTATATTTATATCGAAAAGTTTTGCAGTATTATTTGACCAAAATGCTTTCCAGCCACTTTTATAATCTTTTATTAAATCGAAAGTTGTTTCACCTGTTTGGCGATAAATTAATTTAACTAAAATCTGACCATCTTTGCGTGACAGTTTTTTTAAGCGTGGTTCAAATTCTTCTTTTAAATACTTTTCGACAATTTTAAAATACTTCTTCTTTTCTTTTTCAGTTTTTAATTTTGCCATTGTAGCATTTAACTGCGTTAATTTTTCGGCAGTCATTTTTGCATATGGATACGTTTTATAAACTCTTCGTTTAAGAATAAGAAGCTTTTTTCTTTCTTCGTCTAAAGCAGAATCATCTTTACCCACGACTACTTCTTTTAATTCTATTGAATATATTACCGCTGAATCTTGTGCCGTAACTTTTAAAGTATCTTTTTCTTGAGAATAAAGATTAAGAGTTATAAAAAATAATATACCTATATAAATATACTTCATATGCGTGTTATTGATTCAAAAATAATCAAATAATACTCAACTCTTATACCAATTTTATAATTTAGCAAAAAATTAATTTTATTATGAGTTCAAAATCGATATTAAAGAAATCATCTTTAACCTTTTTAGAAAATTATTTGAATAATGCTTCACCTACAGGTTGGGAAGCTTCGGGACAAAAGATATGGATGGATTACCTTAAACCATATGTTGATACATTTATTACCGACACGTACGGTTCTGCTGTTGGAGTTATTAATCCTGATGCACCTTATAAAGTAGTGATTGAAGGTCATGCTGATGAAATTTCGTGGTATGTAAACTATATTACTGAAGATGGATTGATTTATGTAATTAGAAATGGTGGAAGTGATCATATGATTGCACCTTCTAAAAGAGTAAACATTCATACTAAAAAAGGAATTGTAAGAGGAGTTTTTGGTTGGCCAGCTATTCATACACGTAATAGAGATAAAGAAGAACCAGCAAAAATTAGCAACATCTTTATAGATTGTGGTTGCGAAAGTAAAAAAGAAGTTGAAGAATTAGGAATTCATGTAGGTTGTGTAATTACATATCCAGATAATTTTGAAATCTTGAATGGTAATAAATTTATTTGTCGTGCTATAGATAATAGAATGGGTGGATTTATGATTGCTGAAGTTGCTCGTTTATTAAAAGAGAACAAAAAGAAATTACCTTTCGGATTATATATTGTGAATTCAGTTCAAGAGGAAATTGGTTTACGTGGTGCAGAAATGATAACGCAAACTATAAAACCTAATGTTGCTATTGTAACTGATGTTTGTCATGATACCACTACTCCAATGATTGATAAAAAAATTGAAGGTGATTTAAAAATGGGACGTGGACCAGTTATTGCTTATGCTCCAGCCACGCAAAATGTATTACGCGAAATGATAGTTGATACGGCTATAGAGAATAAAATCCCTTTTCAACGTCATGCTACATCAAGAGCCACTGGAACAGATACAGATGCTTTTGCTTATAGTAATGGTGGTGTTGCTTCCGCTTTAATTTCTTTACCTTTACGCTATATGCATACTACGGTAGAAATGGTTCATCAAGAAGATGTTGAAAATGTAATTAAATTAATTTATGAATCACTGCTTAAAATTGAAAACAACGAAACGTTTTCCTATTTTAAATAAAAAATAAAAGCCCAGCATATGCTGGGCTTTTTGATTACTATTATTTCTTTGCGGATAAAATCTGAATAATTTCTGTAGCATTAATAGATTTTGCATGATCTAAAGCTGTTTTTCCATTATCGTCTTTAACATCTAATTTAGCACCTTTAGAAAGTAAAAACTTAACCATCTCTACATTTTGATATCTTGTAGCCATCATTAATGGAGTAATTCCTCGCTGAATTTTGTCATTAATATCAGCACCATACTCCACAAGTTTTTTTACTAAATCTATATCTCCTTTACTAATTGCAACACATAAAGGTGTAGCATCAAAAGTTGTAACAACTTCAGAATTAATTTCTAAATTATTAGAATTAACTAATTCTTTTGCATTAACAGTTTGTAATCCTAAACAAAGTAATGCCATTCCTAAATAACTGATCGTTTTTTTCATTTTTAAATAAATTTAATTTTGATTAATGATTGATTTAAAGGTAAGACGTGTTTAAAATTATTTTGTTACCCGAAAATAAAAACTATAACATTTAATTAACAGATTATTAATCAACAAGCTAGACAAAAGACTATTTCTACCTTTGAATAAATCTACTTTAAAACTGCTATCAAATATTAAGGATAAAAAGATTTTAAATTATTCGCTATCCTATAATTATTAATTATCTTTGTCGGCTTATTTATTTTAAAAGAAATGAGATTACATAGAAATTTATGCTTTACGGTTATCGATTCATTAATGGCTATCTTTAATGAAGGTGCTTATGCTGATAAAGTAGTAGCAATTGCATTAAAAAAAGACAAACGTTGGGGAAGCAAAGACAGAAAATTTGTTGCTGAAACTATTTATGAAATAGTTCGCTGGAAACGTTTATATATGGAAATTGCTGAAGTAAAAGAACCTTTTACAAGAGATAATGTTTGGAGAATTTTTGCAGTTTGGGCAGTATTAAGAGGAATTACACTACCAGATTGGAAATATTTTGAAAATACTCCTGTTAGAAGAATTAAAGGTAAGTTTGATGAATTATCTAAAATTAGAAAATTCAAAGAATCTATTCCAGATTGGATGGATGAATTAGGTATTGCTGAACTTGGAGAAAAAACTTGGAGTAAAGAACTTGCAGCACAAAACCAACAAGCAGAAGTTATTTTAAGAGTTAATACTCTTAAAACTACAAAAGAAAAGTTACGTGCAATATTAATGGATGATAATATAGAAACCGAATTCTTGAAAGATTATCCTGATGCATTAATACTAAAAGAAAGAGCAAATGTATTTTTAACACAAGCTTTTAGAGATGGTTTGTTTGAAGTTCAAGATGCTTCTTCTCAATTAGTAGCTTATTATTTAGATGTTGAACCTGGAATGCGCGTTGTAGATACTTGTGCTGGCGCTGGTGGAAAAACATTACACCTTGCTTCTTTAATGAATAATAAAGGGCAATTGATTGCTATGGATATTTATGAAAGTAAATTAAAGCAATTAAAAACAAGAGCTAAGAGAAATGGTGTTCACAATGTAGAGTTTAGAGTTATTGATTCTACTAAAGTAATTAAAAAGCTACACGAAAAAGCAGACCGCGTTTTAATTGATGCTCCTTGTAGTGGACTTGGGGTTTTAAAAAGAAATCCGGATAGTAAGTGGAAATTAAAACCCGAGTTTGTAGAAAATATTAAAAAAACGCAAGCAGAAGTTTTAGAAAACTATTCTAAAATTGTTAAGCCTGGTGGTAAATTAGTTTATGCCACTTGTTCTGTGTTACCTTCTGAAAATCAGGAACAAATTAAGCATTTCTTAAATTCTGAATCAGGTAAAAACTTTACCTTTGTAAAAGATCAAAAAGTATTAGCTCATGAAAGTGGTTTTGATGGTTTTTACATGGCATTACTTGAACGAAAAAAATAAAATTAGATTATCATGAAAAAAAATTACACTATTTTAACCTTATTGTTTGCATTAATTTCAGTTGCTCAAATACCTACTGGATATTATGACTCAGCTTTATTAACAAGTCCTCTAACAGGATACACTTTAAAAACTCAATTAAAAAAAATAATTGATGATCAAGCTGATGGTCTTAGTCCAGAATATCTACACGCTGATCAAGGATACGGCGCATTATGGACTTTGTACGCAAATAACAATGCTTTCCATGATATTTATTATGAAAATGACAATACTATATTAGACATGTATTCTGAGAACCCTACTGGTACAGATCCTTATAACTTTATAGTTTCTACTGACCAATGTGGCTCATATAATGGAGAAGGTGATTGTTATAATAGAGAACATTTGGTTCCTCAATCTTATTTTGATCATTTTGCAACTAACCCAATGAAAAACGATCCTTTTCATGCAGTGCCTTCTGATGGTTCTGTAAATGGAGCTAGAAACAATTTACCATTTGGTGTTGTTAATTCAGCAAATTACACGTCTCAAAATGGTTCTAAAAGAGGTTCTAATTTAATTAATGCTTATTCTACTTATAATGGAACAGTGTTTGAACCACTAGATGAATTTAAAGGTGATATTGCTAGAAGTTTCTTTTATTTTGCAACACGTTATGAAGATTTAATGGATGATTTTTATTCTGGAGCAAATGCATCTACTTGTGAAGCTAAAAATATGTTTGATGGTTCAATTAATAAAGTTTTTTCTGATGCTTTTATTTTAAGATTGATAAAATGGCATTTAGATGATCCTGTTTCTCAAAAAGAAATTAATCAAAATAATGCAATTTTTGCACATCAAAACAATAGAAATCCTTACATTGACCATCCAGAGTTTATCTGTCAAATCTATCCTACTCAATGTACACAAATTGCTAATTTAAGTACTAATAGTTTTGCAACAAATTATATATCTGTATATCCAAATCCGAGTAATAACGGTAATTTTACAATAAATTCAACAGAAGATTTAACAAGAATCGCAATTTATAATATTAATGGTCAATTAATTCAAGAAGAAAATAATCCTTCAAAAATTAACGACAATTATGAAATTACAGGTTTAGCTTCTGGTTTTTACTTCTTAGAATTAAGTAATAACTCGGCAAAACAAATTAAAAAGATATTGGTTAACTAATTTAAAATAGTTACCAAATAAAAAAAGCATCAACTAAAGTTGATGCTTTTTTTTACCAATTAAACTAATAAATAGCTGCCAAATTTTAATGACAGTTAGCTTCGCTTTGCACAAATAAATCAATTGTACCTGGTGAAATATATGGTATATTTAAATTAAGTCCTCTTAATATAAATAACAGTCCAATAAAAACTGCAACAAAAGGTATTATGCGTTGTATTTTCGATCTAAAAGAAACTGTTACTATATTCGATAAATATACGACAATGCTCATTAAAGGAATAGTTCCTATACCAAACAAAATCATATACAAAACGCTCATTTGGATTGAATTCATAGCTAAAGCACCAAATAGCGCAACATAAACCATTCCACAAGGTAAAAATCCATTTAACAACCCAATTGTAAATAAAGATTGAAATGATTTCTTTTTAAATTGGTTACCAAGAGAACTTTTAACTTTAGAAATAATTTTATAGATAGGTTTAGAGAAATTATATTTTGCAAACTCTTTTTCGGGTATTATGGCAACAGCAATCATAAAAATTCCAACAGTAATTGAAAGTTGTTGCTGAATTCCCGCCAAAAAGAAACCTTTTCCTAAAATTCCAAAAACTAATCCTAAACTTCCATAAGCCGATAACTTTCCTAAATGGTATGTTAGTATTTGTAATACTCTTTTTGTTTCATTGCTTCTATCTACTGGTAGCATCATAGCAATAGGCCCACACATACCAACGCAGTGCAGACTACTAACTAAACCAAATATTAAAGCGGTATAAAGCATTTTGTTTTTTAAACCTTAAAAATAAATTGTTTCTTTGTTTAAATAATCGGTCGATTCATAAGACCAATCTACAGTAATGTCCCAAAGACCGCCATCCAAATTACTTTTAGGTATGAGCAAATATGAAGTAGAAATTGAAATAGGAACTTCAAAATCTAACTTTTGGTTTGACGGTCTGTAAAGGGACACTTTGCCTTTAATAACTTCTGGTTTAAATGTTTTTGGAAAAGAAACTACAATTCCTTCATCTGTTTTTGTAATCTCTAGTTTAGTTTCTAATGCGTTTGCATTTTTTTGTTTCTCAATGTCTGATTGAACAGTTGCCTCTTTTTTATAATATTCGGCTGTAACTAATTCGTTATCATATTCTGGATTAGATTGCACTTTTATTACAAAATACAGGATAAAACTTATAAAAAGTC
This sequence comes from Flavobacterium haoranii, assembly GCF_009363055.1. Taxonomy (NCBI): domain Bacteria; kingdom Pseudomonadati; phylum Bacteroidota; class Flavobacteriia; order Flavobacteriales; family Flavobacteriaceae; genus Flavobacterium; species Flavobacterium haoranii. The sequence goes on along the minus strand of NZ_CP045292.1, from coordinate 613,119 downwards.
CGAATGCAATTACAACTCCTGTTCCCCAATTTATTTTCATCTCTTTTTGATTTAGATATTAATTAAAGCTTCTTGGACCTAAGAAATTTGTAGAAATTGTTTCTATTAATTCTTTTCCGTCATAAACTTCAATTTGAATTTTGGTTTTATCTCCAGTTAAAAATGCAGGATGAATTTCTACAAAAAATGTTCCTTGACCTAATCCTTGTTCTTTAACTTTTACATATTCATTACCTACTGGTATAAGTTGCCCTTTTGGTTCTACTAATTTAAAATGAATACTATCTAATTCTTTAACGGTTTTATTTACTACTTTAAAAGTATAAACATTGCTAATATTTTCGCCTTTATGCTGAAAAGTTTGTCCAGGTAAGCGTAAAATAGTAGCTTCTACTTCACCTCGTAAAAATAACATACTAATTAAAGCTACAATAAGTAATGAAAGAACCACTATATAGCCTTTCATTCTCGTTGTTAACTTGAACTTTTCTTTGTTGGTTATTTCATCTTCACTTGCATATCGAATTAATCCTTTTGGTAAACCAACTTTTTCCATAATAGTATCACACTCATCGATACATGCGGTACAGTTTACACATTCTAACTGAGTTCCATTACGGATATCAATTCCTGTTGGACAAACAACAACACATTGGTTACAATCGATACAATCTCCATAACCTGCTGCGGTTCTATCTTCTCCATTACGCCATTTTTTTCTTCCATTTTCTCCTTCTCCTCTTACATGATCATAAGCGACATTAATAGATTTATTGTCTAATAATACACCTTGCATTCTTCCATAAGGACAAGCAATGATACAAACTTGCTCTCTAAACCATGCAAAGACAAAATAAAATACAGCTGTAAAAATTAATAATGCAACTAATGTATGTAAATTTTTAGCCGGACCTTCTGTTATCATTTTAAGAAGTTCGTCACTTCCTACTAAATACGCTAAGAAAACATTGGCAATTCCAAATGAAATAAGGAAGAATAAAACCCATTTTGTTAAACGCTTTCTTATTTTTTCTGCATCCCATTTTTGTTTTGCTAAACGTAATTGTGCTCCTCTATCTCCATCAATCCAAAATTCAATTCTACGGAAAACCATTTCCATGAAAATAGTTTGCGGACAAAACCAACCACAAAAAATTCTACCAAAAGCTACAGTAAATAATGTTAAACCTACAACTCCAATTATCATTGAAATTACAAATAAATGGAAGTCTTGTGGCCAGAAAGGAAACCCAAAAATATTAAATCTTCTCTCTAATACATTGAACATCAAAAACTGGTTTCCATTTATTTTTACAAACGGAGCCGAGATAAGAAAAACTAATAAAACGTAGCTTAAAATTTTTCTTTTATCGTAAAATTTACCAGAAGGTTTTTTTGGAAAAATGTAATTTCTTTTTCCTTCTTTAGTAATAGTACTTATACTATCTCTAAAACTTTCATCTGGAAGATTAATATTTGACATGACAATTTTTGATTAAGATTAAAAAGGATTTGAGAAATCTCAAATCCTTTTTAAAATATTATTATTCAGTTTTTGTTGAATCTACAACAGTTTCTACAACTTCTGTAGTAGCTTCGGTTGAAGGAGCTGCACCTTCCTCTACCCATTCATCTCCTTCTGCTGGTTTTCCATCTTTTGGATTTGAACCTTGTAAAGAAAGCACATAACTTGCTACTTTTTGAATTTCTGTAGGTTTTAAAGATTCTTTCCAAGGCACCATACCTTTTCCAGAACGACCACCTTCAGAAATAGTATTGAAAACATTTTTAATACCACCTCCTAGAATCCAAAACTTATCTGTTAAATTTGGTCCAATAGCACCACCAGCATCAGGACGGTGACAAGCCACACAATTTGACTCAAATATTTTTTTACCTTCAGCAATAGCTGGAGCATCTGTTAAAAGAGTCACCTTATCTTTATCCATTAAATCTGGAGCATTTTTAAGATACTCTTGTACTTGTTTATCGCTTTGTTCCATTTCTGCAACAAATTCTTCTGCTTGTGTATAATCGCCCATAACATGAAAACGAATCAAATAAATAATTGCAAATACCACACAAGCATAAAATAAACCTACCCACCATGGTGGTAAAACGTTATCTAATTCTTTAATACCATCATAATCGTGGTCTAGCATAACGTCATCTTCCTGATCGATATCTTTTGAACGAGTAAGCATTTTCATGAACTTACTATCTGCAAAAGACATTGATTGTGCTTCTTCTAATTGTTTTTTCTGTTCGTCAGTTAATAAATGATAAGTTACTTTATCAACTGCACTCACTACAATTTCTATAGCAATTAATAGAAATAAAAATACTCCTAAAAACAATGCTACCATTGGGTACTCTATAAACGCTGGCTTATCACCAGAGTCGATAAAGTATTCCATTCCTGCCATGACTACAGCAAAGATTAATGGAACTCTAATATATGATGGAATTAATTTTTTCATCTTACTAATTTTTAATTTTCTTTAAAAGGTAAATCACTTAATTCGTTAATTTTTTCTTTACTATAAGTCATAGCCCATACAAAGAATGCAACGAATACAACAAAGAAGATGGCTAATGAGATTATTGGGTAAACCTCAACATCTGTTATTGTTTCAAGATTATGTTTTACAAACTTTAGCATAACAAAATTATTTAACTTCTTCTTTAACTTTAATATCAGAACCTAATCGTTGTAAGTAAGCAATTAAAGCAACAATTTCTCTATCTTTCATTGGAACAAATTGTTCACCTCTAGTTGCTGCATTTTTCTTACTTTCTTCATAAGCTTTTACGAAATCAGGATCAGCATGTAAGTTTTTCTCAATTTGTGAAGATTGTGCTTCAATACTTTGCATTGCATTTGCCACTTCTTCATCAGTATAAGGAACTCCTAAAGTTTGCATTACCTGCATTTTTTTCTCAATTAATGAGTGATCCATCGCTTCATTAGCATACATCCATTTGTACCCCGGCATAATTGAACCTGGAGAAGTACTTTGCGGATCGTACATGTGGTTAAAATGCCAGTTGTCATTATATTTTCCACCTAGTCTATGTAAATCTGGACCTGTACGTTTTGAACCCCATAAGAATGGATGATCGTAAACATATTCACCTGATTTAGAATATTCACCATAACGTTTAACTTCTGAACGGAAAGGACGAACTAATTGTGAGTGACAGTTATTACAACCCTCACGGATATATAAATCTCTACCTTCTAGTTCAAGCGGAGTATATGGTTTAACGCTAGCGATTGTAGGAATATTAGATTTTACAACTAACATTGGAACAATTTGTACAATACCACCAATGGCAACAGCAACAGTTGTTAAAAGTGTAAACTGAACTGGTCTTCTTTCTAACCAAGAGTGCCAAGATTCACCTTTTAATTGGTATTTAGAAATTTTAACTAATGCAGGAGCTTCTGCTAATTCATCTTCAATTGCTGAACCTGCTTTAACTGTTTTATATACGTTGTAAACTAACGTTAAAATACCAACAAAGTATAAGGTTCCCCCATAGCTCTCATTGCATGCATTGGGATAATTTGAGTTACAGTTTCAAGGAAGTTACCATAAACTAGAGAACCATCTGGATTAAATTGTTTCCACATAAATGCTTGAGTGAAACCTGCAACATACATAGGTAATGTATATAAAACAATACCTAAAGTACCAATCCAGAAGTGGAAGTTTGCTAACTTTTGTGAATACAAAGTAGTTTTTGTCATTCTTGGTATCATCCAATAAATCATACCAAAAGTCATGAATCCGTTCCATGCTAATGCTCCAACGTGAACGTGAGCTACAATCCAATCAGTAAAGTGCGCAATAGCGTTTACATTTTTTAATGATAACATTGGACCTTCAAAAGTAGCCATACCATAACCTGTAATTGCAACTACTAAGAATTTTAATACTGGATCTACACGAACTTTATCCCAAACTCCTCTTAAAGTTAATAAACCATTAATCATACCACCCAAGATGGAGCAATTAACATGATTGAGAATACAACTCCTAAGTTTTGTGCCCAATCTGGTAATGCAGAATATAATAAGTGGTGTGGACCAGCCCAAATATAAATGAAGATCAATGACCAAAAGTGGATAATTGATAATCTATATGAATATACTGGGCGATTAGCAGCTTTTGGTACATAGTAATACATTAAACCTAAGAAAGGTGTTGTAAGGAAGAATGCTACCGCATTGTGACCATACCACCATTGTACTAATGCATCTTGAACACCAGCGTAAACTGAGTAACTTTTTGTTAATGAAACTGGTATTTCGATATTGTTAAAAATATGAAGTAAAGCTACCGCTACAAACGTTGCAATGTAAAACCAAATTGCAACATAAATATGACGCTCTCTTCTTTTTATAATGGTACCAATCATATTTATTCCGAATGCTACCCAAACAATTGCAATTGCAATATCAAAAGGCCATTCTAATTCGGCATATTCTTTTGAAGATGTAATACCTAAAGGTAATGTAATGGCAGCACCTAAAATAATTAATTGCCATCCCCAAAAGTTTAATTGGCTTAAGAAATTACTGTACATTCTCGCCTTTAATAATCTTTGCATAGAGTAATAAGCTCCTGCAAAAACTGCATTACCTACAAAGGCAAAAATAACTGCATTTGTATGTAACGGTCTTAGTCTTCCGTAACTTAACCATGGAATTCCATCGGTCATGTTAGGAAACAAATAAAAGAAAGCTACTGTTAAACCTACTAGCATTCCAATTACACCAAATGCTATTGAGGCGTACAAGAAGTTTCTTACAATTTTGTTGTCGTAATAAAATTGTTGCTTCTCCATAATTTAGATTGATTTTTGTTTCTCTGTTTGTGTATTTATTAATTTGTTAGTGTTTTTCTTTACCTCGTCGTCAAAAAGCATTCTGACTGAAGGCGTATAGTCATCATCATACTGACCTGTTCGAACAGCGTTGATGAAAGCTATCAAGAAGATAACAGCCACAACTATACTTACTGTGATTAAAATGTAAATAACGCTCATACCTTAATTTTTACGTTAACAAAATTAAATTTAGTCGAAAACTAAAAACATGACTTTTGTCATACTTGTTAAATTTAGTTAAAATTATTTAATCTTAGAATATATATTTGTCATAATTGTTACAAAGCTTACTACTGTTATTGAACTAAGAGGCATAATAATTGCCGCTACTAAAGGCGATAAATTTCCTGTAATAGCAAAACTTAATCCTACAATATTGTACAATAATGACAAGCCAAAACTCATGTAAATAGTCTTCATAGCATTTTTAGAAAACTTCATGTAATAATCTATTTTCGAGAACTGGCTTGCATCCATAATTCCGTCGCAGGCTGGAGAAAATACATTTACATTTTCTGAAATAGCTATTCCTACATTACTTTGTGCTAAAGCCCCAGCATCATTTAAACCATCGCCAACCATCATCACATTCTTGCCTTCGGCTTGTAACTTTTCGATATATTCTAATTTTTGTTCAGGTTTTTGATTAAAAACAAGTCGTGTACTTGCTGGAAGCATCTTTTCTAAAATTTTCCTTTCACCATCATTATCACCAGATAAAACCGTTAATTCATATTTTTTAGATAATGATTCGAAAAGTTCTTCTAAACCTTTTCTATATTGGTTATTAAAAACAAAACTTCCTTTATAAACACCTTTTATTTCAACATGAACTTTGGTTTTTTTATGTGTGTTTTCACTAAAGTGTGCCAAATAATCTGAAGAACCGAGTTTTACTTTCCCTTCTGTAAAAGAAGCGTTAATTCCTTTTCCTATAATTTCTTCAAAATCTAATGGATGAATCACTTCAAAATCTGGTAAATAATCATAAAGTCTTCTACTTAAAGGATGATTTGAACCTCGTAATGTATTTTTCAAAAGTTTTAATTCAAAATCATTTAAAGGTTCACCTTCATAAGTAATTGAAGTCTTTTTATTTGTTGTTATAGTTCCTGTTTTATCAAATACAATGGCATCGACTTTTGCTAATTGTTCAATTACAATAGCATTTTTTAAATACATTTTCTTTCTTCCCATTATTCGTAAAACGTTTCCTAAAGTAAATGGAGCAGTTAAGGCTAAAGCACACGGACAAGCAACAATTAATACCGCTGTAAATACATTAAAAGCTTGGTAAGTATCTATGAATAACCAAAAAATTAATACTACTACTGAAAGTAATAATAATATAGGAGTAAAATAATGACTTACTTTATCAGTAATTGTTTTGTGCTTTTGTTCTATTTTCTTTTGAAAAACATCATTACTCCACAATTGCGTTAAATAACTTTGAGAAACTGAAAACAAAACTTCCATTTCTATAATTGTGCCCAATTGTTTTCCACCAGCAAATACTTTATCTCCCGAAACTTTTTCAATAGGAACTTCTTCTCCAGTAACAAAACTGTAATCAATTGAAGTTTTAGGAGAAATTAAAATACCATCTACTGGAATTAACTCTTGATTTCTGATTAAAAGTCGGTCTCCCTTTTCAATGTCATATACTTGAACTTGCTCTTCTTTTCCATTATTAATTTTAGTAACAGCTATGGGAAAATAAGATTTATAATCGCGTTCAAAAGATAAAAAGCTGTATGTTTTTTGTTGGAACAACTTACCTAATAACATAAAGAAAACTAGTCCTGTTAAACTATCGAAAAAACCTTGACCATAATCCATTATAATATCTATAGTACTTCTTACAAACATTACAATGATCCCTAAGGCAATAGGAATGTCTATATTTAAAATACCAGAACGAATACTTTTGTATGCTGATTTATAGTAATCACTAGCTGAATAAATAAAAGAAGGTAATGCTAATACAAAAATTAACCATCTAAAAAATCCTCTATATTGGTTAATCCAAAACTCTTCAACTTCAAAATACTCAGGAAATGATAATAACATGATATTTCCAAAACAAAAGAAAGCAACTCCAAGTTTATAAATTAAACTACGATCAATTTCTTTTTTTCCCGTATCAAAATTTTCGAGACTTATGTAAGGTTCATAACCAATAGAACTTAAAAGGTTTACTATTCGTTTAAGCGTTACATATTCTTTATTAAATGTAATTCTAACCTTTTTCTCTGGAAAGTTAACTTGGGAAATTATTATTCCTTCTTGAAGTTTTTGTAAGTTCTCTAAAATCCAAATACACGAACTACAGTGTATATGCGGAATATACAATGAAACAATTGTAGTTTTATCTTCGTCAAACTCTAGAAGTTTAGAAACAATTTCTGTATTGTCTAAAAAATCATATTTTCCTTGTATGTCTTGTGGTGTAGCTCCAGGAGCCGATTGAAAATCGTAATAACACGTTAAATCATTTTGACTAAAAATCTCATACACATTCTTACAACCAGTACAACAAAAGTCTTTTTCGTCGAAATTAACGATACTTTTTTCGTCTATTTCAACACCACAATGGAAACAATTTTTTGTATCCATAATATTTGCTCATTTTTACCTAATGCAAAGTTCTTACAATATACAAATTAAAAATATGATTTTTGTCATACTTTGTGTATATTTGAAGTCCAAAAATAAACTTGTAGCATGGGCAAATGTGAACAATGTATTGTAAGAGAATTTAGTTCCTTAAAGGCTCTTAATAAAGAAGAATTACTAAAACTAGCCGATTGTAAATCAACCTATACAATTAAAAAAGGTGAACCCATTTTTGAAGAAGGTGAAACTATTAATGGTATTTATTGTATTAAAGATGGTGTTTGTAAATTAACAAAACTTAGTGCAAATGGTAAAGATCAAATTGTAAAACTTGTTAAATCGGGAGAACTTTTAGGTCAACGTTCAATGATTAGTGACGAAGCAGCAAATTTAAGTGCTGTAGCTTTAGAAGATATGCAAGTTTGTTTTGTTCCCAAAAAAGAAGTATTAGATTTCTTTAATGGAAACAATCAGTTTTCTATGAATGTTATGAAAACTATTTGTGGCGATTTAAAAGAAGCTGATGACCATATGGTTTCTATGGCTCAAAAAAGTGTTAAAGAAAGACTTGCTGAAACTATCTTATTTTTAGATGATAATTTTGGTAGAAATGAGGATGGAACATTAAGAATTCAACTTTCGAGAGAAGAATTAGCTGGAATGATTGGAACAGCAACAGAAAGTTGTATTCGTTTACTTTCAGAATTTAATAAAAGTAATTACATTGAACTAGTTGGTAAAAAAATTAAGATTGTAGATAAAAATAAACTGAAAAGATTATCAGAATAAAAAAGGAGCTGTAAAAGCTCCTTTTTTATTCTGTTGGTCCTTCCCATTCAGAAATTCCTCCTATTAAATTATATGTATTTTCAAAACCTAATTGATTCATAATACTACACGCTTGAGCACTTCTTCCACCAGCTAAGCAATACACATAATAATTTTTGGTTTTATCTAATTCATCTACTAGATAAACAAATCCTTGTCCTTTATATATATCAATATTTAAAGAACCTGGAATCTTTTTAGCAGCATTTTCTTCTTCCGTCCTTACATCTAAAATTACTCCGTTTGGATCTGCTAAAAACTGACTCCACCAATCTTTTTGTGATAAATTCATAATTTTATTTTTTTCAAAAATACTATCAATTATTAAAAAATCAATACTTTCTTTTAATTTATAAGTATTTCATTAAAACTTAGAGAAGGCTATTCATTAATTTTTAATGACAAAAAGGACAAGCAAAAACAAAACTAATTTTTTTAATAAAAAATTAACACACTTGTATATACAAGTATTAAAAATAGTATGTACATTTGTACATACAAATTTTGACATTACAAATGAAGATTGAAGAAATAATAAAAACAATATCCACAGTAAGCATTGAAAAGAAAATTTTACTAAACATACTGTATACTCAAAATGTTATTTCAGAAAAGTTTAATGAAATTTTAAAACCTTACGATCTTTCTACAGAACAATTTAATGTTCTTAGAATTTTACGTGGACAAAAAGGACATCCTGCAAATATGTGTGTCATTCAGGAACGAATGATTGCTAAAACAAGTAATACTACTCGATTAGTTGATAAATTATTAGCTAAAGATTTAGTAACTAGAGAAGTTTGTCCGGATAATAGAAGAAAAATGGAAGTTTCAATTACTCAAAAAGGATTAGACTTATTAGCTTCTTTAGATCCTTTAGTTGTGGAACACGAAAAAAGTTTTACTCAAAATTTAACAGAAGCCGAGCTTCAAGAATTAAATAAATTATTAGAAAAATTTAGAAAAATTAAATAAATTGCTATGAATTCCTTTATTACAAATCAAAATTGGCGTTACGCTACTAAAAAATTCGATGCTACTAAAAAAGTATCAAACGAAGATTTACAAACATTAAAAGAAGCTATTCAATTGAGTACTTCATCTTATGGTTTACAACCATACAAAGTATTAATAATCGAAAATCCTGAAGTAAGAAAACAATTACAACCTGTTTCTTGGGGCCAATCTCAAATTGTAGATGCTTCTCATTTAATAGTTTTTGCAAATTATACAAACATTAATGAAACTCACATCGACAATTACATTAACAACATTGCTCAATCAAGAAAGTTAAATGTTGAAGATTTAGCAGGTTATAGTGATTTCATGAAGTCTAAAATTCTTGCTTTACCACAAGAACAACTAGCTGTTTGGACATCTAAACAAACATACTTAGCATTAGGAAACTTAATAAATGCCGCAGCTGAATTAAAAATTGATGTTACTCCAATGGAAGGGTTTGAACCAGCAAAATACAATGAAATTTTAGGATTAAATGAATTAGGATTAAACGCTTCTTTGGTTGCTCCTATTGGATACAGACATGATGAAGATGTAAACCAACATTTAGCCAAAGTAAGAAAACCCTTAGACGAATTATTTGAAACAATATAATCAAAACTCAACTTTTAATTTAATTTAACAATGAAAAACACTATTAAATCAATCTTTTTAGCAGCCGTTACTCTAATAACGTTTTCTGCTAATGCACAAACTTCTAAGAAAGTAGATGTTTCTAAAAGTAACATTCACTGGGTAGGTAAAAAAGTTACCGGACAACATGAAGGAACAATTTCTTTACAAGACGGTGAATTAATTTTTAAAGGTAAAAAATTAGCTGGTGGTAATTTTACTGTTGACATGACTTCAATAAATACTACTGATTTAGATGGAGAATGGAAAGGAAAACTTGACGGACACTTAAAATCTGATGATTTTTTTGGTGTTGAAAAATTTAAAACTGCTACTTTAAAATTCAAAAAAATTGCTGCTAAAGGTAATGGAGTTTACACTGTATTTGCTGATTTAACTATCAAAGGAAAAACAAATCCAGTAAACTTTGACTTAACTGTTAATGAAAATACAGCTACTACTAAGTTAGTAATTGACAGAACTAAATATGATATTAAATATGGTTCTGGTTCTTTCTTCGAAAATTTAGGAGACAAAACTATTTACGACGATTTTGAATTAAACGTTACCTTATCATTCTAATTCACAAGGGAAAATTTGCTATGAAAAAGAAAAAAGTCCAGATATTAATTTGGACTTTTTTTATGAAAATTTGTTTTTTTTAAAAACATTTCTATAAATTTGCACTATACAAAAAACAAAAATGAACAATATTTTAAACAATACTTGGTGGTGGATTAACTTACGTCGAATGTCGTGAGCAAATCCTGCTATAGTATAATTTAAAAACAAAATACTTAGAAAAGGCTTGTCAATCACGACAAGCCTTTTTTTTATTTTCTAAAATCAATAAAATGACAAAATATAATTTCAAAACATACAGTAAAAAAATAATCGCCGATACGATTACACCAGTTAGTTTATATCTAAAAATTAGAGATGAATTTCCAAACAGTATTCTTCTTGAAAGCTCAGATTATCATGCAAACGACAATAGTTTTTCTTATATCTGTTTTAATCCAATTGCTTCATTTAAAGTTGAAAACCAAAAGATTCACGTACAATTTCCAAACGAAAATGAACTAATCAATCCGATTACAGAAAGAAATCAAGTAATAATTGAATTACAAAATTTTAGAAATGCCTTTCAAACGGAAGCAAATGAATTCAAATTTATTTCAAATGGTTTATTTGGTTACACTTCTTATGATGCTATTCAGTATTTCGAAAAATTAAATGTTGAAAGAAAATCAAGCGACAATACTATTCCTGAACTTTATTATGCGGTTTATCAAAACATAATTGCTATTAACCATTTTAAAAACGAAGCTTATTTATTTTGTCATAGCTTAAATGAAGAAAACAATATTTCTAAAATCGAACAAATCATCGCTAATCGCAATTTAGCTACTTACAACTTTATAAAAATTGATGAAACAACTTCAAATATTTCCGACAATCAATTTAAAGAAAATGTTACCAAAGCTAAACAACATTGCAAACGTGGTGATGTATTCCAATTGGTTTTATCAAAACGTTTCGAACAAGAATTTAAAGGCGATGAATTTAATGTTTACAGAGCTTTACGCAATATAAATCCTTCTCCTTATTTGTTTTATTTCGATTATGGAAACTTTAAAATATTTGGTTCTTCACCAGAAGCACAATTAGTAATCCAAAATAATCATGCAGAAATTCACCCAATTGCCGGAACTTTTAAACGAACTGGAAATGATGAACAAGATGCAGAATTAGCGAAAAAACTAACAGAAGATACCAAAGAAAATAGTGAACATGTAATGCTCGTTGATTTGGCTCGTAATGATTTAAGTACTTATTGCAACGAAGTTGAAGTAGAAAAATATAAAGAAGTACAATACTTTTCTCATGTCATTCATTTGGTTTCAAAAGTAGTGGGTAAACTAAAAAAATCGGATGCTGATTTAAATTTGGTTGCCAAAACTTTTCCTGCTGGAACTTTATCGGGTGCGCCAAAAGTAAAAGCCATGCAATTAATTGAAAATATTGAAACCACAAACAGAAGTTTCTACGGTGGTGCCATTGGGATGATGGATTTCAATGGAAATTATAACCATGCTATTATGATTCGATCATTTTTAAGTAAAAATCACACGCTATATTTTCAAGCTGGAGCAGGAATTGTAGAAAGTTCGAGCGAAGAAAACGAATTACAAGAAGTATATAACAAAATAAACGCTTTGCAAAAAGCAATAGAATTAGCTGAAACAATTTAATCTTATATTTGCAAAACTCATGAAAGTAGCCGTTATAGATAATTACGACAGTTTTACATACAACCTAGTTCACTACTTGGAAGACTTAGGTGCTGAAGTAACAGTTTTTAGAAACGATGAATTCGATTTAGAAGATTTAGCATCTTTTGAAAAGATTTTACTTTCTCCAGGTCCAGGCATTCCTGATGAAGCCGGACTTTTAAAAGAAGTTATCAAAACCTACGACAAAACAAAAGACATTTTTGGTGTTTGTCTAGGTTTACAAGCCATTGGTGAAATTTATGGTGGAAAACTAACCAACTTAGATACTGTTTTTCATGGTGTTGCAACCAAAATTTCAGTAACCAATGATGATTTTATTTTTGATAACTTACCTCAAAAATTTGAAGTAGGTCGTTACCATTCTTGGGTTGTGTCTAATGAAAATCTTCCCGATTCTTTAATTGTTACTTCAATTGATGAAAACGGAGAAATTATGTCTTTTAAACACAAACAGTTGAATGTTAGCGGTGTACAATTTCATCCTGAAAGTGTATTAACTCCAAACGGAAAACAAATTTTAGAAAATTGGCTTAAAGCCTAATCCTAAACACATATTCAATCCAATTTTGAGAAATCTGAATACAGGTTTCTTTAGTACTCTTTATTCCAATTTCTAAATACACTTTAACATGAAAACTATTTTAAATCAACTAATTACACATCAAACGCTTTCAAAACAAGAAGCAAAAGAAGTGTTAGTCAACATATCAAGAGGCATTTATAATGAAAGTCAAATCGCTGCTTTTATTACAGTTTATCTAATGCGAAATATAACTTTAGAAGAACTCACAGGTTTTAGAGAAGCACTATTAGAATTATGTATTCCTGTTGACTTTAGTGACTACAATACTATCGATTTATGCGGAACTGGTGGTGATGGAAAAGACACCTTTAATATTTCAACATTAGCATCTTTTATTGTTGCTGGTGCCGGAATCAAAGTTGCAAAACATGGTAATTATGGTGTTTCCTCTATTTCTGGTTCTAGTAATGTTATGGAACTAATGGGCGTAAAGTTTTCAAATGATGTTGAATTCCTAAAAAAATGCATAGAAGAAACCAATATTGCCATTCTTCATGCTCCACTATTCCACCCTGCTTTAAAAAATGTGGGACCTATTCGAAAAAACTTGGGAATTAAAACCTTCTTTAACATGCTAGGACCAATGGTAAATCCTTCGTTTCCAAAGAATCAAATGGTGGGTGTCTTTAGTTTAGAATTGGCACGAATGTATGCTTATTTGTACCAAAATACAGATGTTAATTTCAGTATTTTACATGGTTTAAGTGGTTTTGACGAAGTTTCATTGACCGATAGTGTAAAAATTATAACAAATACATCTGAACAAATACTTTCACCTGAAGATTTTGGATTTCATAAAATCAAATTAGAGTCTATAAAAGGCGGAACTTCAACTAAAGAAGCTGCTAAAATCTTTCACAATATCATTTCAGGAACAGGGACATTAGAACAAAAACAAGTGGTTTGTGCAAACGCAGCTATAGCCATTCAAACCGTTGAAAAATCAACATTTGATGAAGCATTTGCTAAAGCTGAAGAAAGTTTATTAAGCGGAAAAGCATTTGAAAAACTAAATAAATTAATCACATTAAGTCAACAATAAACAAAAAACGACAAACCATAAACAACAAATAATGAACATCCTAGATAAAATAATAGCTGACAAACAACGTGAAATCGAATTAAAGAAAAAAGTAGTTTCTATAAACCAATTAGAAGCAACCGATTTATTCAATTCGCGCACAAAATCGTTAAGTAAAATTTTAGCCAATAGTAATATTGGAATTATTGCCGAACATAAAAGACGTTCGCCTTCAAAAAGTGTTATCAATTTTAATCATACAGTGGAAGATGTAACATTGGGTTATCAAAATGCTGGAGTTTGTGGTATTTCTGTTTTAACTGATGGAAAATATTTTGGTGGAAGTTTAGACGATTTAATTCTTACAAAAGCTACTGTAAATATTCCAGTTTTGAGAAAAGAGTTTATTATTGACGAATATCAAATTTTAGAAGCAAAAGCTTACGGAGCCGATGTTATTTTACTTATTGCTGCGGTTTTAACTCAAAATGAAATTCAACATTTATCACAATTTGCTCAAAGTCTAGGTTTAGAAGTTTTATTGGAAGTTCACAATCGAGAAGAATTGGAAAAAGCAATTATGCCAAGTTTAAACATGATTGGTGTTAACAACCGAAATTTAAAAACCTTCGAAGTCAGTTTGGATTACAGCAAAGAGCTTTCAGTTCACATTCCTGATGAATTTGTCAAAGTTTCCGAAAGCGGAATTAGTTCAGTAGAAGCTGTAAAAGAATTACAACAATTTGGTTACCAAGGTTTTTTAATGGGTGAACATTTTATGAAAACTGATAATCCTGGAAATGAAGCAAAATTATTCATTCAAAAACTGATGTCATTATGAAGCCAAAATTAAAAATATGTGGTATGAAAAATCTTGAAAATATTCAGGAAATTTCAACTTTAGAACCTGATTTTTTAGGTTTCATTTTTTGGGAACCTTCAAAACGATATTGCAATTTGGATTCATTACCAATTCTTCCAAAATCAATAAAAAAAGTTGGTGTATTTGTAAATGCTTATTTCTATGATATTTTAGAAAAGTTAAAACAATATGAACTAAATATTGTGCAACTTCACGGAAAGGAATCACCAACGCTTTGCAAAGATTTAAAAGAAGAAAATATCACAGTTATTAAAGCTTTCAGTATAGATGATGATTTTGATTTTTCAATTTTAAAACACTATGAAAACCGTATTGATTATTTTCTTTTTGATTCGAAAGGAAAACTTCCTGGTGGAAACGGAGCTACTTTTGATTGGAAAGTTTTAGAAAAATACAATGGTAATACCCCATTTTTTCTTAGTGGCGGAATTGGTCTCAACCAAATAGATCAATTAAAAGATTTTTTCAATACAAAAGTTTCAAAAAAATGTTATGCTATTGATGTGAATAGCCAATTTGAAACCGAACCTGGAATTAAATCCAAAAACGAATTAAAAGAATTTCAACAACAACTAAATACCTTTTAAAATGAAATATAACGTTAATGAAGATGGATTTTACGGAAAATTTGGAGGTGCATTTATTCCAGAAATGTTGTATCCAAATGTAGAAGAATTAAAACAGAAATATCTTCAAATTATGAATGAACCTTCTTTCCAAGAAGAATATCATGATTTGCTAAAACAATATGTAGGACGACCTACTCCACTTTATTTTGCTAAAAGATTATCGGAACAATACAACACAAAAATTTATTTAAAAAGAGAAGATTTGTGTCACACCGGAGCACATAAAATAAATAATACCATTGGACAAATTTTGATGGCAAAACGTTTAGGTAAAAAACGAATTATTGCCGAAACTGGAGCAGGACAACATGGTGTAGCTACGGCAACCGTTTGCGCTCTAATGGGATTAGAATGTATTGTGTATATGGGTGAAATTGATATTAAACGTCAAGCCCCGAATGTAGCTCGTATGAAAATGCTAGGAGCAAAAGTTCGTCCAGCAACTTCAGGTTCCAAAACATTGAAAGATGCCACAAACGAAGCGATTCGAGATTGGATTAATAATCCAACCGACACTTTTTACATTATTGGTTCTGTAGTTGGTCCACATCCTTATCCCGATATGGTTGCCAAATTCCAACGTATTATTTCTCAAGAAATTAAATCGCAATTAAAAACTTTGGAAGGAACTGAAAACCCAAATTATGTTATCGCTTGTGTGGGTGGTGGTAGTAATGCCGCAGGTGCTTTTTATGAATATTTAGAGGAAGAAAATGTACAATTAATTGCGGCAGAAGCTGCGGGTCATGGAGTTTATTCTGGTGAAAGTGCTGCAACTTCTGTTTTAGGGAAAATTGGAATCATTCACGGAAGTAAAACCCTTTTAATGCAATCTGAAGACGGACAAATAACCGAACCCTACTCAATCTCTGCTGGATTAGATTATCCCGGTGTTGGACCTTTACATGCACATTTATTTGACAGTAAAAGAGCCATTTTTGAGGCAATTACTGATAAGGAAGCTATGCAAGCAGGTTTAAATTTATGTAAAAAAGAGGGTATTATTCCAGCAATTGAATCATCGCATGCATTAGCTGTTTTAGACAAAAGAAACTTTCAACCTGATGATATTGTAGTTATCAATTTATCGGGTCGTGGTGATAAAGATTTAAACACTTACATTGACTATTTTGATTTAAGTGATAAGTAATTAGTAAAAAGTGATTAGCTAAAAATAAATAACATGAACAGAATCAACCAAAAATTACAAGAAGATAAAAAACTGCTTTCAATATATTTTACAGCTGGTTTTCCAAACCTAAACGATACCACTACTATCATCGAAGAATTAGAAAAAAGTGGAGTCGATATGATTGAAATTGGTTTGCCATTTAGCGATCCTTTAGCAGATGGACCAACCATTCAAGAAAGTTCCACTATTGCAATTGAAAATGGAATGACTACAAAAGTGTTATTTGAACAATTAAAAGACATTCGCAAAAGCGTACAAATTCCGTTACTGATTATGGGCTATTTTAATCCGATGATGCGATTTGGAGTAGAAAATTTCTGTAAAAAATGTGCTGAAATTGGAATCGATGGTTTAATTATTCCCGATTTACCTTTGGAAATTTATAAAAGTGACTACCAATCTATTTTTGAAAAATACAATTTGAAAAATATCTTCTTAATTACGCCGCAAACTTCTGAAACTCGTATTCGAGAAATTGACGAATTGTCTGATAGTTTCATTTACATGGTGAGTTCGGCTGCAGTAACAGGAAGTCAGTCTGGTTTTGGAAACGAACAAACGGAATATTTCAAAAGAATTCACGATCTAAAATTGAAAAATCCTCAAATTGTTGGCTTTGGAATAAATAATAATGATACATTCAAACAAGCAACAGAATATCAAAAAGGAGCTATTATAGGAAGTGCTTTTGTAAAGCATCTAAATAAAAATCCTATTGCAACAATACATAAATTTATTTTGGACCTCAATTGAGGTCTTTTTTGTTAAAACTGTGTTAATTTTATTTTTAAACAAACGTTTAATTTAAACAAATGTTTAATTTTGTACCGTAAATTTCATGTTATGATATTAAGCGAAAAACAAATACACATTATAGACAAATCAGAGAAGCTATTTGCTGAAAAAGGATTTGATGGTACTTCTATTAGAGATATTGCAAAAGAAGCTGATATTAATATTGCAATGATTTCCTATTATTTTGGCTCAAAAGAAAAACTATTAGAGGCTATAGTTTACTACAGAATATCTGCTTTAAAGTTACTCTTAAACACCCTAGCCACCGAAGGCATAGGTCCGTTAGAAAAAATAAATCGTTTGATTGAGTTCTATATTTCAAAAATTTATCAGAATAAAACAATATATCAAATAATTCACTACGAAATAAACAATAATAAGCGTGAATTTGATTTAGAATTATTCAAACAAATAAAAATTGACAACATCAAAACATTAACTCAGATTATCAAAGAAGGGCAAAATTTAGGAATTTTTAAAGAGGATATTCAAGTAGAATTAATTCCACCAGTTATCATTGGTACACTTACACAAATGAATATAAATCAGCCTTTTTATAGTGAGATTTTAAATCTTAAGACTGATGAAGAATACGAAAACTATATTAAAACCACTTTTACCGAATTCATAAAAAAAACAATTAATTCATTGATTTTAAAATAATTGCTATGAAAAATAAAACAATAATCCTTTTTGGATTGCTCATGAGTTCGTTGTTTGCATTTTCACAAGAACCGAAAAAATTAAGTTTGAAAGATGTAGTCGAATTGGCTACAACAAAGAGTAATCAAGCTAATTTGGCAACTGTAAAAACACAAACAGCCGAAGCAGAAGTAATTCAAGCAAAAAACAAACAATATCCAAATCTTTCTTTATCTGGTCAGTATCAAAGAATTACACAGCCTAATATTTCGTCTCCAGTTTTATTTCAAGGAAGCGTTTCGGGTGAGTCTTTTGGAAACATAAATCAAATATTATTAGGAAATGCCAATGCTTCAATTCCACTTTTTAATGGCTTAAAGATCAATCAGAATATAAAAGCACACGAAAATCTTTTACAAGCTGAGATTGCTCAAGAAAACCAAACAAAAGAAAATCTAGCTAATTATGCCATCGCCTTGTATTTTAATATTTACAAAACGCAACAAACCTTAACTATCTTAAATGATAATTTAAAAAGTGCGCAACAACGAGTTACCGATTTTAAAAACATGGAAGACAATGGTTTACTTGCACATAATGACTTACTAAAAGCACAATTACAAGCATCAAACATTGAACTTTCTATCGAAAAAAGCAAAAAAGACATTAATGTTTTAAACTATAAATTGGCTTCAATTTTAAATTTAGACGAAAACACTTCGTTCGATATTGTAAAAGAAGATATTGAACTATTAAATGTAGTACAAACTTCAAATTCATCTATTGAAAGATCTGATTTAAGCGCTTTGAATCATCAATTTGAGGCAAGTAAAAACCAAATAAAAATTGCGCAAGGAAACTATTTCCCTACAGTAAATTTAATTGGTGGTTATGTTGCAGCAGACATTCACAACTTCCTAACTGTAACAAATGCTATGAATTTTGGTGTTGGAGTTTCTTATGATTTAAGTGGTATTTTCAAAAACAATGCTGAAGTCAAAATCGCAAAAAGCAAATCTGAAGAAGTAAAATTTTCAACTTCAATTCTTGAGAAGCAAATTAATGAAGAGGTTAAAAATGCAGAGGAAAATTACTTACTCGCTCAAAAACAATTTAATGTGTACCAAAAAGCAGCCGAACAATCTGATGAAAATTACAGAATTGTTAAAGATAAATATGATAATGGGCTATCAAGTACAAACGATTTATTAGAAGCTAATGCAGAACAAATTCAGGCTTCAATAAATAAAACAATATCACAAGCCGATATTCTTCAAAAATACTACGAATTACAATATGCAAAAGGAACCTTAATAAAAACGATCAACTAAAATGGAAAAGAAAAAAGAAACAAATAAAAAGTTTACAATTATCCTAATTGTTTTAGTAGCATTAGGAGTTGTTTATGGAGGATATAAATATTTTCATTCTCAAGCACATGAAACTACAGATGATGCACAAATAGAACAAAATATGGCTCCAATAATCCCAAGAGTTTCGGGATATATCAAAAAAATCTATGTTACAGATAATCAAAATGTAAAAAAAGGCGACACTTTATTTACAATCGACAATATCGACTATTTAGTAAAAGTGGAAGAAGCGCAAGCGGCATTAGTAGCAGCCCAAGGAAGTTTTGAAGTTTCAAAAGCCGATGTAGGAAGCGCAAATGCAAATGTTTCTGTTTACGATGCAAATGCTAAAACTGCTTATAGTTCAATTGAAAATGCTAAAGTGAAATTATGGAGAGCACAAAACGATTTTGAAAGATTTGAGAAATTATATGCAAATAAATCAATTACAAAGCAACAATATGAACAAGCTTTAGCTGCGAAACAAGTTGCAGAAAATGAATTAAAAGCTTTACAACAACAAAAAGCGGCTGCTGATTATCAAAAAATGTTTCGGTAACTAAAACTTCTGTGGCTAATAAACAAACAACTGTTGCCGAAGCAAACATTAAAAGAGCGCAAGCACAATTAGATGCTGCAAAATTGAATTTAGGTTATACAGTTGTTACAGCGGCTGTTGACGGACAAGTTTCGACAATTGATTTACAACCAGGCCAAATGGTTCAAGCAGGACAATCTTTATTTTATATTATTAATTCAAGCGACGTTTGGGTTGTGGCAAATTTCAAAGAAACACAATTAAACAAAATGCGTTTAGGTCAAGAAGTAGAAATTAAAGTGGATGCTTATCCCGATTATACTTTTGTAGGCGAAATTACATCATTCTCTCCTGCTACAGGTTCTCGTTTTTCGCTTTTACCTCCAGATAATGCAACTGGTAACTTCGTAAAAACAATACAAAGATTACCTGTTAAAATCAGTTTAAAGAACACTAACGATAAAGAAAAAGTAAGTTTACTTCGTGCCGGAATGAACGTAGATGTAGACGTACACTTAAAATAATTTATGAGCGCATCAGGAACATTACAAAATGACGATTTAGTACTATATGGTATAGATAGGGTAATTATTACTATTACTGCTGTGTTGTGTGCTTTATTGGAAATTGTAGATACTACCATTGTTAACGTAGCTTTAAACGACATGCGTGGAAGTTTAGGAGCTACTTTAACCGATGTAGCTTGGGTAATTACGGCTTATGCAATTGCTAACGTAATTGTAATTCCAATGACTAGTTGGTTATCGCAACAATTTGGTAGACGAAATTACTTTGCCGCTTCTATTATCATCTTTACCTTTTCTTCCTTTTTATGTGGAAATGCAACCGGAATTTGGGAACTTGTTCTCTTCCGATTCATTCAAGGTTTAGGTGGTGGAGCGCTTTTGGTAACTTCTCAAACGATTATTACTGAAAGTTATCCGGTAGAAAAAAGAGGTATGGCGCAAGCTATTTATGGTATGGGTGTAATTGTTGGACCAACATTAGGTCCGCCACTTGGAGGTTATTTAGTAGATAATTACTCTTGGCCTTATATCTTTTACATCAACGTACCGATTGGAATTATTGCTACTTTATTGACTTTAACTTATGTTAAAAGTCCTAAATATGGAGATAAATTAAAAAGCAATCAAGTGGACTGGTGGGGAATTATTACACTAGCCATGTTTATCGGTTCGCTACAATTTGTATTGGAACACGGACAACAAGACGACTGGTTTAATGATCATGTTATTGTTATAGTTAGTATCATGAGTTTTGTGGGCTTGTTTTTCTTCATCTGGAGGCAACTCGTCTACGAATATCCCATAGTGAATTTAAGGGTTTTGAAAGATAACAACCTGAGAGTCGGAACCATTTTGAGTTTTGTCCTTGGATTTGGGCTATACGGTTCAACTTTTATTATTCCGATATATACACAATCTGTTTTAGGTTGGACAGCCACAGATGCTGGTTTGTTATTAATACCAAGTTCGTTAATGACTGCCTTTATGATGCCTATTATTGGTAAATTAATTCAGAAAGGTGTACCTCAACCCTATTTAGTTGCAGGAGGATTCTTGATGTTCTTTGTCTTTACGTTTTGGATGCATAACATTATGACTCCTGATACGGGTGAAGAACACATGTTTTGGCCACTGATTGTTCGTGGATTTGGTCTAGGATTATTATTCGTACCCATTACAACGCTTTCACTTTCTACTTTATCAGGGAAGTCTATTGGTGAAGGTGCTGCTTTCACAGGAATGATGCGACAATTAGGCGGATCTTTTGGTATAGCAATTATTACTACATTCATTTCGAGATTATCACAAGAACATCGAGTGAATTTAATTAAAAATATTGATGGTGCTAATGCAATGGTACAACAACGCATTCAAGGTCTTCAACAAAACTTTATTGCCAAAGGTTTTAGTCCAAACGAAGCTTTAGATAAAGCCTATCAATTAATTGATTTATCAGTTACCAAACAAAGTACTGTTTTATCTTATATGGATGTTTTTATGTATTTAGGATTGCTGTTTTTAATTTGTATTCCTTTCATCTTACTGATTAAAAAAGGTAAAAATAAAGTCGATTTAAGCGAAGCTATGCATTAATAAAAAAGCCCTTTTTAAAAGGGCTTTTTTAATTTTCATCTCTTAAGTTTAATTATATTTGGAAAAAAAATTGTGATAAATCTTTCCCAAATTGCTTTTCAAAAAATAGACCACTACCCTAACCGGCCTACAATTATTTTTTTACACGATTCGCTAGGTTGTATAGAATTATGGCGCGATTTTCCTTTGCAATTGGCTGAAAAAACAAAATGCAACGTCATTCTATATGACCGACAAGGTTATGGAAAATCTTGTCCGTTTTCTTATGAAAAACGAGACGTAAATTATCTAGAACAAGAAGCTGATATTTTGGCTAAATTACTAGACTTCTGGAAAGTTGAAAATGCCATTTTATTCGGATTTAGTGACGGAGGTTCTATCGCACTGATTTTTGCTGCAAAATATCCCGAAAAAACAATTGGAATTATTACCGAAGGCGCTCATATTTTTGTTGAAGAAATTACGCTAAATGGCATTCGTGAAGCAATTCATCAATATAAAACGACTAATCAAAAACAGAAATTAGAACGCTATCACGATAATAAAGTTGAGGCTTTGTTTAACGCTTGGACTAAAACCTGGACTTCCGAGGAATATCAAAATTGGAATATTGAGCATTTTGTAAAGCAAATTCAATGTAATTCACTCATTATTCAAGGTAAAAATGACGAATTCGGTTCTTTGGAACAAGTTGAAAAAATTGTTTCGCAAACCAAAGGTCATTCTAAAGCTTTACTTATAGCCAACGTCGGTCACACGGCGCATCGAGAAAATCCTGAAATTGTTTTAAAAGAATCTGCTCAGTTTATTGAAGCATTAACGAGTAAAAACTAATTTGTTTCCTTGGCTTAAATTGGCATCAAAAGCATAGCCTTCGTAATTGAAGTTTTTCAATTCATCCAATGTTTCCACGTTATTGTCAATAATATAACGCACCATTAAACCTCTGGCTTTTTTAGCAAAAAAACTAATCATTTTTAACTTTCCATCTTTGTAATCTTTAAATTCAGGAGTAATCACTGGAACTTTTAACGACTTTACATCGACCGCACTAAAATATTCATTACTAGCTAAATTGATAAACAATTCGTCTTTTTCTAATTCTTTATTCAATGCATCAGTAATCGTCTTTTTCCAAAATTCATACAGATTTTTTTTGGTTCCCACTTGCAACGAAGTTCCCATTTCCAAACGATATTCCTGAATCAAATCTAAAGGCTTCAACAAACCGTATAAACCCGAAAGAATTCGCAATTTTTCTTGTAAAATATCTAATTTTTCTTCCGGAATTGTGTACGCATCTAAACCCACATACACATCGCCATTAAAAGCATAAACTGCCGGACGTGCATTTTCGGGCGTAAAAGGCAATTGCCAATCTTGGTTGCGTTGCCAATTTAAATCGGCTAGTTTTTCTGAAATACTCATTAATTCCATCAAATCTTTAGGCTTCTTCTTTTTCAATGTTTTTTGAATGGTTTCCGATTTATTTAAAAACTGAGCCTCAGTATATCTTTTAGTTGGTAACTCGGTTGTATAATCTAAAGATTTGGCTGGAGATATTACTATTTTCATGAATTTTAAATATTTTGTTTTTCAAAAGTAAAAAATAGTCCTATAATTTTTTACTTAACAAATGAATATATTTTATAGAATTATAAGCGAAATTTATAAAAAAAGAGGTTTAAAAACCTCTTCTATCTTTTTTATTTTTCTACTTTCTGTCTTTCATAAAGCACTGTATCAACAGTTTGAAATTCAGTTGGTTTATCTTCACTAAAGAAATATTTTATTAAAATTTGTCCCCATAAATCTCCGTTAGAATATTCAGCAATAATCCATCTATGATTTAAAACTTTTGCCTTGTTTACAATAAATGGTCGGTCGTCAATTGGTTCATAAGGAACTAATGGATTTCCTTTTGGATTTGTATTTAAAGAAACTAAATCTTCATTTACTTGTGCAATAACTTTTTGATAATCTAAACCACGAGTAAAATAATATTCTTGTGCATCTTCATCATTTGCAATATCAAAATAGTCGTTCATTTGTACTTCAACAATAGAATCGTGCGACTTTTTAAGTTTATTTTTCACAAGTTCTACTTCTCTATCTTTCGATTCTAAAATTTTGGTTGAATTAACATATTGAAATATGTTGATTAACATTGAAAATACAAATAGGTATAAAAATATATTTCTCATAGTTTTAAATTGTTATTTCTAAATTATCGTAGGCTACAAAAACATTTTCGGGTAACTTTTCCTGAATTTCATCGTGAAATCCAAAAATGTGACTGATATGCGTTAAATATGTCTTTTTTGGTTGAACCAAAGATATAAATTCTAATGCTTCTTCTAAATTAAAATGCGTGTTATGCGGTTCTTCTCTTAAACAATTAATAACCAATACTTCACAACCTTTAACTTTTTCAACTTCTTCTAAATCTATAGTTTTTACATCGGTTAAATACACAAAATTTTGAATTCGATAACCAAAAACTTGTAAACTACCATGCCAAGCGTTAATTGGAATAATTTCGTAGTTTTTCACAAAGAAAGACTCATTATTTTTTACTTCTACTTGGGTTACAGAAGGTGCTCCTGGATATTTATTTTCATTACTAAAGATGTAATCGAAACGTTTTGCTAAATTTTTAAGTACTCTTTCATGAGCATAAACAGGAATATCACCTTGTTTAAAATAAAAAGGGCGAATATCATCTAAACCAGCAGTATGATCAGAATGTTCGTGTGTGAACAAAATTCCATCAATAAATTCACATTTATTCGTAAGCATTTGTTGTCTAAAATCTGGACCACAATCAATTACTAACGAAAAATCTTGCGCATAAATCCAAACCGAAACACGAAGTCTTTTGTCTTTAGAATTTTCGCTCAAACATACCGGATGATTGCTTCCTATTACTGGAATTCCTTGAGAGGTTCCAGTTCCTAAAAAATTTATTGTTAAACCCTGCATATGATGCAAAAATAATAATATTTACAGTAATATTATGGAGTATTTCATTAACTTTGCAATACTTAATTAAAAAGAGAGTTTAAATACTATAATTTAATGAAAAGCATAATAACTGATATTGAGGTTAGAGGAGATAAGGTAATAGAACAAATTCCTTCGATTAAAGATAAAGCATTACGTATTAATTTAAACGAAAGTATTTACGGAACTTTTGCCGAAATTGGAGCGGGACAAGAAACAGTTCGTCATTTTTTTAGAGCTGGTGCATCATCAGGAACTATTGCAAAAGCTATGTCGGCTTATGATAAAGATTTCAGTGACGCAATTTATGGAATTGAAGAAGATGGTCGCTATGTAACTGAAAGTCGTCTTAAAAAAATGTTGGCTCACGAAACAAAATTAATTGAAGAACGTTTAAAAAGAGACAAACATCCTAATAAAATTTTCTTTAGTTATGCCAATACAGTTGCCACTATAGATTTTGCTAAACAATATAAAGGACATGGTTGGGTAGGTATCAAATTTCAAGTAGAGCCAGATGAAGAATATAATGAAATTATACTTCACATTCGCTTTAAAGAAACAGATGCTCGTTTACAACAAGAAACATTAGGAATTCTTGGCGTAAATTTAATTTATGGAGCATTTTACAAACACAACGATCCTAAAAGATTACTTCGTTATTTATACGATCACTTAGATAAAGACCAATTAGAGATTGATACTATCAATTTCTCGGGACCAAGATTTGCAAATGTAGACAACCGATTAATGAGTTTACAATTGGTTAAAAATGGTATGACTGATGCCGTTATGTTTGGCCCTGATGGTAAAAATATTCTTCCTGCTGCTGTACTTTATAAAAAGAACATTTTGGCATTACGCGGAAGTTTTAGACCTGTTACCAAAGTAAATATGAACATGTATATGAAATCTTATAACATGTTCATTCAAGAAAACAAAGTTGACGAAGAAAATACATTTGTAGTTTTTGAAATTACACTTTCTAACTTGAAAGCTGAAGGTGAAATTGACGAAAGAGATTTCTTAGATAGAGCAGAATTATTATGTTCTCTTGGTCAAACGGTAATGATTTCAAATTTCCAAGAATACTTTAAAGTCGTAGAATATTTCTCTAATTATACTAAAGCTAGAATGGGATTAACCATGGGTGTAAGTAATTTAGTTGAAATTTTTGACGAAAAATATTACCGTCATCTATCTGGTGGAATTTTAGAAGCTTTTGGTAAATTATTCTACCGCGACTTAAAAGTTTACTTATATCCAATGAAGGATGAAGAAGGAAACATTATTGATTCTGATAATTTAAAAGTACATCCTAGAATGAAAGAATTGTATAAATTCTTCAAATTCAACGGAAAAGTAGTTGATATTACAGACTTTGAAGAACAAAACTTAGAAATTTTCTCAAGACAAGTTCTTAAAATGATTAGTAATGGAGATAGCGGTTGGGAAGAAATGCTTCCTGATGGTATTGCCGAATTAATTAAAACGCAACGTTTATTTGGCTACGACGAAAAAGTTGGTGTCGAAAAAGCATAATAAAAAATCCCGGATTAACCGGGATTTTTTTATTTTAAGATTTGATTAGCATGTTCTTTGGTTTTTACCTTCTCAATAACATCTTCAATAATTCCTTTTTCATCAATTACAAATGTTGTACGATGAATTCCATCAAATTCTTTTCCCATAAATTTCTTTGGCCCCCAAACACCAAATGCATATATAACGGCATGATCTTCATCTGCTAATAAAGGAAAAGGTAGATTATTCTTTTCAATAAAATTTGCTTGTCTTTTAGCACTATCTGCACTAACACCAAGCAATTCATAATTATTAGCTTTAAAACGCTCAAAATTATCTCTTAAATCACATGCTTCCATAGTACAACCAGGCGTACTCGCTTTTGGATAAAAGAAAACTACTAATTTTTTTCCTTTATAATCACTTAATTTATGTTCTTTTCCGTCTTGATCTAATCCTTTAAAGTTGGGCGCTTTATCTCCTGCTTTTAATGTTATCATATTATTGTTAATTTGTTATTCGTTAATTTGTTGATATTTAAAAATCTTTATTCTATTCTCTATTTTCTATTATCTTTGAAAGTATAAATTTACAAAAATGACAAAGAACGAAAAAGTAACATTTGTTATAAATACGTTAAACGAATTATATCCGGAAACTCCTATTCCGTTAAATCATAAAGATCCATACACACTTTTAATTGCAGTTTTACTATCGGCTCAATGCACTGATGAACGCGTGAATAAAATTACGCCATCGCTTTTTGCAAAGGCTGATAATCCATACGATATGGTAAAAATGAGCGTAGAACAAATTGCAGCTATTATTCGCCCATGTGGTTTAACACCAATGAAATCTAAAGGGATTTTTGGCTTGTCGCAAATTTTAATTGATAAATACAATGGGGAAGTTCCTCAAGATTTTGAAGCTTTAGAAAGTTTACCGGCTGTTGGTCATAAAACGGCAAGTGTTGTAATGAGTCAAGCTTTTGGTGTTCCTGCATTTCCTGTAGATACTCACATTCATAGATTAATGTACCGATGGAATTTGAGTAATGGAAAAAGTGTTCAACAAACTGAAAAAGATGCAAAAAGATTATTTCCCGAAGCATCTTGGAACAAACTACATTTACAAATAATTTATTACGGTAGAGAATACTCGCCAGCTCGCGGATGGAATTTAGATAAAGATATTATTACTAAAACTATTGGCAGAAAATCAGTAATTGATGAATACAAAAAATAAAAAAGAAAGCTTCGTAGTCTTTACGAAGCTTTCTCATTAATTAGCAATAGTTTCAAATTGAAATTTACCCACCTTTGTAATACTCAATGCTTTTGAATAATTAAGAATAAACGAAATCGTTTCTTTTTTAGGTAACATTTCTTTTTGGTTTGCTAATTTTTTCTTAGAGTAAAGTTTTGCCATAGATTATAATAAAAATATATAACTACAACGCAACAAAAAGCACTTTATTGTAAACCAGTTAAAATAATTTGATTTTTGTCGATAACTTTTCTCAAATTTAATAAAGCATAACGCATTCTTCCTAAAGCAGTATTAATACTAACTCCTGTTAAATCAGCAATTTCCTTAAAACTTAAGTCTTGATAAATTCTCATTACCAATACTTCTCTTTGATCATCTGGAAGTTCATCAATAATTCTGCTTAGGTCTAACTCAATTTGTTCGGTAATAATTCTACTTTCAACATTTGGGCTTGTATCTGAAATTAAAGAAAAAATGGAATATTCATCATTGTCTCGATGCATCGGCATCTTTTTAGATTTTCTAAAATAATCTATAATTAAGTTATGTGCAATTCGCATAACCCACGGCAAAAACTTACCTTCTTCGTTATAGGATTTGGTTTTTAAAGTTTTAATAACCTTAACAAAAGTATCTTGAAAAATATCATCACAAATATCTCTGTCTTGAATTTTTGAATAAATAAAACCGTAAATTTTTGATTGATGCCTTTCAATTAATGTAGCTAAGGCAATCTCATCTCCTTCTACATAATTCTTTACCAAGATAGCATCTGATAGTTCATGTCTAGCCATAACAATACTTTTAGTTAATTTTTTGGGTTAATTAAAGTCTAAAAGTATTTTTCTGTTATAAGCAAAAGTATTTTATGATTTATAGATTCAAATTTAAAAGAAAAAAAGTCAAATAACCAAATTTTTATCAAACTTTTTCTCTAAATACTAAAAAATTATCACAAAATCAAGAGTTTTATTCCTAATAGTTTTGATTTATAGTCAATTTGTTCAACACTTTTCTAAAATTACTTTATAATTCCATTAGTTAAAAGAGTCAAAAAATTCTTAATTTTGTAAATCTTACGAAAAACTATGAACACAACCGACTTTTTAAAACTTGAACCAAAAAAAAACATACTTATTAAAGGAGCTCAACTTCATAATCTTAAGAATATTGATGTTGCTATTCCAAGAAATAAATTAGTTGTAATCACAGGATTATCGGGTTCTGGTAAATCGAGTTTAGCTTTTGATACTTTATATGCCGAAGGACAACGTCGCTATGTAGAAAGTTTATCTTCTTATGCGCGTCAGTTTTTAGGTCGCTTAGATAAACCAAAAGTAGAATATATTAAAGGTATAGCTCCCGCAATTGCTATTGAGCAAAAAGTTAATACTACAAATGCCCGTTCTACTGTAGGAACTTCAACAGAAATCTACGATTATCTTAAACTTTTATACGCCCGCATTGGTAAAACCTTCTCTCCTGTTTCCGGACAAGAAGTAAAAAAGAACACCGTTACCGATGTAATTGAAACTGTAAAATCTTTCGATTTAGATTCTAAATGGTTATTGCTGGCACCAATACACGTTGAAATCGGACGAACATTAGTAGACAAACTAAATATTTTATTACAGCAAGGTTTTGCTCGTGTTTTGGTTGATGGCGAAACCATTCGATTAGATGAGTTTGTTCAACAAGAAGACAAAATTGATAATGCTAAAACTATTGAATTAATTGTTGATCGTATTGTTGTTAAAGAAGAAGAAGAATTTTTTAATCGCTTAGCCGATGCTATTCAAACCGCATTTTATGAAGGTAAAGGTGAATGTGTTTTAAAAGCATTAAACACTGAAAAAAGATTTGAATTTAACAACCGATTTGATTTAGATGGAATTTCATTTTTAGAACCAAATATTCATTTATTTAGTTTCAATAATCCTTATGGTGCGTGTCCAAAATGTGAAGGTTACGGAAATATTATTGGAATTGATGAAGAATTAGTTATTCCAAATACTGCACTTTCGGTGTATGAAAATGCTATTTTTCCTTGGCGTGGCGAAAGTATGAGCTGGTATCGTGACCAATTGGTGAACAGTGCTTACAAATTCGATTTCCCCATTCACAAACCTTATTTTGAACTTTCTGACGAACAAAAAGCGTTGATTTGGAACGGAAACCAATATTTTACAGGTTTAAATGATTTCTTTACCGAACTAGAAGAGAAAAATTATAAAATTCAAAACCGTGTCCTTTTATCGCGCTATCGCGGAAAAACAAAATGTACGACATGTAATGGAAAACGTCTTAGACCAGAAGCTAATTATGTAAAAGTAGGCGGAAAAACCATTTCTGATTTGGTCGATTTACCAATTGTTAAGCTGATTCCATTTTTCCATTCGTTGGAATTATCAGAATACGATGCCAAAGTTGCCAAACGTCTTTTAATTGAAATTAACAATCGATTGGCTTTCCTTTCAGATGTTGGTTTGAGCTATTTAACCTTAAACCGAAATTCCGCAACACTTTCTGGTGGTGAATCGCAGCGCATTAACTTGGCAACCTCTTTAGGAAGTAGTTTGGTAGGTTCTATGTATATTCTAGACGAACCAAGTATTGGTTTACATCCAAAAGATACAGAACGATTGATTACCGTTTTGAAAAATCTCCGAGATTTGGGCAACACTGTAATTGTAGTAGAGCACGACGAAGATATTATGAAAGCTGCCGATATGATTATTGATATTGGTCCGGAAGCAGGAACACACGGCGGAGAATTAGTCGCACAAGGAACCTATGACGAAATTTTAAAAGCCAATTCACTTACTGCTAAATATTTGAATGGTGAAGAACAAATTGAAGTTCCCAAAAAACGCCGCAAATTTAAACATCATATTGATATTATTGGCGCACGCGAAAACAATTTAAAGAATCAAGATTTCATGTTTCCATTAGATTGTTTAACTGTAATCACAGGAGTTTCGGGAAGTGGAAAAAGTACATTGGTAAAGAAAATATTATTTCCGGCTATTCAAAAACAATTAGATGGTGTTGGTGAAAAAGCGGGACAATTTTCGGAATTAAAAGGAAGTTTTGCCAACATCAAACACATTGAATATGTAGACCAAAATCCTATCGGAAGAAGTTCGCGTTCCAATCCGGTGACCTATATTAAAGCGTATGACGATATTCGCGATTTGTTTTCGAAACAAGCAGTTTCCAAATTACGTGGTTACCAACCGAAACATTTTTCTTTTAATGTGGATGGAGGTCGTTGCGAAACCTGTAAAGGTGATGGCGAAGTGACTATTGAAATGCAATTTATGGCCGATGTTCATTTAGAATGTGAAACATGTAACGGAAAACGCTTCAAAAAAGAGGTTTTGGAAGTTACTTTCGAAGGAAAAAATATTGACGATATTTTAAAAATGACGATTGACGATGCAGTTGAATTCTTTTCGAAACACAATCAAACTAAAATCACTCAAAAATTACAGCCACTTCAAGATGTAGGTTTAGGTTATGTACAATTAGGACAATCCTCTTCTACCCTGTCTGGTGGTGAAGCGCAACGTATTAAACTGGCTTCGTTTTTAGCAAAAGGAACGATAAAAGACAAAGCCTTGTTTGTTTTTGACGAACCCACAACGGGATTGCATTTTCACGATATCAAAAAATTAATGGCTTCTTTTGATGCTTTATTGGAAAAAGGACATTCGATTATCGTAATTGAGCACAATTTAGATTTAATCAAATGTGCCGATTATATTTTGGATATTGGTCCGGAAGGTGGCGAAAATGGCGGAAAACTTGTGGCTTTTGGCACACCGGAAGAAATTGCGAAAAACAAAGATTCGGTTACCGGAATTTATTTGAAAGAGAAATTGAAATTATAAGCCAATTCTCAATGTGTCAATGTGACGATTAAATTTCATTGATTCATTGACTTATTGTCTATTTGACACATTAACAAAATGAACATTAAACTTTTAGCCATAGGAAAAACCGACAACAAAAACTTGCAATCGTTGATTGATGAGTACACCAAGCGTTTAGGGTTTTATGTAAAGTTTGATTTAGAAGTTATTCCCGATATAAAGAATGTAAAGAATTTAAGTGAAGCTCAACAGAAAGAAAAAGAAGGCGAATTGATTTTGTCGAAACTCACGCCAACCGATCATTTAATTCTATTAGATGAAAACGGAAAAGAGTTTTCGAGTGTTGGTTTTTCAGATTTTTTACAAAAGAAAATGAATGCCGGAACCAAAACTTTAATTTTTGTCATTGGTGGACCTTACGGATTTAGCGAAACGGTTTATAAAACGGCACAAGGCAAAGTTTCGTTATCGCAAATGACGTTTTCACATCAAATGGTTCGCCTATTTATTATAGAACAGATTTATCGCGGATTTACAATTTTGAGAAACGAACCCTATCATCATCAATAAAAAAACATTTTTTTAATAGAAAATTTATTCTTTTCATAAAACCAACTTAACAAATTTCTTTTCTTAAATCTTTATTTTTGTTTTTGAAAAAATTTACAATATATTTAGACAAAATTAAAACTTAACCTCATAACGTATCAAATATGAAAAAAATTATTTTTGGTTTTGCCCTTTTGACGTCAGCATTATCATTCTCTCAAATTAAAGTAATCGAAAGAGTTCCAGTTGTTAAACTTGGTTATATTGGGAACAATGATATTTATGTTCAAACTGAAGGAAATAACGTTACTTTATTCTACAAAAACACAGAATCTGAAGATAACTCAACAAAATCATTCTCGTTTAAAGATTTAGATAACGATTACCAAAATTTACACAAAATTATTGTTGGTGGTTTTAATTCTGATCCTTTATTAGACATTAAATTAGAATTACCTAATGAATATGTTTGGTTACATTATTCAAGAAAAAGTTTAGATAGAACTTTCGTTCAATTCTTAACTAGTAACAAAGCTTACGGTAACACTGGTGCTTCAAAAGAGTTTAGCTTAGAGCAAATTAATAAACTTTTCGAGAAGAAAATGCCAAAAAAGAAATCGGAGGAAGAAGCTTCTGAAGATGTAATGTCTGAATTCAAATAATAGTATTAAAATCATATAAAAAAATCCTGCTTTTAGCGGGATTTTTTTATTTATAGTTCACAACCACATTCCGGTAGTTTTGTTTCGTCGTAAATAAATTCGAAAGAAGAAATTTGAATTCTATCTGAAGTAATTTTCCACAACATTAATTTGTTTTGTAAATATTGATTAAAAGTCAAATGCTTATCAAAATTTAAATGTAAAATGGTATTTTTTCCTTCGCTCATAAAATCAGAAAAATCTTGAATGTAAGGCGCTAGTTCTTCTTTATCAATTTCATGTCCGTCAATTGTAATTGTATTATCTTTCCTAAAATTAATAGTAAAATTGTTATACGGCATGTATAATTCGGCTTTTTTCTTAATGAAGAATTTCGAGAATTCAGTATCATAAAAATATTGAACATCTGTAAATGGTAAAAAAGCTAAATTTTGATGTAAACTATCGGCATAAGAAAACACATTAATAGTTCCTTCTTTTTTATGCATGCCATTTTTCTTTTTATCCTGAAGTTTAATTAAATCGGGAATTATAGCATGTAAAGGCAAACGTTTGTCGATATTGAAAATCCAATTAGTTGTTCCAATAGTGTTGTTTCGATTAATTTCGGCAACAGTATCTTTTTCATTTTCTCTAAAAAACATATAAACTGGAGAATGATCTTGAATATCAGCCAATACCGAAACATCTGCTTTTGCTAATTGTACATCTTCTTGTTTACAAGAAAACAAACTTAAAGTAGCAGCTAAAACTATGTATTTTTTCATTTTTTGATCTTTTAATTATTTAATTTTTCAATCAACTTTACACATTCTACAGCCTCTTTTACATCGTGAACACGAAGAATATTGGCTCCTTTTTGCAATGCAATTGTATTTAGAACCGAAGTTCCGTTTAAAGCTTCTTGTGGCGAATTTTCGAGCGTTTTATAAATCATTGATTTTCTCGAAACACCAACTAAAATTGGTAATTCTAAAATATTGAAATATTCCATTTTATGAAGTACTTCATAATTTTGTTCCAATGTTTTTGCAAAACCAAATCCAGGATCAATGATAATATCGTTTAAACCAAAACTTCTAGCTTTGTTAATGCGTTCCGAAAAATAAAACATCATCTCTTTCACAACATCATCATACTGCGTTAACGTTTGCATCGTTTGTGGATTCCCTTTCATATGCATCATGATGTAAGGAACTTGCAGTTTTGCAACAGTTTCCAACATCTTTTCATCTAATAATCCCGCAGAAATATCATTTACTATTGCAGCTCCATGTTCTACTCCTTTTTGAGCTACTTTACTTCTAAAAGTGTCAATCGAAAGTAAAACTTCTGGAAAATGTTTTAATATTAAATCTAGAATGGGTAAAATTCGTTTTAATTCTTCTTCTTCGGAAACAAAATCGGCTCCAGGCTTACTTGAATAGGCACCAATATCAATAAAAGTTGCACCTTCTTCTAACATCTTCTCAACTTGATGTAAGATATCAGATTCACTTTTATACTTTCCGCCATCAAAAAATGAGTCGGGCGTACAATTTAAAATTCCCATCACTTTGGGAAAAGATAAATCGATTAAATTACCTTTACAATTAATTGTCATTT
Organism: Flavobacterium haoranii; assembly: GCF_009363055.1. NCBI lineage: Bacteria > Pseudomonadati > Bacteroidota > Flavobacteriia > Flavobacteriales > Flavobacteriaceae > Flavobacterium > Flavobacterium haoranii. Next base: position 578,608 of record NZ_CP045292.1, on the reverse strand, counting down.
ATTCTGTCTGCAGTTAACGGTTAACAGTTGTCGATTAGAACTAAGTCAAAAACAATATTTAAATTATAATTCTTTTCTCTTGCTTCTATTTTCTTTTCTCTTTTAAATGATTATTTTTGAAAAAATTTCATACAAATATACCGAATAAATGAAGAATACTTCACAACAATATGATAGCATAATTGCGATTTGTCGCGATTTGTTCACTAAAAAAACAAAAGATTACGGAACCGCTTGGAGAATCTTACGTTTGCCTTCTTTAACCGATCAAATTTTTATTAAAGCACAACGCATTCGTAGTTTACAAGAAAATGAAGTTCGTAAAGTTGATGAAGATGAAACTTCAGAGTTTATTGGTATTATCAATTACTGCATTATGGCGTTAATTCAAATTGAAAAAGGTATTGCACAACAACCCGATTTGAATTATGATGAAGCTGTAAAATTATATGATGAAAAAATTAGCCTAACCAAAAAATTAATGGAAGATAAAAACCATGATTATGGTGAAGCGTGGCGCGATATGCGTGTAAGTAGTTTAACCGATTTAATTCTGCAAAAGTTATTGCGTGTAAAACAAATTGAAGATAATAAAGGAAAAACTTTAGTTTCGGAAGGTATCGATGCAAATTATCAAGATATGATTAACTACTCTGTTTTTGCTTTAATTCATTTAGGTAAAGCTTAAACGATTAACAAGTGCTTAACATTTCATTGACAGCTTAATTATAACTAAAGCCTTAATTTTAGAAAAAATTAAAAAAATGCGAAACATTATTACTCAAATTTCAAGATTTCTTGTTGGTATATTATTCATTATTTCTGGTTTAATTAAACTAAATGATCCCGTTGGTTTTTCATATAAACTAGAAGAATATTTTAATGCAAATGTTCTAAACATGGAATTTTTGATTCAGTATGCTTTAGTAATTGCATGTTTTGTAGTGATTTTTGAAGTTGTTTTGGGAGTTATGTTATTATTAGGTTTTAAACCTAAATTCACAATGTGGAGTTTACTTGCTATGATTGTTTTCTTCACGTTTTTAACTTTCTATTCGGCTTATTTTAATAAAGTAACTGATTGTGGTTGTTTTGGAGATGCGTTAAAATTAACTCCTTGGGAATCATTTACAAAAGATGTTATTCTATTGTTCTTCATTTTAATTTTATTCTTCAATCAAAAATTCATAAAACCTATTTTAAGTAAGGTTCCTTTAAATTATGCTGTATTTACGACCTATTCTTTATGTTTATTTATGGCTTATTATGTGTTACAACATTTACCAATTATAGATTTTAGAGCATACAAAGTTGGAACCAATATTCAAAAAGGAATGGAAATTCCTGAAGGAGCACAAAAGAGTGAATATGAAATGGTTTTCATTTACAAAATAAATGGCGTAGATACCGAAATTAGTTATGACGATGTTATGGCGAATAAAGTTCCTGAAAATGCAGAATTTGTAGACAGAAAAGATAAATTAATAAAACAAGGTTACGTTCCTCCTATTCACGATTTTTCAATTGAAAAAGATGGATCCGATTTTACTGAAGAAATTTTAAACGAACCAAAAGTAGCTTTATTAATTTCTTATGATTTAACGAAATCAAAAGAAAAAGGAATGGAAAAACTTGAAGATTTTTATAAAAAAGCTTCTGAAAAAGGTTATATGGTTTTAGGTATGACGTCTTCTGGTTCGGAAGTAATTGAAGAATATAAAAAGAAATTTGGGCTAACTTTCGACTATTATTTTTGCGATGCTACAACACTTAAAACTATTGAAAGAGCTAATCCAAGTATTGTAATTTTAGAGCAAGGAACCATTACGGATAAAAAACATTTCAACGATATCGATAAAGTAGTGTTAAAATAATTTATCAACTCTCGTTTTACTTTTCTAATTGATTAAATTTGAACTAAACATTTACATTTAGATGAAAAAGATACTCATAATACTTGTAACAGTTTTCACATTAGTTTCATGTGAAGCTCAAAGTAAAAAAGAATTTACAAAAGAAGCATTAGAAAGTGTAATGACTTCAAAACAAAATGAAACAATTACTTTCAGTGAAATTATCAATCAATACAAAGGAAAAACTGTTTTTATCGATGTTTGGGCTTCTTGGTGCCCCGATTGTGTAAAAGGTATGCCAAAAGTAAAAGCAGTACAAGAAAAATATCCTGATATTGTTTATCTATTTATTTCTATGGATAAAAACTATGATGCTTGGATAAAAGGTATTGCTAAATACGATGTTGTGGGCGAACATTATCTGACTTCAGATGGAATGAAAGGTGTTTTCGGAAAATCAATAGATTTAGATTGGATTCCTCGTTACATGATTGTATATAAAGAAGGTAACATTGCATTATACAAAGCAATTGAAGCAGACGATATCAAAATTGAAGAAACACTTAAAAAGTTAGAAAAATAATTATTAATTGCCTAAAGTGTTATTGCTTTAAGCCTTAATCAAATAAAATGAGAAAAAATATTGTTGCTGGTAACTGGAAAATGCATAAAAACAATTCTGAAACTGTTGCCTTATTACAAGATATAATAGCAAAAAACGGAACTCCTAATTGCGAAGTTGTGGTAGCTCCTACATTTGTAAATTTAAAAACTGCTGTCGATACTGTAAATGGTAAAAATATTACTGTTGCTGCTCAAAATATGCACCAAGCAGAAGGTGGAGCTTATACTGGTGAAATTGCTGCAAGCATGCTTACTGATATTGGTGTAAATACAGTTATTTTAGGTCATAGTGAGCGTCGTGCTTATTTTCATGAAACAGATGCATTATTAGCAAACAAAGTAGATACTGCTTTAAAACATGAAATGCGTGTTATTTTCTGTTTTGGAGAAGAATTAAAAGACCGTCAAAAAGAAAATCATTTCAACGTTGTAGAATACCAATTACGTGATGGTTTATTCCATTTGGAAAAGAAAGATTGGAAATGTATTGTTTTAGCTTACGAACCTGTTTGGGCTATTGGAACTGGAGAAACTGCTTCTCCTGAACAAGCACAAGAAATGCACCAATTCATCCGCGAACTAATTGCTAAAGTTTATGGAAGTGACGTAGCTGATAATGTTTCTATTTTATACGGTGGAAGTGTAAAACCTGATAATGCTAAAGAAATTTTCTCTAAACCAGATGTTGATGGCGGTCTAATTGGTGGTGCTGCGCTAAAGGCTGATGATTTCTTAGCGATTGTTAATGCAATGTAATTATCTAAAAAATTGAAAAAAAGGAATAATCTAAATAATTTTCTTTTGATTTTTTAGATTCTTTCATTTTTTAGATTTAAATATATGAACCTAAACATTCAAAATAGATTTATCTCAGAACTTCCTTCTGATCCTAATACAATAAACGAAGTAAGACAGGTACCTGGTGCCTGTTTTTCTTTTGTTATACCTAAAGTTCCAAGTAATCCAAAAGTAATTCACGTTTCAAAAGATGTTGCTTCTCTAGTTGGTTTATCATCTGAAGATTTATCTTCAACTGAATTTTTAGAAGTTTTTTCTGGAAAAAAAATATACGAAAACACCCAACCTTTTGCTATGAATTATGCCGGACATCAGTTTGGTAATTGGGCAGGACAATTAGGTGACGGACGAGCAATAAATCTTTTTGAAGTTGAACATAATAACCAGTTTTATACCTTACAACTAAAAGGAGCTGGAAAAACACCCTATTCGCGTCGTGGTGATGGTTTAGCGGTTTTACGTTCCTCTATTCGCGAACATTTATGCAGCGAAGCGATGTATCATTTAGGTGTTCCCAGTACTCGCTCACTAGCTTTATTAGAAACTGGCGATCAAGTTTTGCGCGATGTACTTTATGATGGGCATCCCGATTATGAAAAAGGAGCCATTGTTTGTAGAGTGGCACCAAGTTTTATTCGCTTTGGAAGTTTCGAATTGTTTTCGGCTCAAAATGATATTGAAAACTTAAAAAAATTAACCGATTTTACTATTAAACATTATTTTCCACATTTAGAGAGTCAAATTGAGCCTGTTGAAATTGACAAAAATGACTTCGACAAGCTCAGTCTGACAAACAAACAAAAATATCTCGATTTCTTTCAAGAAGTTACTACAACAACCAAAAATCTCATTTTACATTGGCAACGTGTAGGTTTTGTTCATGGTGTAATGAATACCGATAATATGTCGATTCACGGAATTACCATCGATTATGGTCCGTATGGTTGGATGGACGATTTTAATCCAAATTGGACCCCAAACACAACAGATGCCGAAGGAAAACGCTATCGCTTTGGAAACCAACCAAATATTGCACTTTGGAATTTACTCCAATTAGCAAATGCATTGTATCCATTAATTGAAGAAGTAAAACCTTTGGAAGCCATTTTAGAAGATTATTCTAATTCTTTCCAATCGGATTTTACCAAAATGATGTGTACCAAAATTGGTATTCAAAACCCAAAAACTTCAGATGAATCGATTGTTAATCAATTATTAGTTACCCTTCGTGAAACCGAAACTGATATGACGATTTTCTATCGTTTATTGGCAATTGTTTCAAAAAATGACACAGCCGAAAAAGCATTAGATAAAATCAACTTTGCATTTTATATTCCAGAAACCGTAAAAGATTCAGTTAAAGAAAGTTGGTTGTATTGGTTTACTATATACTTAGAAAGATTACAAGAAGAAACCTTTTCAAATGAAGAACGAGCTTCTAAAATGAATTTGGTTAACCCAAAATATGTTTTGCGCAACTACATGGCGCAATTAGCAATTGAAGCTGCAGATGAAGGCGATTATTCCATTTTGGAAGAATTGTTTGAAATGCTCAAAAAACCATATGATGAACAACCACAATACCAAAAATGGTTTGCTAAAAGACCTGATTGGGCGCGAACAAAAATAGGTTGTTCGATGTTGAGCTGCAGTTCGTAATCTCAATTTAAAATCGTAGCTTTATATTCCTAAAATAAAAAGGTATGAAGCAAATCACATTTTCTACAACTATAAATGCACCTGCTGAAAAAGTTTGGACAGAATTTACATCTTTCAATGGAAAAACTTTAGTTTCTGGAAACTTTGAACCCGAACAAACTCATTCAATTTACATGTAACGAGATGGTTGGCAAGCTATTTTAAACAATTTCAACTAAAACTAAAAATTATGGCATCAGTTCACGCTTATTTAACTTTTAATGGCAATACAGAAGAAGCATTCAATTTCTATAAATCGGTTTTTGGAGGAGAATTTGATTATATTGGAAAATTTAAAGACATGCCGCCAAGTGAAGATTATCCTACAGTTAGTGAAGAAGAAGGAGAACGAATAATGCATGTAAGTTTAAGAATTGGAAAAGATTCTGTATTAATGGCAAGTGATAGTACTTCTATGAGCGGAGATGTAACTTTTGGAAATAATTTTTCTATATCAATTAATGCTGAAAGTCGAGAAGAAGCTGATAAATTGTTTAATGGATTATCAACTGGTGGCTCAGTTATTATGCCTATGGATAATACTTTTTGGGGTGCTTATTTTGGAATGTTTACTGATAAATTTGGTATTAATTGGATGGTAAATTTTGACGAACAACCTCAATAGTAATTGTTTTTTGGCACGACTCTTGTTTTATAGTTACTAAACCATAAAAATAAAGAGCTATGAAAACGATAAAATTTAACAGATTAGTGATTGCGTTAACTCTTTTTTTAACGACAGTTGTAACACAAGACATTTTTGCACAAGGTCCGCCACCATGGGCTCCAGCAAATGGATATAGAGCAAAAGTAAGACACGTTTACTTTCCTACTCAAAATATGTATTACGATTTACAAGACAGAGTTTATATTTATGCAAACGGAGGAAATTGGTCAATTTCAGCATCAATTCCATCAATTTTTAGAAACGTAAATCTAGGTGCAGCCGTGCAAATTGGTTTAGATTTTAGAGGTGATTATCCGCAACGTTATAATACAGTTCATGTGACTGAATATCGTTATTATGGAAAAGATAAACACAAAAATAAAAAGTACAAAAACAAAAAACATAAACATTAATTAATCAAAAAAGCAGATTCTTAGGAATCTGCTTTTTTGATTTTATCAATTTAAATATGGAAGCTTATACTCCACTCTTAATATATTCTTGAAATTTCCCTGGTTTATACTTTGTATATTTATCTAACCAAACTGGTTTTAAAATATAACCTTCTACCTTATGCTGTAAAGTTGTATAAACTCTTATTTCTGAGTAATCCTCTAATTTTGAATATTTTGCCTTAAACCTATAAACATAACTATTATCGTAAAATACAGTTTGAACTATTTTCAATTCTTGTAAATCTCCAAAGTTCTCATTAATTATTTTACTTGTTCTTTGTTCTTCAACTTCGCTCCATTCTCTAACCAATTTAGGCGTAGCAATATCTTTGGTTAATGGTACATATTTACCAGTCGTATAACTTTCAAATTGCACTTTAGCAAAATTAGTGGCATTTTGAATATGAATTGGATCTAAAGATGAAGGAATATCAGGTTTCTTAGATGTGCAGCTTGTTAATAATATTAAACTAACTACAATTGAAAAAAAATTATTCATTTTTAAAATAAGTTCTTTATTAAACAAAAATAAAACTAATAATTAGTAGAATTAATTCAATCACAGTTAATATCAAATAATTTTTAATTATTTTTTGAAATAAAATATCCACTATTAATACTATTACACAAAAAAGTGCTAATCCAATGCCTGCCATCATTCCATAACCTTTTGGGCCTGGATTAACAAAAAAATAAACGGCAAAAAAGAATAATATTATTGAAGATATATTTCCAATTGTTATTCTATACCTTTTTTGACTAAATTCTGCCATCAATAAAAAACATAATATTAAATCCCAGCAATAACTTTCAATTCACTTACAAAACGTTCAGCTAAAGTATCAGCAGCTGTTTGTGTTGGTGCTTCTGTATAAATACGAATAATTGGTTCCGTATTCGATTTACGTAAATGCACCCATTCAGAAGCAAAATCAATTTTTACACCATCAATTGTAGATAGTTCGACAAGCTCACTATGACTTTCGCTTGAGTATTTCTCTGTCATCGTTTTTAAAACATTGTCGACATCAATTTGAGGTGTTAACTCAATTTTGTTTTTACTCATGTAATATTGCGGGTAACTTGCACGTAATTCGGCAACAGTTTTTTCTTGGTTTGCTAAATACGTTAAAAATAAAGCCACACCAACAACAGCATCGCGTCCGTAGTGAATTTCTGGATAAATGATTCCGCCATTTCCTTCTCCACCAATAATGGCATTGGTTTTCTTCATTAATTCTACCACATTTACTTCGCCCACAGCACTTGCTTGGTAACTTCCGTTGTGTTTCTCTGTAATATCGCGTAAAGCACGAGAAGAAGACATATTAGAAACCGTATTTCCTGGAGTTTTACTCAATACATAATCAGCAATCGCAACCAAAGTATATTCTTCACCAAACATTTCTCCATCATTTGAAATAAAAGCCAAACGATCAACATCTGGGTCAACTACAATTCCAAAATCGGCTTTTTCAGCAACAACTAGCTCACAAATATCAGTTAAATGTTCCTTTAAAGGTTCTGGATTATGAGGAAAATGTCCGTTTGGTTCACAATATAATTTTACTACTTCTACACTCATTTGTTCTAAAACTTTTGGGATAATAATTCCTCCTGAAGAATTTACACCATCAACAACAACTTTAAATTTCTTTTGAGCTACTGCTTCAACATCTACTAATGGTAAATTCAACACCTCATCAATGTGAATATCCATGTAGGCATCGTTTTCAGTAATTTCTCCTAAAGAATCAATATCAACGAAATCGAAAGCTTCACTTTCGGCAATTTCTAGAATTTGAGCGCCATCAGCTCCGCTTAAAAATTCACCTTTAGCGTTTAACAACTTTAAAGCATTCCATTGTTTTGGATTGTGAGAAGCCGTTAAAATAATTCCACCATCGGCTTGTTCTAATGGAACAGCTACTTCAACTGTTGGTGTTGTTGATAAACCTAAATCGATAATATCAATTCCTAAACCCACTAAAGTATTCACTACCAAATTGTGAATCATGGGTCCCGAAATACGAGCATCGCGACCAATACAAACTTTTAATCTTTTATTTGGATTCGCATTTTTTAAGAAAGTTCCGTAAGCCGAAGCAAATTTAACTGCATCAACTGGTGTTAAGTTATCTCCAACATTTCCGCCAATTGTTCCGCGAATTCCTGAAATTGATTTTATTAATGTCATCTTATTTTTTTATTTATTAACCGTGAACGGTTTCTTTATTACCATAATTTTTTATAATCTTAGCTTCTTCTTCGAGCCATTCGTTCCAACGTTTTTCAACATCTATTGTTTCGGTATATTTTCTTGCAAAGTTGATAAATGTTGTGTAATGCATTGCTTCACTTTCCATTAAATCTCTGTAAAATTTTGCTAATTTTTTATCTTGAATATTTTCGCTCAACACTCTAAATCGCTCACAACTACGCGCTTCGATCATTGCAGCAAAAAGTAATCTTTCTATTAAACCTGATTCTCGAGTTCCGTTTGAAGATTTCTTCATGTATTTTGCCAATTCATTTACATAATCGTCTTTGCGTTCTCTTTTAAACTCATAACCACGCTCTTGAATAATATCGTGAACTGCTTTAAAATGTTCCATTTCTTCAATAGAAATTTTCAACATTTCTTCAACTAAATCTGGCTTTTCGGAATTATTTATAATTAAATTAATTGCATTTGTAGCAGCTTTTTGTTCGCACCAAGCGTGATCTGATAAAATCTCTTCTAAATTTCCTTCAGCAATATTTGCCCATCTTGGGTCGGTTGGCAATTTTAATCGAAACATGGTTTTTAAGTTAAAAGTCAAAAGTTAGAAGTTAAAAATTGTGGAAACAACTTTAAATCCTAAACTTGAACTAAAATTACGTACAAATTTAATATTATATACGAAATATTAAAATTATATAAGTCATTCTAAAAATTTTATAACACCAACCGCAAACAACCTTGGTAACTTGCAATCAGTAATTATAAATATAAAATGTTATGAAAAAAGTTAGTTTAATTTTTACAGGTTTAGCTATTATGAGCTTAGTTGCTTGTAATGAGAAAAAAGAAGAAAATAGTACTGTTGTGGTCGAAAAAGAAGTTCCAGCAGAAACTCCGGCGGAAGATGATGCAAACGGAACCTCGGTAAGCATTAGTAGTGATGGTGTTGAATTTTCAACAAAAGATGACGACACTCAAACAGAAGTAAATATCGATACCGATAAAAAATAATTATGTATAAACATACAATGCGTTATAAAAAAAGCAACTTTTAAAAGTTGCTTTTTTTATGTAGAATCTGAAACAAGTTAAGATTTACAAAAATTATTTTTACAAAATAAAATTCCAATTCTCGTTTGGATTATAATAAATTCTTCCATTTTTAATAAATAAAGGGCAATCAAAATTATTGGTATATAAACCTCCTGTTCCTAAACCTTGCGGCATGAGATTATTTAATGTAAATGTAAATTGAGTTATTGCATTTAATCCGACGTTACTTTCTAAAGCTGAAGTAATCCACCAACCAATATTTAACTTTTCAGCAAGTGAAATCCACTCTAAAGTTCCTTTAAAACCGCCAACTAAACTTGGTTTCAAAATAATATATTGCGGTTTAATTTTTTCTAATAACTGCTCTTTGTTTTTCAATCCAAAAACGCCAATTAGTTCTTCATCTAATGCAATAGGAAAAGGTGTCTTCTTACACAGTTCTGACATACTATTAAGATTCCCACTTTTAATTGGTTGTTCGATGCTATGTAATTTATAACCAGATAATTGATTTAATTTATCTAAAGCTTCGTTTAATACAAAAGCTCCGTTTGCATCTACACGAATTTCAATAGTTTTTTCATCAAAATTTTGGCGAATAAAATGTAATAAATCTAATTCTTTTTGAAAATCTATTGCTCCAATTTTTAACTTTATACAACGGAAACCTTGTGCTAATTTTTCTTCAATTTGTTGTTTCATAAAAGCTTGTTCTCCCATCCAAACCAAGCCATTAATTTCCATTGATTTTTTCCCTTCTGTAAATTCACTTGGAAATAATTCAAATGGAGATTTTGAAGCTAACGAAAGAAAAGCCATTTCCACTCCAAATTGAATTGACGGAAACTCTATTAATTCATCCCAAAGTTTATCTTTTCCTAAATGAATATTCTCGCAAACCCATTTTAATTTTTTTTCATAATCTGGTCTATCATCTATTGAAAGGGTTCTAAGAATACCACACTCTCCAACTCCTGTTTTACCGTTTTTTTCTAAAACAAGAAACCAAGTTTCTTTCTCAGTTAATATTCCTCGAGAAGTTCCACTTGGTCTTTTAAAATTTAAAATGTATTTTTTGTATGAAGCTTTCATATTTAATGTCACATCGAGCGGAGTTGAGATGTAATAATTTGTCTAATCTCTCGACTCCGCTCGAGATGACAAACTAAACTAACATTATAATTCAATTGATTCTCCTATTTCTAAAAGCATTAAATCTTTGTTTTTATCAAAGAATTTACGTTTTGCTTCTTCATGATTGATTTCGATGTAACCAAAAGTATCAAAATGATAACCTAAAACTTTATCACATTGTACAAAATCTGAAGCAATAATAGCATCTTCAACATCCATTGTAAAATTACTTCCTATAGGCAAAATTGCTAAGTCTAATTTTGTACGCATTGGAATCAATTTCATGTCCATTGTAAGTGCAGTATCTCCAGCGATGTAGATGTTTTTATGTTCACCTTCTATTACAAATCCACCTGGTTGACCACCGTAACTTCCATCTGGAAAAGAAGATGTATGATGTGCAGTTACATATTTTAAAGTTCCAAATTCAAAATCCCAACTTCCACCATGATTCATTGGATGATATTGAAAGCCTTTATTACCGTAATGCGATGCAATTTCATAATTTGATACAATAACAGCATCTGTTCTTTTTGCAATAGCTTCTACATCTAAAATATGATCTTGATGTGCATGAGTTAGTAAAATATAATCGGCTTTAAGAGAATTAATATCTATATGAGCGGCTTTTGGATTTCCTGTAATAAAAGGATCTACTAAAACATGAACATCATTAACTTGAATTCCCAAACAAGCATGACCGTAAAAAGTAATTTTCATAGTTTAATTTATTTAGTAATTAGTGATAAGTAAAGTTAACCAAAATAAAATAGTTAACGCAAATGTGCTTAAGGCTACTTTCTTTAATTCAGGATCAAAATCAGGGTATTTTTTCGAATTTTTCACTTTCTTTAAATGTAATGCCAATACCACTATAATGGGCAAATACACATACATATTGAGCCCTAACATTCCATTAAAGAAAATAAACAAGACCAGAGCAGTAAAAATTAAAATATAATGATATGTTTTTGCTTTTTCTAGACCCAATTTAACAACTAATGTATTTTTATTTGCTTTTTATCATTTTCTATGTCTCGCATATTATTTAAATTTAAAACAGCCACACTAAGAAAACCAACTGCAATTGCTGGAAATAAAACTTCAATATTAAAATGTTTTACATATAAAAAATTTGAACCTACAACACTTACTAATCCAAAGAAAATGAAAACAAAAACGTCTCCTAAACCACTATATCCATAAGCATTACTACCTACAGTGTATTTAATTGCAGCACCAATCGATGCTATTCCTAGCAAAGTAAAAATAACAATGTATGTAAAATTATCTTTTCCAAAAGCAACAAATATTAAGGCTAAAGCACTTAAAAGCGATAAAAATGAAAAAAGAATCACAGCATTTTTCATTTGCTTTGCTGTAATTACACCAGCCGCAACTAGGCGTTTTTCTCCTATTCTATTTGCATCAGTTCCTTTTACACCATCTCCATAATCATTTGCATAATTTGAAAGAATTTGAAATAACAAGGTCGTTAAAATCGCTAAACCAAAAATAGCTCCGTTAAATTTATTTTGATAATACGCATAAGCACTTCCCATTATAATACCTGATAACGATAATGGTAAAGTTCGCAAACGCGCGGCTAGAATCCAATGTTTCATTTTATTTAGTGATTAGTGAAAAGTAAAAAGTGATTAGCTAAAAACTAGTAACTAATCACTCTTCACTAATTACTTATTAAGGAATATATTTTTTCTCGAAATTAGGTTTACGTTTTTCTAAGAAAGCGTTTCTACCTTCTATTGCTTCATCACTCATATAAGCTAAACGAGTTGCTTCTCCAGCAAAAACTTGTTGACCTACCATTCCATCATCGGTTAAGTTCATGGCGAACTTTAACATTTTGATTGAAATAGGTGATTTTTCCAAAATCTCTTGTGCCCATTGATAAGCTGTATCTTCTAATTCATCGTGAGGAATCACGGCATTTACCATTCCCATTTCGTAAGCATCTTGTGCCGAGTAATTTCTACCTAAAAAGAAAATTTCACGCGCTTTCTTTTGTCCTACCATTTTTGCTAAATATGCAGAACCATATCCACCATCAAAACTAGTAACATCTGCATCTGTTTGTTTAAAAATAGCATGTTCTTTACTCGCTAAAGTTAAATCGCAAACAACATGTAAACTATGTCCGCCACCAACAGCCCAACCTGGCACAACTGCGATAACAGCTTTTGGCATAAAACGAATTAAACGTTGTACTTCTAAAATATTTAAACGGTGGTAACCATCTTCTCCTACGTAACCTTGATGTCCTCGTGCTCTTTGATCTCCTCCACTACAAAAAGACCAAATTCCGTCTTTAGGAGAAGGCCCTTCTGCTGATAATAAAACTACACCAATTGAAGTATCTTCATGTGCATCTTTAAAAGCATCTAAAAGTTCAGCTGTAGTCTTTGGTCTAAAAGCATTTCTTACTTCCGGTCTATTAAATGCAATACGAGCAACGCCATTGCATTTTTTATAAGTTATATCGTCGTATTCTCTAACGGTTTGCCATTCGATTTTACTCATAACAGAATGTTTTAAATATTAATATTTAACTATTATTTTCTAAATTTGAACGTAAAAATACGCCATTTTTATTTTAACTTGCGGTTTCTTAAAAATAAAAATTATGAAATGCTCAACTAAAAAAGTACTAAAATTTGCAAAGTATTCAAAATGAGCATTCCATTTAAAAAAAATGAAAATATTTAATTAAAATGAAAAAAATATATATTCCGGCAATAGCTTTATTTGGATTTCTAAATTCATTTTCTCAAAACTATGAATTTAAGGAAGTTATCAATTTAGAGCATTTACCTGTTATTTCTCAAGACAATACTGGAACTTGTTGGAGCTTTTCTACTTCTTCATTTTTAGAGTCTGAAATTTATAGAATTACAGGTAAAAAAATTGATTTATCTGAAATGTATCAAGCAAGAACAACCTATCCTATTAAAGCTGAAAATTATGTTTTAAGACAAGGTTCGGCTCAGTTTAGCCAAGGTGCTTTGGCTCACGATGTCATTAATAGTATGAAAAATTATGGTTTAGTTCCTGTATCTGTATATACTGGATTAACAGAAGACGAAAAGAAACATAATCATACCGAATTGGTTTCTGTATTAACAGCAATGGTAAAAACGTATACCGAAACCAAACCTTTGTCGAAACATTGGAAAGAAAGTATTTCCAAAGTTTTGGATACTTATTTAGGCGAAATTCCTTCAAAATTTACTTACGATGGTAAAGAATATACTCCAAAGTCTTTTTATGAAATGACCAAGCTAAATGCAAATGATTATGTTACAATAACTTCATTTACAAATGCGCCATATTATCAAAATTTCATTTTAAGTGTACCCGATAATTTTTCAAATGGTAGTATGTATAATTTACCTTTAGATGAATTTATTGCAAATATTGATCATGCACTTGAAAAAGGATATACCTTATCATTAGATTGTGATGTTTCTGAAGATACTTTTTCTGCAAAATATGGTGTTGCATTTATTCCTGCGAACGAATCAGATAATAAAAATGGTTTAACGGAAATTGTTGAAGAAGTAAAAGTAACTCCTGAATTTCGTCAACAAGAATATGAAAATTTTAATACTCAAGACGATCACTTAATGCATATTGTTGGTAAAGTTGTCGACCAAAAAGGAAATATTTATTATAAAGTAAAAAACTCTTGGGGAAACAATTCGGCAAGAGTTGGAAATAACGGTTATGTTTACATGAGTCAAGCCTTTATGAAATTAAAAGCAATTTCAGTTTTAGTTCATAAAGACGGTTTAGAAAAAAGTTTAGCCAAAAAATTAAAGTAAAATGTATAAATCATCTGTAAGTAATACATCTAGAGTAATTTTTATAGCAGTAATTTTAATTATTGTTGCTACAACTTTACCTGTGTTTTTCTCGAATGATTTTCATGCTTTACTAATTGTTACAATTATCAACGGCATTACACTTCTATTACTACTTTGGATAATTTTTAGAACAAATTATACCATTGACGAGAGTTATTTAATTTGTAAATCGGGACCATTTAAAAAGAAAATAAAAATTCAATCGATATCAAAAATATCATATCATAAAGGTATTATTGTGCCAAGTTTTTGGAAATTTTCTTTAAACCATTATGGGTTGATTATTAATTATCAAAAATTTGAAGATGTTTACATTTCTCCAAAAGATGAAATAGATTTTATTGCCGAACTTACCCAAATTAACCCCAATATCATCATTGTTGAATCTAAATGAATAAATTAATTTACCTATTAGCCACTATTTTTTTTATTACTTCCTGCAAAAAAGAATCGAACCAAAAGAAAATAAATATTCCAAATCAAAAAACTGAAGCTCCTTTCCACGTAAATTTTTCTAAAATTGATAAAAAAAGAAGAAAGAGCTTAAAAGTAAAATTTCAAAATTTTATAGTGAAAAAATAAATGTCGATCACTTTAGTGGCGGATTTTTAGTTGCCAAAAACGGAGAAATCATTTTTGAAGATTATGAAGGTTTTTCAAATTATAAAGACAAAAAGAAGATTGATAAAAATGCTCCTTTACATTTAGCTTCAATTAGTAAAGTGCTTACTGCTAGTGTGATTTTGAGAATGATTGATGAAGGAAAATTGCAATTAGAAGATACCTTTCAAAAATATTTTCCAGAATTTCCTTTCGAAAAAATAACAATTCAAACGCTTTTAAATCATAGAAGTGGTATTCCTAACTATGCTTACTTTACAGATAAAAAGGAAATTTGGAATAAAAGTGAAATGCTTTATAATACAGATGTTTTAAAGATTATTTGTGATGGAAAAATAGATTTAGAATTTAGACCCGATTCAAAATTTAGTTACTGTAATACAAATTATGCACTTCTAGCTTTATTGGTTGAAAAAATTAGTAATATGCCGTTTCCTGAAGCAATGCAAAAATTGCTTTTTGAACCATTAAACATGAAAAGCACTTATATCTTTGACTATAAAAAAGATAAAGACACGGCTAGTTTATCTTATAAAAGCACTTGGGAAAAAATTCCTTACGATCATTTAGATGCAGTATATGGCGATAAAAATATATATTCGACACCCAGAGATTTATTAAAGTTTGATTTAGCAACTTATTCTAACAAATTTTTCTCCGATTCATTAAGAGCCAAAATTTTTAAAGGTTATAGTTACGAAAGTAAAGGTGTAAAAAATTATGGTTTAGGAATAAGACTTCGAGAATGGGAAAATGATGTTACCATGTTTTATCACAATGGATGGTGGCATGGAAGCACAACTTCTTATTTAACTTTGAAGAAAGATACAGTAACTATCATAGGACTTTCTAATAAATTTACTAGAAAAGTTTACCAAACAAAACAACTTTCTGTTCTGTTTGGTAATTATCCTTTTGAATTAGAGGAAGATTAACCTATTTTTACCGAGGTCATGGTTAAGGAACCTGCCACTAACTTATCGTTAAAAAATTCTACTTTATCATTATCAGTTTGTAAAGCCAAACTATAAATTAAAGGATAATAATGATCTGGAGTTGGTATCGCTAATTTAGCTGCACTATTCAATTTTTCATATTCGAATAACGCTTTATGATCTTTACTTAATATCTTGTTTTTAAATATATTGTTCATTTCTATAGCCCAATCGTAACCATAATTATCTACATTCATTTTATCCCAAGCTACCATTCTAAGATTATGTACCATGTTTCCACTCCCAATAATTAAAACTCCTTTTTTACGTAGGTTTAATAATTGCTTTGCTAATTGATAATGATATTCCGCAGGTTTATGGTAATCTATACTTAACTGTAAAACCGGAATATCGGCATTTGGATACATATGTTTCACAACCGACCAAGTTCCGTGATCTAATCCCCAATCGTGATCTAGTTCTACTGCTGGGTTCGTAATCATTTTTTGTATTTCTACCGCTAATGAAGGTTCACCTGGTGCAGGATATTGTACATCAAATAAAGCTTGTGGAAAACCACCAAAATCGTGAATTGTTTTTGGCTGATTCATTGCTGTTACAAAAGTTCCTCTTGTTAACCAATGTGCCGAAATTACTACAACCGCTCTAGGTTCTGGAATTTCTTGCCCCATTTTATGCCAACGCTGAGAAAACTCATTGTCCTCAATTGCATTCATGGGAGATCCATGACCGATAAATAAAACCGGCATTAAAGTGTCGGCCTCGTTTAAATCTTTAGACCAACTATAGAATTGATTTGTTGTTATCATTGCTCCACCTCCTATTAATAATTTAATAAAATTCTTTCTATTCATTTCTATACAATATTTGTATATACAAATATACGTAATCTTGTTTATTAAATTACCACAAATTGATAGAAAAAAATCTATTTACAAAAAAGAAGTTTAGTAGGTTTAGAATAAGACCTATCCAATATTTTAGATTCCAATCATCTGTAAATTTAGTTATTTGAACAATTCCATAAAAAGGAATCAATAAGCCAAAAATCCATATTGGTAACCACGGACTAGAGAAAGAAAGATTTGTTCCTGTTTCAAAAAAAGAAAAAGGAAGCAAGATTGATAGAAAAATACTAGTAATTAAATAAGTATTTTCAGAAGAGAGTTTTTTCATCTTTACAATTATTAACATTACTGAAAAATTCTAAAGCTTTTATTTCAGCATAGCTATAATTAGAATCTTTTATAGGAAAAGCACAATGACCTCCATAATTTGTAACTTCTAAAAACAAATTCTCTTTATTTTCTGCAAGTTGCACAGGAAAACAACCTTCTCCTAAAAAAGGATCATCATAGGAATTTAAAATTAGTACAGGATGTTTTACATTATTTAAACTTCTTGCAGGAGAAACTTGGTAATAATAATCGTTTCGATCAATAAAACCATGTAAGGGAGCTGTAAAATTATCATCTAGAAAATCGAAATCTCTAATTTGTTTAACTTTTTCTAAAGTGATTACTTCAGGAAATTGCGCTGCTTTTAATTTCAATTTATGTTTTAAACCAATTAAAAAATTGTACATGTATACTTTATTAAATCCCTTTTTAAGTGAATCTGCACTTGCCTTAATCTCAATAGGGACAGAAACTGAAACTCCTGCTTTAACTCGAGAGTCTATTTCATTAATTCGGCCAAAATAATTTAAAACTTGAGCTCCACCCATTGAAAAACCAATTAAATAAACTTCTTCAAATCCTTTAGATAAAGTAAATTTTATAACAGCATCTAAATCTTCAATTGAAGCATGATGATACATTTTTGGCAAACGATTCATTTTACCACTACAAGTTCTATTGTTCCAAGCAAAAACTGAATAATCGTTCTCTAGAAATAATGTTGCGCAACTGTTTATATAAGTTCTTTGCGAATTTCCTTCTAAACCGTGACACAAAATAACTGCTTTTTTAGTATTTCTAATTTGAAAATCTATAGCTAAAAAATCGCCATCAAACAATTCAATGATTTCGCGAGAATAATTTGGTGCTAAAAACTTTTTAAACTTTCCGGCATAAATAGTAGAGAAATGAGCATTTTTATGCAAAAAAGGCACCTGATGGTTGTAGCTTGTATTTTCTAAGAATGGCATATTTAAGTATAATTAAAAAAACCTACAAAAATTTGTAGGTTTAGCTTACTATAATAGTGATATTCCGTTTTCTCTAATATCTATTAATCTTTGTTTGTATAAATTTCCAACTGCTTTTTTAAATGATTTTTTACTCATTTGTAAAACCGTTTTAATTTCTTCTGGATGGCTTTTATCTGTTAAACCTAAATAACCATTATTTGCTTTTAATTCTTTTAGTAAAATTGCTGCATCTTCGTCTATAGATTCAATTCCTATTTTTTTAAAAGTAACATCAATTTTTCCATCAGGACGAACTTGTTTTATGTAAGCTTTGGTTTTGGTTCCTAATTTTAAATCTTTGAAAACTTCACCTGCAAAAACTAATCCTTTGTATTGATTTTCGATAATAACATTAACACCTAAATCGGTAAAATGTGAAATCATTACTTCCACTTCTTGATTAGGTTCGTAAGGAGGAAAATCTTCCGAGAAATATTTATTAACCTTGCTTGTAGCAACTAAACGATTTGTTTGTTCATCTAAGTAAACATAAACTAAATAGCGTTTATTTACTTCCATGTTAACTGCTTGCTCCTTAAAGGGAACGAACAAATCTTTCTCTAATCCCCAATCTAAAAATGCTCCAAATTTATTAATGAAATTCACTTTTAAATGTGCAAACTCATTAAGTTTTACATAAGGTCTAAGTGTCGTTGCAACAGGACGTTCTTCGTGATCTAAATAAACAAAAACGTTCATTTCGTCACCAATAAAATATTCTTTTGGTACATACTTATTTGGTAAAAGTACATCATTTTCTTCGTCTCCTAAGAACAAACCCACTTTTGTATGTCGTAATACTTTTAAAGTATTGTATTGACCTATGTTTAGCATAATTTTTAAATATTAGAGCAAAGGTAGCCAAAAGAAATGGATAAGCTACATTAAATTCCTATTTCAAGCTGAGCTCTTACGTACCAATTATTTTTTGTAGTTCCATCATAATATGTTTTTTCATCCATAGTTACTTCTGCTTGAAGTTTAAATGCATGTTCTCTAATATACTTGGTTACTCCTAAACTATATTGTTTGGTATCTGGTGTAAAAACTCTAATTTCTTTATCTACAAACTGATTTGAAAAACGACCAATTAATTCGTAATCGTTTCTAAATAAATAACTCAATTGATAATCCATCCCTTTTCCAGCAAAAACATAATTAAAATCGGTAAAATCATCTGGATTATAAGTAATTAAATCTTTTGATTCTCTTTGCATATAAGCCGACATAAAAGCCCAACCATTGTATTTAAACATTAAATCTGCAAAATAAGATTTCATTGTTCTTGGTTCAAAAAGTAATACTCCAAGTTGACCATTTGTTCTTACAGCTCTGTTATTTTGTTGAAAAACACCAGATAACATTAATTTTGGTTTCTTCTCACGAACTAAATCGCCTTCAAAGTAAATACCATTTTTAGTAAAACTTCCAAAAGGAAATAACTCTACTTTACCAGTTAATGCAACTCCATCATCAGAAGTTTGTGTCCAGTTTCTTCCATCTCCTTTCGAAATTGCTGTTTTTACATTGTAAGAGAATTTTTCTGGAGATTCTTGTAAATAATAAACTTGAACTCCAAAATCTCTATCGATAGTAAATTTTGCATTATTAATAGAACGATCTGTTAATTGTAAAGCTCCAGAAGAATTTACACGTTGACGGTTTCCTGGAAGTTTTGTTTGTCCGAATAAAATGTTCCAGTGTTTGTTTGGTCGGTAATAAAATACCGCATCTCTAATAATATTAATATTTTCACCTTCATGAACTTCGCCTACATCGCCAGGAGCAAAAGAAAGCTGAATTACATATATAAATTTAGGATTATAAACATAACCATCAAAACGAAGTCGTAATCTTCTAATATGTGCTTCATATCTATTATCTTTTCCTTCTTCATTAAAATAAGTTACCCTATTTTGCATTCTAAAACGAATATTTAACTGAAATAAACTATCTGCTGAAGTTATTCCTAATCCTTTACCATAATTATAATAAGGTAATGCAGCTAATTTTAAATCGTTGGAAGTTTTTAAAGAATCATTTTTTTCTTGCGAAAAGCCTATTACTGAGAATAGGAATAGTAGTAAATAGCTAAAAAGTTTCATTGTTGTGTTGTTTTAGCGTGCAAAAATAAAAAATTTTAGCAAATCTTATAGTTTAACTAAATTTGCAAAAAAAATAAGGATGTCAAACATATACATTGGTTATCATTTTACGGTTGAACCAAAAGAACTAGGTTCTGAAATATTAGTTGCCGAATTAGGAGAATTACCTTTTGAAAGTTTTATTGAAACTGAAAATGGAGTTTCGGCTTACATACAAAAAGAGTTTTGGAACGAAAACATTTTAGACGATGTTTATATTTTAGGAAATGAGGAGTTTAAAATTTCTTATGAGTTTGAAGAGATAGAGCAAGTAAATTGGAACGAAGAATGGGAAAAGAATTTCACTCCTATTGATGTTGATGGAAAATGTTATGTTCGTGCACCATTTCATGAAAAGTCTAATGCTGAATATGAAGTTGTTATTGAACCTAAAATGAGTTTCGGTACTGGACATCATGAAACTACGCATATGATGATTCAGCACTTATTAGAAACCGATTTAGTTGGCAAAAAAACTTTAGACATGGGCTGCGGAACTGCAATTTTAGCAATTTTAGCAGAAATGAAAGGAGCACAACCAATAGATGCTATAGATATTGATAATTGGTGTTATTTGAATTCAATTGAAAATGCAGAGCGTAACAATTGTAAACAAATTTCGGTTTATGAAGGAGATGCTTCATTATTAGTTGGAAAAAAGTATGATGTAATTATTGCCAATATTAATAGAAACATTCTTTTAAACGATATGCAAACCTATGTAGATTGTTTAAATGAAAATGGAATATTATTTTTAAGCGGATTTTACACCGAAGATTTTGAAGCTATAAATGCAAGTTGTGTTTCTAAAGGTTTAACTTTCGAAAAAGATATTGTTAGAAACAACTGGATGTCATTAAAATATAATAAAAATTCTTAAATTTGAAGAATTAATTTACAGGTTATGAGCACAATAGAAAAAGTACAAGAAGAAGTTTTAGTAGAAGAATTAGTTGACAATCTTAACGAAATTATTTTATTTAATGATGATGTAAATACTTTTGATCATGTGATTGAAACTTTAATTAAGGTTTGTGAACACGATCCTTTGCAAGCAGAACAATGTGCAATTTTAGTACATTACACAGGAAAATGTACTGTAAAAACAGGATCAATTAAAGAGCTACAACCCAAATGCAGTGCTTTACTCGATGCTGGTTTGAGCGCTGAAATACAATAAAAAAATCCCGATTTTCATCGGGATTTTTTTTATTTAACTTGCAATTATTTTCTTTGGAAAACTTGGATAAATTGATAACTTTCACCACCTTCATTATAAGTAATACTTACTTTTAAAATAGAAGAAGATAATTTTTCAATTTTAGCTGTTTCAGTTTCTCCATAAAGTGTAACTGTTAAATTTTTTCCATCTTTAGACCATGTTCCAGAACCAGCATAAACATCGCAATCCATATCATAAAAATATTCTGTCATTGTACCATCTTCATTAAAAACTAGATAATCTTTATTTGATGTACAATCATGACTGTGAAGTCCTAATTCTTCTTGCCCACTATAATTGAAACCCTCCTGGTAATATTCCCAAGAACCAACAATTGATGCAGAATCTCCATCATCTTTACTACATGATGTTAAACCTAATGTTAAGGCAGAAACGAATAAGAATAGAATTTTTTTCATTTGTAATAATTTTTTAAAAGTTATGCTGCAAATAAAAACATTTTTTAAGAAACTTTTAAGAAAAAAAACTTACAAAACAAAATTTAAAATAATTCTAAATAAGCTAAACTTATGAAATTATTTTGATATTTTTCCAACAGCGCAACTTACATATGATTTTGCTTTAGATGATAGCGAATTTACTTCTCCATCTTCAGGATATCCTAAGCGATTTAAAGTGTTTTTAACTTCTGTAAGATTTGCTTCCGAGTCAAATTCGAAAGAAACAGAACTCTCTTCTACATTAACCATTACATTAGAAACTCCGTCTAATTGCATTAAATTTTTAGTAACAGTATTGGCACAACCACCACATTTAAGGTTTTGAATTATAATTTTTGCTTCCATTTTTAAATATTTTGAAAACAAATTTAAAACTAACTACAAACAAAAAATGTGACTTTAGTCACATTAATGAGGTAATTTATCTTTTATAATTCCATACAGGAATGTTCCTAATACTGCTCCAATTAAAACAATAATCATTGATAAAGCTCCAGTTCCTATTAAAATAAATATTGGTCCAGGACAACTTCCTACAAGTCCCCAGCCTAATCCAAATAACAAACCGCCAATTACATATCGGTAGAAACCTTTTTCTTTTTCAACAATCATTATAGGATAACCATTAAAATCTTTAACTCTCATCTTTTTGATAATTTGTAAACCAATAATACCCGTTACAATTGCGGTACAAATAATTCCGTACATGTGAAATGATTCAAAACGGAACATTTCGAAAATTCTATACCAAGAAACCGCCTCAGATTTTGTTAAAACAATTCCGAAAATTATACCAACAGCAAAAAATCTAAATAACTTCATCATTAAAAAATTAAAGGAAAAATTAAATGCACCATAATCAAACCACCAACAAAAAATCCTATTACTGCAATAAGTGACGGAATTTGTAAATTACTTAATCCAGAAATTGCATGTCCAGAAGTACAACCTCCAGCATAACGCGTTCCGAAACCAACTAAAATTCCTCCTAAAAATAAAATTGCAATACCTTTTAATGTGAAAATATTTTCAAATGAAAATAGAGTTTCAGGTAACAATTTCCCTTTTTCATAATCTATATGGTAATTTTGTAGCGCTTCAACTGTTTTAGGATTTAAATCAACTATTTCATTATTACTCAAAAATTGAATTGCAATAAATCCTCCTAAAATAGCTCCAAGAATAACAGCTAAACTCCATTTTTGTTCTCTCCAATCGAACTTAAAAAAATCAGAGAATTTTTGAGCACCTAACATAGTACAAATTGTTCTCAAATTTGAAGACATTCCGAAACTTTTTCCGAAATAAATTAGAATTAGCATTACTAAGCCAATTAAAAAACCTGAAATTGACCAATGCCAAGTTCCCAATAAATAATTCATAACAGCAATTTTTAATTGCAAAGATACGCATCGATAAGGTTAAAAACAATTCCAATAAAAACAGTATCTTTGAGCTAAAATTAAAATTACAAAATGAACAAATATTCAGTTGAAATAAAATGGTCTTTATGGTATGCGGCAATCTATTTATTATGGATGTTTTTAGAAAAATCATTAGGTTTTCATTCAACTAAAGTTGTTTACGAATCACTATTTAATTTACTATTTGTCTTTGTAGCAGTTATTATTTACTACTTCCAAATTAAAGAAAAGAAAGAGAAAATTTTTGAAGGAAATATCAATTGGAAACAAGCTACAACTAGTGGTATTATTGCTTCCTTTTTTATAGCTTTAACCTCTAGTTTAATAGTTTACATAACATTTACTTATTTGTCACCCGATTTTTTTGAATTAGCCAAAAGAGCTTCAAGCAATAAAGAAATAGCAGATTTTCAATATAACATTGGTGTATTTGTAAAAAACAACATTTTCGATAAATTATCGTTTGGTGTAGTAATTGCTGCTATAGTTAGTTATTTTTTAAAAAATAAATAATGAAAAAGATTCTTTACATTTTCGCCGTTCTAGTAATTACTAGTTGTACTAGTACAAAATCTACATTAAAAAACGTAGATGAAACAGCGGTGAAACCAAAAGTTATTAATAAAGCTTTTCAATTTACAGAATATGCTAACGATATGAAATATGGATATGATTCTGATTATCCTATCAATATTGGTCTCATGTTAGAAAGACAAGAAAGTATTTATATTGGATACTTTTTTAATGGTTTAGTTGGTCCGAATAATGAACCCATTGAAAAATATGAAAAAATTGATACTTGCTGCCCGTTTCCTACAACTCACAATACTATGGGAGCAGGAACACTTGGTATTTATGAAGTAACTTTTAAAAATAATCCTAAAAAAGTGACGTTACATTTTAATATTTATGAAAAAGGTAAAATACTTTGTCCTAAAGGATTCAATATTAAACCAATAACAGAAATAGAAAAATAAATTTTGTAACAATTGTAGCATCAAAAAAATAACAATTGTTAGTATCTTTGCAACCGAAAAAATAGACAACATGAATTTAAACAACATACCTCAAATTAAACATACTGACAGTGGAAATTTCTTTGTTTTAGCTGGTCCATGTGCAATTGAAGGAGAAGAAATGGCTATGCAAATAGCAGAAAAACTTGTAAAAATTACTGACGATTTAAAAATTCCTTATGTTTTTAAAGGATCTTTTAAAAAAGCAAATCGTTCTAGAGTAGATAGTTTTACAGGAATTGGTGACGAAAAAGCCTTAAAAATTTTAAATAAAGTTTCGAAAGAATTTGGTATTCCAACTGTAACAGACATACATACCAATGAAGATGCGGCTATGGCAGCAGAATATGTAGATGTATTACAAATTCCTGCATTTTTAGTTCGCCAAACTGATTTAGTAGTTGCTGCTGCAAATACTGGAAAAACAGTAAATCTTAAAAAAGGACAATTTATGAGTCCTGAAAGTATGAAACATGCAGCACAAAAAGTTTTAGACTGTAATAATGAAAACTTCATGATTACTGATAGAGGAACAATGTTTGGTTACCAAGA
The DNA here is from genome assembly GCF_009363055.1 of Flavobacterium haoranii. NCBI lineage: Bacteria > Pseudomonadati > Bacteroidota > Flavobacteriia > Flavobacteriales > Flavobacteriaceae > Flavobacterium > Flavobacterium haoranii. The sequence goes on along the minus strand of NZ_CP045292.1, from coordinate 553,631 downwards.
TATGATTGTAGACTTTAGAGGAATTCCCACAATGAAACAATTTGGTACAACTGTACTTGATGTAACACATTCATTACAACAGCCTAATCAAACAAGTGGTGTAACTGGTGGTCGTCCTGATATGATTGAAACTATTGCTAAAGCTGGTATTGCTGTAGGTGTTGATGGAATTTTTATTGAGACACACTTTGATCCTGCAAATGCAAAAAGTGATGGCGCTAATATGTTACACTTAGATTACTTTGAAGGTTTAATGAAAAAATTAGTCGCTATTAGAAAAACCGTAAATCAATTTTAACCTATATTTTTTAAATTTAAATGAAATCGCAAATAAAATCGAATTTGTATTACAAATCCCGAAAAAGCGATAACATGTATGCCCTACTAACAAACATTTTTTTACATATATGAAACAATCATTTCTAATGGTTGTACTATCTTTTTGTGTTTTTTCACAGTACACCTTTTCGCAAGAAATAGTAGAAGCACCTGAAAAATACACCGCTCACAACAAAGGAAAGTTTTATATCTTCTGGGGAGGAAATAGAGCTAACTATACAAAATCGGATATTCGATTTGTTGGAAAAGATTATGATTTTACCATTTACGATGTAGAAGCACATGACAAACCTAAAGGTTGGCATATCGATTACATCAACCCTAGTAGAATGACCATCCCTCAAACGAACTTTAGAATGGGTTATTTTATTTCAGATCACTACAATATTTCGATTGGTTTCGATCACATGAAATATGTAATGTATAACGACAGAAGAGTTCATTACAGTGGGTATTATCCAAATGCAGGATCTTATAATGAAAATCCAACTGCAGATGAATTAACTCTTGATGAAGACTTTTTACTTTTTGAACATACTGATGGTTTAAATTATGTAAATACTGAGTTTTCTAGAGTAGATGATATTAGTAAACTTTTCAGTAAAACATTAAATACTGATAAATTACAAATCAATTTAACTGAAGGTCTAGGTGGTGGATTTATTTACCCAAAAACAAATACAACATTACTTGATAAAGAAAGATACGATCAATTTCATGTAGCTGGTTTTGGTTTATCGGCAAAAGCTGGATTAAACTTAACTTTCTTAAAATATTTCTTTATTCAAGCTGAGTTAAAAGGTGGTTATATTGAAATGAATGACATTAGAACTACACAAAGTAAAGACGATCACGCTGAACAACATTTTTGGTTTTTACAAAGAACCATTGCTTTTGGAGGAATCTTTAGAATTTAAATTAGATATTACACTTTTCAAATTTACACCCCTAAAGTCCCCTCAAGGGGACAATTATAGCAGATTAAAATAAGAACTGTCCCTTGAGGGGACTTTAGGGGTGTTTCATAATTTTATTATTTTTTTATAGTGACCAATTTAATGTTGGTTTTTTTTTGAAAAATATTTGGTAGAAATAATTTTTTATACTTACTTTGTTTTTCAAAGTACTTTAACATGGAAGCAAGCAAATACTTAAACGACATTAAAGAAATTAAGGATATTATGAATCGTTCGACTCAATTTTTCTCTTTGAGTGGACTTTCTGGAATATTAGCTGGTATTTATGCAATTATTGGTGCGCTCTATGTAAATCATCTTATCAATAATCATTATGATAGATTCATTACATTAGAAAGTTTAGTATTTAAAAAGATCGTGCTTACCGCATTTGTTACTTTATTTGCTTCTTTAGTTACTGCTTATATTTTAACTGTTAAAAAGGCAAAGAAGAATAATGAAAAAGTTTGGAATACTTCATCAAAAAGATTACTTATCAATTTTGCAATTCCATTAGTTGCTGGCGGTATTTTTGCTTTACTTTTACTTCGTAATGGCTATTATGGCTTAATTGCTCCTATAACACTTTTGTTTTATGGTTTAGCTTGTTTTAGTGCTAGTAAATATACATTAAGGGACGTACGTTATTTAGGAATTACCGAAATTATATTAGGTTTGGTTGCTGTAGAATTTTCTGGTTACGGACTTTGGTTTTGGGTTTTAGGTTTTGGTGTTGCTCATATTTTGTATGGAAGCATTATGTATTTTAAATATGATAGAAACCAATAAAAACAAATCTTATTTTTGTAGAAAATAGTGAAAAACATTATCCAAAATATCAACAAAGCTTTTGATCACCGAATTCGTTTGGGGATTATGTCGGTATTGATGGTTAATGAAAGTGCTGATTTCACCTCGCTTAAAGAAATTCTTGGTGTTACTGATGGTAATCTTGCCAGTCATGCTAAAGCCTTGGAAGCTGAAAATTACATTGTAGTTGAAAAGCAATTTATTGGAAGAAAACCTAACACTAAATACATAGCAACAAAAGCTGGAAAAAAAGCGTTTCAGGAACATATTGAAGCATTAGAAAAATTAATATCAGGTCAATAATATATTTTTTTACCATTTAACTTTGAAATACAAAGTACTTTATGAAAGATAAAATAATCGAATTTCTGTACAGAACTATCAAAATCCCCTACTCGTTTTTCTTTAAAAATAATGAACCTTGGGGAGTTACCGTAAGCTCATTGTTACAAAATGAAACAGGAAGCTTAGGTCACGATTTAGGGCAATTTTTATTAACTAACAACTACCAAGTACAAGATAGTTTGGAAGAACACGATATTTTTCATGTATTAACGAAAATTGGTACGACTGTTAAAGAAGAAGTTTACATGCAATTTTACCTTTTGGGAAATGGTAAAAAAAGTCCGTTTGTATTTATAGTTATTTCAACAGGAATCGTCTTTTACCCTAATCATTATAAAAGTTTTATCGATTGCTACAAAAGAGGAAAAAACGCCTATCAATTCTATGATTTAGACTTTTTTAGATTATTACACCAACCCACAAATTCAATTCAATCAATTTTTAATATCAAATAATTATGAACGAACTAAAACAGTTTAAAAACTTATACCCAACAACTCAACTCATGTTAGTTTCATTGGCTTTAGGAACATTATTATTAGTAATTCACTTAGTACTCCCAAAAAATGAATTTGTAATAATAACTGGCTACTTCTATGTCGTACTCACTTTCTTAGTAAATCTTTTAGCGGCTGTAATTTTAATAATCAAATTATTTCTAAACCTCAAAGAATATGAAATGTATGTTATTCGCTTACTCATTTTACTAGCTAATATTCCAATAGCGACATTTTATTTATTCATCACATTAAGAACATTATAAACACAAAATCATGGAAAATCAAACAGAAAAAGAAACATTTGAAAGATCAACTTGGTTTCAAACAAATACTGCCAAAATGATGATGGTAGGAATTTTAACTTTAGTTTTATTAATTCCGTTAACATTAGTTCAGGATCTTATTAGAGAACGATCAGAAAGAAAAAATGAAGCAACAATTAAAGTCACAAATTCTTGGGGAGATACTATAAATTTAATGGGACCTGTTTTAAAAGTTCCGTATAAGATTTACTCTCAAACTGAAGAAAAAGATGAAAAAAACTAAAGAGAAAACCATTAAAAAATATGCCTACACACAAAATGCTTATTTCTTCCCATTCGAACTCAATCACACAACAAAAGTTGATAAAGTTGATAAACTAAAACTCGGACTTTATAAACCAATAGTTTTTAAAGCGAATGTTGGTGTTAATGGAAATTTTAAAGAACTCAACTTTGAAAAACTTGGTATTAAACCCGAAAATGTACTTTGGGATAAAGCTACAGTTCAAATTAGAACTTCAAACTTAAAAAGTATAAAAAGTGATTTGTTTATTAAACTTAATGGTAAAAAATTTACTTTGGAAACCAATGGAGAATCTAAAAATAATTTTGATGTTTTGGAAACCAAAAATTTCAACCTCGATTCTATTGCCAATTTAGATTTTAACTTTGATATACAATACAACGGAAGCAATTCAATTGAATTTATTCCTATTGGTAAAACAACCAAAACAAGTATTGATGCCAACTGGAATTCTCCGTCATTTATTGGAAATTATGCGCCACTTGATACAACGAAAAACATTACAAACAAAAGTTTTCACGCCGATTGGAAACTAATTCACGTTAACAGACCTTTTGCACAACAATATACAGAGAAGATTCCTAATTTAAATGAATATTCTTATGGAGCTAAACTAATTGAAACGGTTGATCAATACCAACAGAACGAACGAGCTTCTAAATATGGAATTTTAGTAATTGGTTTAACATTTTTAATTTTCTTTTTAATTCAAACCATCAGTAAAATAAACATTCATATTTTTCAATATACGATGATTGGTTTAGCTTTAATTATGTTTTACACATTACTAATTTCAATAACCGAACATTCAAGTTTTATGATTGCTTATTCCATTGCTGCTAGTTCAGTTATTGTAATGTTGTTATTATATTCGATATCTGTATTGAAAAATAAGAAGTTTCCATTGTTTATTACAGGTGCACTAACGTTACTTTATAGCTTTATTTATGTAATTATTCAGTTAGAAGATTACGCTTTATTAGTAGGAAGTATTGGATTATTCTTAATTTTAGGAGCGGTAATGTATTTCTCAAGAAAAATTGATTGGAATAACAATTAAAAAATAGAATTATGAAAATTGAATTTATAAATAAAAAATATCTAGTTAGTATGATGGCTTTGGGCTACATAATAGCTTTAACTTTTGTTGGTTTCATCATTTTAAGTGTAGATCAACCAAAACCAGAATGGAACGAATATTGGTTTGTGCGACCTTTAATTATTACACCGATTGCTGGAGCTTTTGGAGGTGCGTGTTGTTATTTAATAAACACGTTTTCTATTCAAAATAGTTTTGCGAAACTCTTACGAATACTATTAAGCATACTTGTATTCGTATACTTTATATGGATAGGGACTATACTTGGTTTAGATGGTACACTTTGGAATTAATTAAAAAAGGGATTACAAATTGTAATCCCTTTTTATTTTATTTAAAATGAACCAAAACTGGTAAATGATCGCTTGGATATTTAAAATCGTAAAAATCGTCTATTATTGAAATCGATCCAACTGTTAAACTTTTCTCTTTGGTATAAAAAATATAATCTAAACGAGTTTCAATTTTATCATTAAATTTAAATCCATTCCAAGTGCCTTTGGGTCCATAAGGCTTTTTATTTGAACTTGTATAACTATCAACTAAAGTATCTTTTAAAATTGAAATAACCTTATCATTTGGCTCAGCATTAAAATCTCCTGTTAAAATAAACGGAATATTTTTTTTAGTTTTCAACTCTTTAGAAAACTCAACTAACATTTTCGCCGATTCTTCACGCGCTTTCATGCCCATGTGATCTAAATGTGTGTTGGCAATCCAAAATTTCTGTTTGCTCTTTTTATCCTGAAATAATCCATAGGTTACAATTCGATGACAAGCAGCATCCCAACCTTTAGACATTTCGTTTGGGGTTTCAGACAACCAAAAGGATTTGTATTCTAAAACTTTAAACTTTTCGGCATTATAAAAAATACACGAATATTCTGCAAATTCCCCATTTTCTCTTGGTAAACCAATAAATTTGTATTGCGAAAGATTTTCCAACAAATAATCTAATTGCATTTTCTGAACTTCCTGCATTCCTAAGAAATCAGGCTCGTAATAGCCTATTAATTCGGCTACTTTTTCCTTGCGAAAATCCCAACTGTTTTCACCATCTTCAGCCGAACCCAAACGCACATTATAGCTCATCACACTCAAATCGTTTTGAGCCAAAACCATTGTGGGAATCCAAAGAAATAAAAAAACAAGCTTTTTCATTAGTCTACTTTTATAACTTCTGTTCTTTCGCTAATTCCATTGGCATTAAAGGCTTCAATTTGGAAATAATAGGTATCGGTTCTATCCATTCCTGTAAAGAAATAATCGTTTTTCCCATACACCATGATACTTCCGTATAATTTATCAGGCGATTTCCCGAAATAAATCACATAACCGTCAGCTAAATTGTTTTGTTTCCAACGAATCCAAGAACTTCTTCTTTCGCCAAATTTAGCTTTATCAGCGCGTAAAACCATGAAATTTTCCACTTTTTCCGGAGCTTTTCCATTTCCTTTCCCAAAAACACGGAAACCGCTCAAAGCAAATTTTCCTGTTGGCATTTTTAGGTTTTCCAATTTCAAATAGCGTGCTTTTATTGGCTTTGCCAATTCAATATAATCATGCGGAACATCTGTATTATTTTTGCTTTTATCTACAGCCAATTCCCATTTTTTACCATCATTTGAAGCCCAAATTTTGTACTGATGAAATACACCTTGACTTTTTCCTAAGAATTCTACATCTTGATCGGCATAATTAATTTGGATTGCATTTACAGTAGAAACTTCAACTAAATCGGTTTGAAACCACTCGCCTTTTTCACCTGTTTTGGCACTCCAATAGGTTCTCATGTCTTCATCAACCACATAATTAGGCGAATATCCTCCTAAAGTCGATGAAACTTGAACAGGTTTATTGTAATTTAACAACATCCATCCAGCAAATAAACCTTTAGTAAAATCTTTCCCTTTTGCATATTCCGGAATAAACGTTGGATAATCGCCATAAGCCGTGTTACAATACATGACATCATCTTGATCGAAACCGGCTGGCCAAATCCCTAAACGTCTTTCGAAGTTGTTTTTTTGTCCCAAAATAATAGTAGAAACATGCCACCAATTCCCAAAATTATCCTGATATGTTGCACCATGACCAGCACCACGAGCAAAACCTCCGGGTTTATACGACAACGGATTGTGTTGTTGGTAAGCAAAACCTTCTAATGGATTTGAACTCACGTACACACCATCGGCATAACCACTGAATTCAGTTGCGGGAGCTGCATATTGTAGGTAATATTTGTTTTTGTATTTGGTTACCCAAGCACCTTCCATAAAAGGTTGCAAAAACGTATTATCGCTGTATTCGCCAAAACGTTCCCAACCATGATCTTCAGGCTTTAAAGTCAACATCGGTTTTACAAAACCATCTGATTGTAATGTTTTGGTATTTAATTCGGTTCCCATTAATGGAAATTCGTTACTTGAACCCCAATATAAATACAATTTATCTTTTTCTTCGTCGTATAAAAAACCAGGATCCCATGCTCCTACTTTTAATGTATCGACAGCTATTTGCCAATCGTCTTTTGTTGGATTAGTACTTTTCCAAATTGGAAAATCTTTCTCATGAGTTGAACCATAAACATACATCGTATCTTTCATAGTAAAAATTCCCGGCGCATTTAAATCGTGTGTGTATTTGTCGTCTAAAAGAAACTTTCGGTATACAAATTTCCAGTGCAACATATCGTCACTCCACCAATAGCCTTCTTGATTGGTTGAAAACAAAAAGTATTTATTTTGAAAATTTACAATTACCGGATCGGCTGTGGCACGATGTTTTCCTTGAGCCGAAAAACTTTTAAATGGTGTATATCCGTAATCTACATTGATTGGATTACAAAAGGTTTTTTGCTGAGCTAAACTTAGAAAAGCAAAATGTAAAACGATTACTAAAATAATTTTTTTCATCTTTTTAGATCTTAAAAAAATACCCTTTAGCATTACTACCAAAGGGCACTTTCAATTTAAACTAAACAATTTATTTTACTAACTCAAATTTTAATTTCATTTGGGTATCCGAATTGGTTCCTACAAAAACTTCAAATTCTCCAGCTTCAGCAACAAAATCTAAATTAGAATTATAGAATTTTAAATCTTCCTCAGTCAATTCAAAACTGATGTTTTTTGTTTCTCCTTTTTTAATAGCTACTTTTTGGAAACCTTTTAATTCTTTAACAGGTCTTGTAACAGAACCTACTAAATCTCTGATGTATAATTGTACAACTTCTTTACCATCAAAATTCCCAGTGTTTTTCACATCAACAGAAACGGTAATTTTTCCACCTTTTGATAACGTATTTGACGAGACTTTAAAGTTAGAATAATCGAAAGAAGTATAACTTAAACCATATCCGAATGGGAATAATGGTGTGTTAGGAACGTCTAAATAATTAGAACGGAATTTTTCGAATTCACCTTTTTGTGTTTTTTCTAAACTTAAAGGTCTTCCTGTATTTTTATGATTGTAGAAAATAGGCACTTGTCCAACATTTCTAGGGAATGTCATTGATAATTTTCCTGAAGGATTTACTGTTCCGTATAAAACATCAGTAATAGCAGGACCCGCTTCAGTTCCAGGGAACCAAACATCTAAAATAGCATCTGCTAATTCATTTTCTTCTGTAATCGCTAAAGGACGTCCATTGAATAAAACCAAAACAATAGGTTTGTTCGCTTTTTTCAATTCTTTTAATAAATCTTTTTGTGCTTGCGGAATTTGAAGATTGGTTCTACTACTCGATTCTCCACTTAATTCTGCACCTTCACCTATTGCAAATACAATAACATCCGATTTTTTAGCAGCTTCTAAAGCTTCTGCCCAAAGCACTTCTTTCGCTCTACTATCGCTTGGCAATGGTTTTCCGAAGAAACCTGCTTTTTCAACAAATGCCGGATCATAATCAAAATTACAACCCATAGCATAATTTACATTGGCTTGACCTAATTTAGCTTCTAAAGCTGTTCTTAAGGTAATTGGCGTATCGAAATTAGTTGCTACACTCCAAGTTCCAGGCATGTGTTTTTGAGCAATTGCCAAAGGACCAACTAATGCTACTTTTTGATTGGCTTGTAATGGTAAAACAGATTTTGAGTTTTTCAACAATACAAAAGATTCAGCAGCAATATTTTGCGCAATTTGACGATTTTCTTTTGTAAAAATTTCAGTTTTAGCTCGTTTAACATCGCAATATTTATACGGATCATGGAAAAGACCTAAATCGTATTTAGCTTCTAAAATTCGTCTAACCGCAGCATCTAACTGTGCCATTGGAACTTTTCCTTCTTCAACAGATTTTTTAAGTGTAGTTAAGAAACCTTCACCCACCATATCCATATCAATTCCAGCATTCATTGCTAAAGCAGAAACCGCTTGTAAATCGCCCATTCCATGCTCAATCATTTCGTTGATTCCTGTATAATCTGTTACCACAAAACCATTGAATTTCCATTGGTTACGTAAAACATCAGTCATTAACCATTTGTTTCCTGTCGCCGGAACACCATCAATTTCATTGAAAGACGCCATTACTGAACCAACACCGGCATCAACAGCCGCTTTATAAGGTGGGAAATATTCGTTATACATACGAATGTGACTCATATCAACCGTATTATAATCTCTACCAGCTTCTGGCGCACCATATAAAGCAAAGTGTTTTACACAAGCCATAATAGTGTTGTTGTCCATTAAACTATTCCCTTGATAACCGTGAACCATTGCTTTAGAAATTTGACTTCCTAAATATGCATCTTCACCTGAACCCTCTGATGCTCTACCCCAACGTGGATCACGAGAAATATCAACCATTGGAGAAAATGTCCAGTTAATTCCATCAGCACTTGCTTCTTTAGCTGCAATTTGAGCCGATGTTTTAATATGATTCATATCCCAACTACATGATAATCCCAAAGGAATTGGAAACGTAGTTTCGTACCCATGAATGACGTCCATTCCGAAAATCAATGGAATTTTTAAACGGCTTTTTTCTACAGCAACTTTTTGCACATCTCTAATACGTGCTACTGATTTTATATTGAATAATCCTCCTACTAATCCTTTTTCAATTTTTCCACCAATATCTGAATTGGTAGCTTGACCAGTTGTAAATTCACCAGCACTTGGTAAATTTAACTGACCTATTTTTTCTTCTAAAGTCATTTTAGATAACAACTCTGTTACTAAAACGTCTTTTGAAGGAATTGTTTTTTGTTTATTTTTCTTTTGAGCAAAAGTAGCAGTTGAAAGCAAAACTGTTGCCACAAAAAGACTAATTGTTCTTAGTTTCATTGGTAATTTTTAATTTATTCTGGTTTTAGTTCTTTTTCTGTTTTAACATCCACTCATAGATTTCTGGATTATCATACACTCTTGACCAACTATCGTGATTAGCATCATCAAAAATGGTTAACTCAATATCTTTGGCACAACCTTTTAATTTTTTATAAATATCAATCGAATAGCGTACATCGACTACATCATCAACTAATCCATGGAAAATACGCGTTGGGATTTCTCCAATTTTACAGTTTTCAATCATAGGTACACGATCTACAAAACCAGCAATTGGTACCAAAGCTGCAAACATATCTGGATGCGCAAAAGCTAAATTCCAAGCTCCCCAAGCTCCCATACTTAAACCGGTTAGGTAAATTCTTGATTCGTCGATGTTCTTGTTATCTTTGATTATTTTTTGAATTAATTGGTACAAAGATTCTGGTTCCCAATACACTTCTTTTGGACATTGAGGTGCCAAAACATAAGCGTCAATTTCGTGCGTTTTTAAATACTTAAACGGACCGTGAACTTTTACCAATTCTACATCTTCTCCTTTTTCACCAGAACCATGAAGGAAAATGATTAATGGCTTTTTCTCTTTTCCTTTAGGTTTATGCAAAGCATATTGATACGAATAATTTGTTGAAATCGAGGTTTCAAATTTGGCAGATACATCTTGAGCTAAAATATCATTAAATAAAAATAGGGCAATAAGGGCAATAATTTTTCTCATTAAAATCCGTGTTGAGTTGATGAAAATCCTAAGTTTTGTAAACCTGTTTTTACTTCTGGCGCTTGCATGAATAAATTCCATAATAATCCAGTTCTATGGTTTTCAATCATTGGTGCAATTGTACCTTGATCGATAGCCAAAAATCTTTGAGTTACCCAACTGTATTTAGGTGAAAACGCATCATAAGGTCCGGCAACGCCAACATATTGATCTTTCTTTTCTTCGTATAAATATCTAAGAAAACGCATAGACTCTGTTGGTGTGTAGGGAAATGACGATAATGCTGCTGTAGGTGTAATGACACCAGTATCATTACTTGGCTGATGTGCAGTATAACCTGTAGAACCATCAGAATTACGCGTATAACTAGCCGTTAATCCCCAACATTTATTGCTGTAACCTGTATAATTGTTTGGGTTTGTAACACAATGTTGGTAGATAATTTCTGTATGATTTTTATTTAAATTCCAATAATTCGCATATTGATCTGAAAGACCTCTTGGGTCTAAGCCTAAATACGAATAATGTGCCCAAAATAAAGGTCCGACAGTTCCATTTGCTCCGTTGTGATTAAAAATAAGTGGAATTCCAAATTTAGTTCCAGAACTTACGATGGCACCATTTCTAGCCCAAGCTTGGTGATAGGCTTCATTTGGAATACTATGAGTTGGTGAAGCTGCTCCCATAATATAAGCTGCTAAACATTCATTATATCCTTCTAATTTAAAGTTCATTTGCCACTCATAATTTGGTGACCAATGCCAGTATAATGCATTTTCCCCTTTGGTATACCAATACCATTCTACACCTTTCCATAAATCATCTGCTTTTTGAGCTAATGCTTGCTCTTGAGTATTTCCATTTTTGAAATATTCGCGAATACAAATAAAACTTTCACATAAAAAAGCAGTTTCAACTAAATCTCCTCCATTATCCATTGTTCCGAAAGGAATTACGTTTCCTGTATTTCCATCCATCCAGTGTGGCCAAGCTCCATGAAAACGGTCAGCATTCTCTAAAAAATTTAATGCTGTAGTTAATCTTGCAACAGCTTCTGTTCTAGGAACAAAACCTCTTTCAATACCAACTAAAATTGTCATAAGACCAAAACCTGAACCACCAGTAGTTACGATATTTTGATCGAAAGCAGGATCATTCACAACGTAACGTTCTCTAGCTAACTTACTATTAGGATGAGCGTAATCCCAGAAATATTTAAAAGCATCGCGTTGTACTAAATTCATTAATTCGTCATCCGATAAAGGTGTTGGTTCTGGAGTAGTTGCACCATCACTATTTCCACTATTATCAGAACAACTTACAGAAGAAAAAAGCAAAAAAATAAAAATGTAGTTTAAAATTCTCATTTTGAAATTTTAAAATTTAGCCTGCCAATGATGACAGGCTAAAAAATTATAATTAGTTATTATTGGTATATAAATCTTGTACTTCACTTGCAGATAATGCTGTTGCATACAATCTAAATTGATCTAAACTTCCTTTCCATGAAGAAGATAACCAATCACCAGTAGTAAAACTAGACCCTGGACCACAACCAATTCTGAAGCTTGTTACAGCTGAATTCATGAAATTAATTGGTCCATGACTTCCCCAAGTTTTAGTACCAATTGCAACACCATCTTTATAAAACGTTAAACCAGAAGTTGTTGCATCGTAAACAAATACTAAATGATGCCATTCGTTATCTAATAACCCAGGAATTGATGCTGCTCCTTCCCAAGTTAACCATGTATCTGCAGAAGCTGCACCTGAACCATTATCACCAGTTGCTACAACAACTTTAACAGCACATCCAGAATTATCTCCTTCTAATAATAAAAAGAAATTTGAACCTGACCAATGATATCCATTCTTAACTGTAAAACTAAAAGGATACTCAGGACCATTTGCACCTGTATTATTTTTTGTTTGTCCATCTCTTTTTTCCCAAAGAGAAACTGTAAAGCTTTCTGCAACAGTTGCAAAGTCATTTGCATTTAAATACTTCAAAAATGAACCTGAAGCTCCGCTTTTGAATGCTCCAGAATTAACACCTTCTTCTTGAGAAACAGAATTATCAGGTGTAAAACAAGGATATCCCGATAAATCTTCTGCAAATTTAAATCTGATTAAATCTGCCTCCTTATCGAAAGGAACAAAAAATCTTAAATCTCCTGCAGGAATATTTGCCTCGTCTGTTGGGTAGTCTCCTAAAGCCGGTTCATCCATATTTTGGCATCCAACTAATAAAAAAGTTGTCGCAATAAATACGCTTACTTTTGATAAAACAATTGAATTTATTTTCATAATGAATATTTTTAAATTGGAACAGCTCAAAGAACTGTTCCAAAACAATTATTAATAATTTGGATTTTGAATTAAAACTCCACCAGACTGGTCTATAGCAGATTGAGGGATTGGATAATACTCGTTTCTAGCTTGGTAACCCAATGGTCCTAAAACTGTAGTAGCATCTCCCCAACGAACTAAATCATAGAATCTTTCACCTTCCATAGCAAACTCAATTCTTCTTTCGTGCTTAATTGCATCTCTAACTGTTGCTTGATCTGTTGATGTTACATCTGGTAATACTGTTACATTTCCTCCTCTAGCTCTAGCTCTAACTTGGTTGATATAATCAATAGCTGTTGAAGATTGTCCTAATTCATTTAATGCTTCAGCATACATTAATAAAACATCTGCATAACGCATAATTTTGATATTTGCCCAATGGTTTTTATTTTCAGAAAACTGAGATCTTTCACTTGGTAAACTATATGCTTTTTTATTCCAATAAGGTTGTGCTAATGGAGGAAAATCTGGCACTGTTAAACCATAACCATCTCCTTGACCTGAATAAAGAATAGTTGCATTTCTTCTAGGATCTCCAGTTTCAAAAGCATCTACTAAATTTTGAGTAGGAACATTGAAACCCCATCCTAAATCCCAAGAACCTGTACCACGTACTCCTTGAACTTCCCAATAATTATTTGAATAGTTAACTCCTGCTAAACGCAAAAATTGAATTTCAAAAACAGACTCAGTTGAATTATCACCATCTTGTAAAAACAATTCAACAAAATCATTATGTAAAGCATAACCATAAGTCATTACATCGTTTAATTGATCAATACAGTTTTGCCACTCTTGACGATATAAATATAATTTTGCTAATAATGTTTGTGCGAAACCTTTTGTTGCTCTACCAGGATAAGCAGACCAAGCCGTTGGCAAGTAATCTTTAGCAAACTCTAAATCGCTAATTATTTGAGCATCAACTTGAGCAACTGTAGATTTAGGAGCAATACCATCAGAAGGAACTTCAACTTTATTAAGGATAATAGGAACTTCACCAAAATCTCTTCTTAAATCGAAATAACAGAATGCACGCAGTGCCATTGCTTCTGCTTTAAAACCAAGGGTTGCATTATCTGGATTTTCAATTGCATCAATATCAGTAATAATATCATTGCATTCAAAAATAACGTTATAATGTCCTTTCCAATTCGCTAGAGTAATCCAAGTCTCTGTTGCATTATATTGAAAACCATCAAAAATATTTCCTTGTAAAGAAGCATCAGAAGAAGTACTTCCCTTCATAGCATCATCTGAGCGAATACTTTGAAAGAACAATCTAGGAATATTTGTAACCCCATCAGAAGTTCTCATTAAACCATATAGACCAAATGTTCTTTCTTCAAAACCACCACCTGGTAAATCACCTGCTGCGGCATTACCTAATGGTTTTCTATCTAAAAAATCATCATCACATGAAGCTACTCCTAATGCAAGTAAAGAAGCTAAAGCAAAGAATTTTATCTTATTTATATTTTTCATAATCAATTTTATTAAAAAGTAACATTTAAACCTACAGTAGTAATAACTGGAATTGGGTATGAACCATTATCTACACCAAATTGAGTTGGACTACCACCAAATTCTGGAGTAAATCCTGAATTATTTCTCCAAGTCACCATATTTTGAGCATTTAAGAACATTTTTAAACTCTTAATACTTAATTTATCTAAAAATGAAGCATTAAAATTATATGCTAACTGAACATTTCTTAAACGTAAATAACTACCGTCTTCAACCATGTAAGTAGAAGCCATTGAATTATAACCAGAGGCATCATTAACTTGAGGTTCCCAATTTGAAGTTCCTGGTCCGTTCCATGCATTTAAGCGTGCTGTTCTATAGTTAAATTGAGCATATGTAGAACCATTACCCCAATTTCTATAAACTTCATTACCATAAACACCTTGAAAATCTAATCCTAAACTCCAATTATTATAATTTAAATTAGCTGAAAAACCATAAGTAAAATCTGGAGTTGGATTACCTATATAAGTTCTATCGTCAGCAGTAATTATACCATCACCATTTACATCTTTGAATTTTAAGTCACCTACTCCATAATTTCCAACATTACTTGTAGGCGATAATAATACATCTGCTTCAGTTTGATAAACACCTTCTACAATATAACCATAAAAAGAACTAATAGGTTGTCCTGCAATAGTTCTAGTAGGGTTAGAAAAATAGTCAAACCCATCATCATATAAACTCACTACTTTATTATTCATCGTAGTTAAGTTCCCTGAAATTGAATAATTAAATTTGTCGTTAACTTCATTTTTCCAAGAAGCAACAAACTCAAAACCATTATTTTTAACTTCACCTACGTTACCATAAAACTCATCCGTTGAAGTAGTAATATATGCCAATAAACCATCAGTAGTTTTATCATAATAATTTACTTCTAATGATAATTTGTTATTAAAAGCAGTAGCTTCAAATCCTATTTCTTTTGAGAAAACTGTTTCCCATTTTAAATTTGGATTAACTCTGTAAGCTAAAATATTTGCAGGAACAAGATTTTCACCAAACACAGCACTTTGACCTGATACATAAAGTGGATAAGTTGGATAATGTAATGATGTAAATTGATTACCTTGTTCACCTATTGAGCCTTTTATTTTTAAATAGCTTACATAATCATTTTTAAAGAAATTCTCTTTAGAAATTTCCCAAGCAGCACCAACAGCCCAGAAGTTTTGTGCTTTTCTAATTTCTGAAGAATCATCACGTCTTAACGAAGCATTAACCATGTATTTTCCGTCATAGTTATAAAGAACACGACCTAAATAAGATAAAGTAGCTCTATCCCATTGAGAAGAATTTGACAATCTAGTTGTAGGATCTCCATATGGAAATACATTTAAATACCACCATCTTGGATCATTAGGAATTTGATTTGTATCCACTCCATCTGCATTATAATTTGGTGCATATTGAGAAACAGTACCACTCATAGCAGAAAAATATTCTTCATATCGAGTATGACCTGCTAATAAAGTTACATTGTGCTTTCCAAAAGTATTCTTATAAGATAATGTGTAATCTTGCTGTAAGTTTTGCTTATAATTGCTGTATTGATTAACTTTTGTTAATAAATTAGATCCATAAGCCGTTAAGTCGTCAGATTCTGCAGCATAAACATTAAAAACGGGAGTATATCCTCTACCTTTATTATAATCTAAATCAGCTAAATAAGCTCCTCTCAATGTAAAATGTTCTAAAAATTTTAATTCTGCATAAACATTTGCTACAAAACGAGTATCTCTATTTAATTGTGTACCATTTTTACCTTCCACTTCTAAAAGAGGATTCCCTAATTGTGCACCTCCCATTTCAGTAGGTAATTGATTATATACACCTAAAGCATTATTATAAGGTGCAACAATTGGAGTTGAATTTATTGCACTAGTAAAATTGCCTAATCTTGGTAAACGAGCATCTAAAAAGTTTAAATTAAGACCTAATTTTAAATTCTTTTTAAGTGTTAATTCATCATTTAAATTAGCTGTGAATTTTTTATATAATTCATTTTTTACTAAACCTTCTTCGTTTGAATATCCAAAACCAGCATATATTTTATTATTTTCTGTTGAGTTAGAAAATGAAATGTTATGATTATAGAATAATGCATTATCATTAGCTATAGTATCAACCCAATCAGTATCGGCAGCATATAAATTATAATAAGAGTAAGGAGCTATACCTTGATTTTCTCTTTGCATCTCATATAAAGTTTTGAACTGAGAAGCGTTTGCCATATCAGGTTGTCCTGTAATACTCTTAAAACCAACTGAAGTATTATAATTAATTAAAGTCTCACCTGTTTTAGCTCTTTTAGTTGTAACTAAAATTACACCATTTGCACCACGAGCACCAAATACTGATAATGAAGATGGATCTTTTAAAACTTCTAATGATGCAATATCACTAGGGTTAATGAAATCAATATTATCAGTAAAAATACCATCAACTACATACAAAGGTTTAGTTTGATACAAACTGATAGTTCCTCTAATACGTACATCTGGTTCAGAACCAGGTTGCCCAGAATTCACAACTTGTAAACCAGCTACTTTACCTTGTAATGAGTTAAGAACATTGTTATTTGGTTTATCAGCTACTTCTTCACCTTTAATACTAACTATTGAACCAGTTAAATCTCGTTTTTTTGCAGTACCATAACCAATCATTACCACGTCTTCAAGTTGTGTAACACTTTCCTTTAATACTGCTTGCATATTTTGAGCAGCTTTCATTGTTAATGTTTCAAAACCAATAAAAGTGAAAACAACATCTTCACCCTGCTTTGCTTCAAGAGCAAAATTACCGTCAAAATCTGTTGTGGTATATTTATCAGATTGAGAGGCATGTATGGTAACACCTATTAAGGGATTACCTTGATCATCCACTACATTACCTTTTATCTCTTGTGAAAAAGAAACAAATGGTAAAATGAGTAATGAAATAAATAATAAAATTTGTCTCATTTGTAAAATTTTGTTAAGGTTTTATAGGCTAAAATTACAACTACAACGTTGTATTAACAATTATTTATTACACTACATTACTACATCAAAACACATCATATTTTATTTAAAGTATTTAATATCAATTATTTACATAAAAAAATAACACTCAAAAAGAGTGTTATTAAATATAAATTTGATGTATTAATGATGTGTTATAAAAACGTAAAAAAAAGCTATAAAAAAATAATATTTTAATAAAAAATTATCACTTAAAATATATTATTCATAAACAAATTTAGGTTAACTGATGGATCTAAATCAAGCTTTTTACGCAAGCGATAACGATGTAATTCGACTCCTCTATAGCTTATATTCATTAAAGGAGCAATCTCTTTGGAAGATAAATTCATCTTTAAATAGATGCATAATTTGATATCTTTTGAAGTAAGATTTTGATATCGTTTTGATAATTCTTTGACAAAATCTTCATTGCTTTTAAGTAGGTTATCTTCAAAAGACTTCCATTCGTTCTTATTTAATGAATTGATTTTTATCGCTTTACCTATTTTATTCTTTAAACTTGATGTAGTAGTTTCTGTATCTAAAATATTTTGAATACTTTCTATTAACTCTGTTTGTTTCACGATAGATAAAGACTTACTTGCCAATTCATTTGCTTTCACTTGTACTTGATTTTCAAGTAAATGTTTTTCGTATTCTTGAAGTTTAATTTTATTATCAGCTTCAATCTCTAAACGAAGAATTTCATTTTTATGTCGTAATTCCTCTTCCTTAAGCTTTAATTTTTGATAATACTTTATTTTATTCCATTTATAATACAAATAAAATATACCTGAAATTAATAAGAAATATACCAATTTCATCCAAAATGAAAAATACCAAGGATTTAGAACATTGAAACTATATGCTGCTATTTTATTAAAATCACCATCATTTGAATTATAAATGGTTATTGTATGGCTACCACTATATAAATTTTTTAGATCAATAAATCCATTTTCTAGAGTTTGTAGTTCTTCATCGTCAACTTTATAATATAAGAGTGTTTTATTGCTTCCAAAATATTCGGAAATAACATATACTTTTAATTGTTCTTTGTATGAAATATTATCACCTTCATTAACTATCCCATTTTCTGAATTAAAGGCTTCAATTCTAATTTTTTGGTTGCGATTTTTCGTTTGAATAGAATCTATCATTAAAAAACCATCATCCATATTTACCAAAAACTTATTATCTAATTGAAAAATCTTTGTTTCATTATTGATTAGCTTTCCTTGATAATACTCTAGGGGAATTGGAGTCCAAACAAAAGCATCTTTAACTTGGTTAATTATGTATAGAACTCCATTTTTATTTATTAAAAAATGACTATCATCTATACTTATAAGCTCTTGAACATTTTTAAAAGCTTTATTAAACTGATCATTTAAAATTAATTTGTCGTTTACAATATCTAAAGAGTACCAAGAATTGTTAATATAAAATAATTCAGTCCCTTTATATTGAAACATTTTTACATTATAATCATTATCAATTTTATTTTCTTCTGAAAGATTTGTAATTTTTTTGATACTGTTATCGCGATTCAATTCTAATTTAAATAAACCTCGATAACTATCGGTATAAATAAAAATGTGTTCGCTTATTTGTAGAAAATCCTTTACTGGTTTTGTTCTATCATTAATTTTAATAGCTTTAGAAAAATCTCCATTTACATATTTATACAATCCGGTATAATTTGATTGAATATAATCGTTTGAATATTTATCTTTTTGTAGTTTCCAACCTCCAGTTAAATCATTAATCCTTTTATAACTTTCATTGGCATATAAAAAAGTTCCTTCGTTGTGTCCAATTATATAATCATTATTGATTTTTAAAACATTCCAAACTTGACCTTGAGAATTTGGAATTAGTCTAATTTTTTTATCATTAGCTTCAAAAACACCATGATTTGATCCAATTAAAAATCCATTATTATATTTTGCAAGCGCATAAACTGTTCCTAATTGGCCTGAATAATCAGCAAAAATTTTATAGGGAGAATTTTGAACAATATGAGAAATCCCATTATCTAAGCCAAGCCAAATATTTTTTCTTTATCTGCAAATACATTTAAAACTGAATTATTTTTTAAAACATTTGACCTATTGATATTGTAGAAATATTGCGAATTTAAATCAACTACATACAATCCGTTAAAAGCTGTTCCAATAAATAGCTTATGATCTAAAATTTTGGCAGAAATAACAATTTGAGATTTTAATTTTTCGTTGATATCATGAGTCCAAGGAATCGCATTTCCATTATTTTTACTAATAAAAACACCATTTTTTTGGGTGAAAATATAAATATCGTTTTCATTCTTTTCAATACCGTGGACAATATTATCATCTACTGCAGAAAAATAATCAACTTTTTGAAAATCGTTATTTTTAAACTTATAAACACCTTTTCTAACGGTTGCAACATAAATTTCATCGTCTAAAACAAAACAATAGGAAATTTGTGAAGGAAAATTAATCTTCTTAATTGCTTTACCATTATCTACAAAAAGTTCATTAAAAGATTGAAAATACAAAGTTTTACCAACGTTAAATATTTTCCATATTTCTTCACTATTTGTGTAATTTTTGAAAACTTTTTTTGGTCCAGAAACAGAAGTATAAACCATTTTTCCGTCTACTCTTTTCCAATATCCAAATTCATTATAAGATCCTGTATAAATTTTATCTTCAAAAGAGTAAACTGATCGAATTATAGACTGATTTGGTAATGTATATTTTTCCCACTTAACACCATCATATCGCAATAAAAAACCATTATTAGCGAAATACATAGCATTATCTTTTCCTTGAGTAAGATTCCAAACTTGATTATCACCATTATAATCTTGCTTAGTATAATTTTTTACTAATGGTAAAACTTCTTGTGCTTTAATTACTAAAGTAAAAAACAGAAAAAATATATAAAGGAAAGTTCTTTTCAACATAATGTGTAAAAATCTATATCAAATATAAATGAAGTAAGGTAAATATCAAAAGTAGAGTCCTATCAAAAACAAAAATCCTGATTGTTACAATCAGGATTTCATTATTATTTTTTAATCTTTATTTTCCATCTACATAATCTTGTAGATAATCAAATCGTGGTGTAAGTTTTCCATTTTCGGTAATTTTAGCTCTTTCTAAAATACCATCAGCATCATTATTAAAAAAAGCAGGAATCACTTTATCTAAAAACACTTCTCCAAATCCTTCACTTGCATCTTTTGGTAACTCACAAGGTAAATTATCAACTGCCATAACAACAATTGCTGATGGGTGTGTAAATGGAACTTCTTTATGTTCGCTTGGTAAGTAACCGTAAATTGGTTCTGCAATTGTACTTGAACGAATTGTACAAGCAACAGGTCCGTCAATATCACAAGAAATATCGGCAACAACTTTTAATTTACATTTAGGCGAACGTAACATTTCTCTGGTTAAAATAACTGGAGCATTATTTCCATAGAAATGACCTGCCATAAAAATATCTGAAACATCAGAAAATTTTTCAAAATCGGAAGTATATTCTAGAGGATTATTATAAAAATCGTATTTATCTAAAACTTGTCCGTCTTTACGTTTATTATAATCTAAAACATCAACATGCGTATAAACAGGTTGGTCATAACTTTTACTTACATAATCTGAAGGAGCAACCTGTTTAATTTTCATTGCATCAAGCATTTCCTTAGCGCCATAAGCAACCTTTCCACTACCTGTAAGAACAATTTTAATATTTGGTAATCTATTCTTACGTAATCTTTCAATCAAAGCATTTTGATCTGGTAATGTTTCAGCTTTAGGAATATCAAATAATTCATATTTAATTCCAAAAGCTCTAATACCATTATAGGCACCAACAATTCCAGCGTAACGTCCAAATCCTATTAAACGTGAATTATTTTCATCAACAATTGTTTCATGATCAAATAATTCTATATTTTTTTCTAAAACTGATTTAAGTAATTTTCTGTTATAAGGCTGCTTTTTAATAGTGTGAGAAAAGAAAAAGTATTTTTTATTTGGAATAAGTGCTTCAACTGGAACTTCTTTCACTCCAATTAAAACATCACAATCTGATAAATCTTGTGAAATCGAAATTCCTTTTTCGATATAGGCATCGTCATTAAAAACTCTAATATCAGATGACTCGACAACAATTTCAGCTTGTGGATATTTTGTTTTAAAATTTACTAATTCATCGGGAGAAAAAACAACTCTTCTATCAGGAGGGTTTTTTCGTTCTTTAATAATTCCGAATTTCATTTTTTAGGTGTAGTTTGATTGTACCGCAAATATAACATTCGCAAAAGGTTTCTGCAATATTTTTTTATTTTCAATTAAAAATGTAATTTTGGCGCAGAAATTGCGATACTGATAAATGATTTATTTACAGTTACACTTTAAAACTGGGGTCGACTGGTTTTGACAGCGAGTGAAATTGATTAGTAAGCACGTCGAGCCAAGTATGGTAGGCTCGTAAATATCTGCTATACGAACTTTAAACGGCGAAAATAATTACGCTTTAGCTGCTTAATCTGAATTATAGTAAGATTTGCCTAGTTCCTACGAGGTAGGAAAGCTAGATTCTCCTCAAAAGCCTTGGTTTATGGCGTTTGGTTTTGGGGAACCGTAAAAGTAAACCTAGAAGTGGTAAAGCTTTAAATCCACTTTGACACTTGTAAAGCTAAGCTAAAAGTGACGGTTTTCAGTCTAGCTTTTAGTCGAAAATCTAAGTGAAAACTAAGCGTGTAGAAAGCTCTTCGATTGCTTGTTTGGACCCGAGTTCGATTCTCGGCGACTCCACTAAAAACCCTGTAAAGTAATAATTTTACAGGGTTTTCGTCTATTAACCTCATTTTTAACAATTAAAATTGTAACATTCTATTTTAAAACCTACAAATAGTTTACATTTACAAAAAACATTAATGAATGAAAAAAAATAAAATACTTTTAACCTCTATTTTTTCTTTTGCCTTATTTACTATTAGTTGTTCTCCAATAAAAGTTAATAGACAAGCAGATGTTAATAAATATTTAGAATCTATAACAGCAGACGAACTTAAAACTCATCTGTACATTGTAGCTTCTGATGAAAATGAAGGACGTGACACAGGGTCTGATGGACAAAAAAAGCAGGAAAATATTTAATTGAACAATATCAAAAAAATGGAATTAACCATCCTGCTACTGCTGATAGTTGGTACCAAAAAGTTCCTGCTGAATTCATGGCTAGAGGTTTTGCTCCAAAGCTTCCCGATTCTGAAAATATTTGGGCTTTTATAGAAGGAACTGATAAAAAAGATGAAATTGTTGTCGTTTCGGCACATTATGATCATGTAGGAATGAAAAATGGTGAAGTTTATAATGGAGCTGATGATGATGGATCTGGAACTGTTGCTTTATTAGAAATAGCTCAAGCTTTTAAACAAGCCGAAAAAGATGGCTTTAAACCAAAAAGATCAATTTTATTTTTACATGTAACAGGTGAAGAACATGGGTTACACGGTTCTAGATATTATTCTCAAAATCCATTATTTCCTCTTGATAAAACTGTTGCCGATATCAACATTGACATGATAGGCCGTCGTGATACACTTCACACAAATACTAACAATTATGTTTATGTTATTGGATCAGATAGATTAAGTTCTGAACTTCATACAATAAATGAAGAAATGAATAAAAAATACACCAAAATGGATTTGGATTATAAATATAATGACCGAAATGATCCCGAAAGAATTTATTATCGTTCTGATCATTATAATTTTGCGAAACACGGTATTCCTGCAATTTTCTTTTTTAATGGTATTCATGCCGATTATCATATGCCAACAGATACTCCAGATAAAATTGAATACGATGCTTTAGCAAAAAGAGCTCAATTAGCATTTGCTCTGGCTTGGGAGCTTGCAAACCGACCTGAAAAAATTAAGGTAGATAGAGATGGAAAGTAATTACAAATAAGAAAATTACAAATAAGAAAATTACAAATTACAAAATAAAAAAATCCGAGCAATGCTCGGATTTTTATTTTATATTTAAATCATTTAATTTTTCAATTAAAAAACAAACATTGGTTTATCTGCCATAAATTCGTTTACTTCATCAGCAACTTGTTCTAATATATCTTCATCTGTATAGTTAGAAATTACTTTATCTATAAACGCAACAATAGTCTCCATATCTGCTTCTACCATTCCTCGAGTTGTAATAGCTGCAGTTCCTACTCTAATTCCAGATGTAACAAATGGTGATTTATCATCAAAAGGAACCATATTTTTGTTCACTGTAATTTCAGCTTTTACTAATGCATTTTCAGCTTCTTTTCCTGTAATATTTTTATTTCGCAGGTCAATTAGCATCATATGATTATCGGTTCCTCCAGAAATAATATCATAACCTCTTTTTACAAATGCATCTGCCATTGCTTTTGCATTTTTTTGAACTTGTAAAGTATAATTGAAAAAGTTTTCGGTTAAAGCTTCACCAAATGCAACCGCTTTTGCAGCGATAATATGCATTAAAGGTCCACCTTGATTTCCAGGAAAAACTGCCATATCTAATAAATTTGACATCATCTTTATTTCTCCTTTTGGAGTTTTAAAACCCCAAGGGTTTTCAAAATCTTTCCCCATCATAATCATACCACCTCTTGGTCCACGTAATGTTTTGTGAGTAGTAGTAGTAACAATATGACAATGAGGAATAGGATCACTTAATAAACCTTTAGCAATTAAACCTGCAGGATGTGAAACATCGGCTAGCAAAAGAGCGCCAACACTATCGGCAATTTCTCTAAAACGTTTAAAATCCATATCACGAGAATAAGCAGAGGCACCAGCAATAATTAATTTTGGTTTTTCTGCTAAAGCAATTTCTTGAATTTTATCATAATTTAAACGTCCTGTTTCCTTTTCAACTCCATAAAATACGGGATTATATAATTTACCAGAAAAATTAACTGGGGAACCATGCGTTAAATGTCCACCATGAGATAAATCGAAACCTAAAATTTTATTTCCGGGTTGCAAACAAGCTGCAAATACTGCTGTATTGGCCTGAGAACCCGAATGCGGTTGAACATTCACATATTCAGCCCCAAATAATGCTTTTGCTCTATCAATTGCAATTTGTTCTACGATATCAACTACCTCACATCCTCCATAATAACGCTTACCAGGATATCCCTCAGCATATTTATTGGTTAATACTGAACCTGCAGCTTCCATCACTTGTTCACTTACAAAGTTTTCAGATGCAATTAGTTCAATTCCGTGTTGTTGTCTATCTTGTTCGTCAAGAATTAGGTCAAAAATTTGTTCGTCGCGTTGCATTTTTATAGAAATTCGTTAAAATTTGGTCAAAATTACGAAAAAGGTTTGTTAAATAGGTGGTAAAGTTTATATTTGATTCATAATTTTTCAACAACAAACCAACAACATATTATGCCAAATATAGCAAACGACCCGAAAAGAAAATCTTGGATTGAAGTTCCAAATGATTGCGATTTCCCCATTCAAAATATTCCTTTTGGTGTTTTTATAACAAAAAATGACGATATCACAATAGGCACAAGAATTGGTAACACTGCCATTGATATGGGCGCTTTACAACGCTTACATTATTTTGATGGAATTGAGTTAACTGACGATATGTTTATGCAAGATACACTGAACGACTTTATTTCGGATGGAAAGAAAACATGGCGTTTAGTGAGAAACCGTCTTGCGGAATTATTTGATGCCGAAAATCCGAAATTAAGAGATAACAAAGAACACAGAGATATTATTCTTTTTGACGTTTCTGAAATTGAAATGTTATTACCCGTTCAAATTGGCGATTATACTGATTTTTACAGTAGCAAAGAACATGCTACAAACGTAGGAAAAATGTTCCGAGATCCTGAAAATGCTTTATTACCAAATTGGTTACATATTCCTGTAGGTTATCATGGAAGAAGTTCTACCATTGTACCAAGTGGAGTTCCTGTAAGAAGACCAAACGGACAAACGTTACCTGCTGGGGAAACACAACCTATTTTTGGTCCTTCAAAATTAGTAGATTTTGAATTAGAAACTGCTTTTATAACTACTGATGCTAACTTGATGGGAGAACCAATTCCTGTTGCTGAAGCTGAAGATTATATTTTTGGTATGGTTTTATTTAATGACTGGAGTGCTCGTGATATTCAGAAATGGGAATATGTACCACTAGGACCATTTTTAGCAAAAAACTTTGCTTCTTCAATTTCTCCATGGATTGTTACTTTAGATGCTTTAGAGCCTTTTAGAGTAAAAAGTCCTGAGCAAAACCCAAAACCTTTCCCTTATTTACAACAAGAGGGCGAACATGCCTTTGACATTAATTTGCAGGTAGCAATACAACCAGAAAACGAAGTAGAAACTGTAGTTTCAAACTCTAATTTCAAATATATGTATTGGACTATGTCGCAACAATTAGCACATCATACAGTAAACGGATGTCGAGTAAACTCGGGAGATATGATGGGAAGTGGAACAATTTCTGGACCAACAGAAGATAGCTTTGGTTCGATGCTTGAATTAACTTGGGGCGGTAAAAACCCAATTAAAATGAACGACGGAAGTGAGCGTAAATTTATTAATGATAATGATACAGTAATCATCAGAGGTTATTGCGACAACGGCGAAACAAGATTAGGCTTTGGAGAATGTTCTTCGAAACTGCTTCCCGCAGTTGAAATAAAATAATTTAAAAAACGCCGAAATTAATTCGGCGTTTTTTTTAGCCCTGATGGAAGTGGCATCCTTTTTGTTTTGTGCTTTGAAACAAAAAGATATAACGGACAGCAGGAGTTGGCTTCTAAAAAATTTTATCTTTGCCTAAATGATTCTATTTATGAGAAAAATTATCCTACTATTTTTATTCGCAATAATTGCTTCGTGCAGTGGTGTTAAATCTACACAATCGTTATTAAGTAACGGAAATTATGATGCCGCTATAGAAAAAGCAGTAAATGCACTTAGAACAAATAAAACCGCTAAAGGCAAACAAGATTATGTGTATTTGCTGGAAGAGGCTTTTGCTAAGGCTAAACAACGCGATTTATCCTCTTTAAATTTATTGATTAAAGAAAATAATCCTATAAATTATGAGCGTGTTTTTAATCTTTATAATCAATTACACAATAGACAAGAAAGAATAAAACCTATTTTGCCTTTACCTTTAATTAAAGAAGGTAGAAATGCTATTTTTCCCATGGATGATTATTCTGATGAGTTAATTTCTAGTAAAACTAATTTATCTGGTTACTTGTATGCCAATGCTAAAAAACTGATGACTTCTAAAAACAAATTAGATTTTCGTCAGGCTTTTGATGATTTAAGTTATTTAGACAAATTGAATCCTAATTATAAAGATGTTCGTGCTTTAATGGACGAGGCGCAATTAAAAGGAACCGATTTTGTTAATGTTTATACTAAGAATGAAACAAACATGGTTATTCCGCAACGTTTACAAGACGATTTATTAGACTTTAGTACTTATGGGTTAAATGATAAATGGACTGTTTACCATAACAATCGTCAAAAAAACATTAATTATGATTATGGAATGATTGTTAATTTTCGTGGAATAAATATGTCTCCAGAACAAATTCGAGAGAAACAATTTATTAAAGAAAAACAAATTAAAGATGGTGTAAAAAACCTTGTTGATGCTAATGGTAATATTGTAAAAGATAGTTTAGGTAACCCAATAAAAGTAGACAATCTTAAAACGATTTCGATAAACATTTATGAATTTACACAATTTAAATCGTGCCAAGTTACCGCAAAAGTTGATTATATTGATTTTAGAACAAATCAATTAATTGATGCTTTTCCTGTTACAAGTGAATTTGTATTTGAATACATTTATGCAAATTACAATGGTGATAAACGTGCTTGTGACGAAAATTATTATCAATATTTCGACAGAAGAGCTGTTCCCTTCCCTACAAACGAACAAATGATTTTTGATACTGGTGAAGATTTAAAAGCCAAGCTCAAAAGTATTATTACGAATAACAAGTTTAGACGATAAACAAAAAAGCAACTCAAATGAGTTGCTTTTTTGTTATACATATTTTCCTAAAACTTCGGCTTGAATATCACTATGCGAAGCATCATAAACTGCAACTCCATTTTTAATTATTAGTAATTGTGGCGATTGATGCACCACCTGAAAACGATTGGTAATTTCATTTGAAACTTCACGATAATTCAATAAATCTAGAAAATATAAATCTACTTTATCTTCTAAACTATATTCGTTTTCAAATTGTTTTAAAGCAAACCTACTAATACTACAACGTGTACTGTGTTTGAAAATCACTATTGTTTTATTTTTCGAATTTTCTACAATTTCATCTAATTGAGATATAGCTGTCAAAGGAATCCAATTTACATTTGAATTTACTTCGTTATTCTCTCTACCAAATATTTTATCAAAAAAACTCATCTTTTGTCAGATTTTACGACATTTTGACTGATTAATAAATTATAAAATACTTAAAATCAGTCATTTTGTCTTATTTTTTACATTGGAACATAAATTGACTTAATCAAAGCAAAGTTAGTAAAACAACTTAATAATAACTTGAAAGGAGAATTTTATATATGAACTTAAAAAACTTAACTATTAAATCGCAAGAAGCCTTACAGCAAGCACAACAAATTGCGCAGGGTTTCGGACATCAACAACTAGAAAATGAACACATTTTTAAAGGTATTTTAGAAGTTGATGAAAATGTTACGCCGTTTCTTTTGAAAAAACTAAACGTAAATGTTGACTTATTTAAACAAATTTTAGACAGCACTTTACAAAGTTTTCCAAAAGTTAGTGGTGGAGAAATTATGCTTTCTCGAGATGCTGGCTCAACTTTAACTGAAACTAACATCATTGCTAAAAAAATGAATGACGAATATGTTTCAATTGAGCATTTAATTCTAGCCATTTTTAAATCGAAAAGCAAAGTTGCACAAATCTTAAAAGATCAAGGTGTAACCGAAAAAGGATTAGAAGCTGCCATTGCCGAATTACGTAAAGGCGAACGCGTAACCTCAGCTTCTGCTGAAGAAACATACAATGCATTAAATAAATATGCTAAAAACCTTTGTGAATTAGCCAGAAACGGAAAACTAGATCCTGTTATTGGTCGTGATGAAGAAATTCGTAGAGTTTTACAAATTTTAACACGTAGAACTAAAAATAACCCAATGTTAATTGGTGAACCTGGTGTTGGTAAAACAGCTATTGCAGAAGGTTTAGCGCACAGAATCGTAGATGGAGACGTTCCTGAAAACTTGAAAGATAAAATCATCTATTCGCTAGATATGGGTGCGCTTATTGCAGGTGCAAAATACAAAGGAGAATTCGAAGAACGCTTAAAATCGGTTGTAAAAGAAGTTACTACTGGTGATGGAGAAATTGTGTTATTCATTGACGAAATTCACACATTAGTAGGTGCTGGTGGTGGCGAAGGTGCAATGGATGCTGCAAACATCTTAAAACCAGCTTTAGCTCGTGGAGAACTAAGAGCTATTGGTGCTACGACTTTAGATGAATACCAAAAATATTTTGAAAAAGACAAAGCGTTAGAAAGACGTTTCCAAAAAGTAATGGTCGATGAACCGGATACGGAGAGTGCAATTTCAATTTTACGTGGTATTAAGGAGAAATACGAAACACATCACAAAGTTCGCATTAAAGACGATGCTATTATTGCTGCAGTTGAATTATCTCAACGTTATATTACCAATCGTTTTCTTCCGGATAAAGCCATTGACTTAATGGACGAAGCGGCTTCTAAATTGCGCATGGAAATCAATTCGAAACCAGAAGAATTAGATGTTTTGGACCGCAAAATAATGCAATTAGAAATTGAAATAGAAGCGATTAAAAGAGAGAATGATGATGTAAAATTAAAAACATTGAATCTTGAATTAGCGAATTTAAAAGAAGAACGTAACGAGATTTTTGCTAAATGGAAATCGGAGAAAGATGTTGTTGAAAATATTCAAAGTGTAAAACAAGAAATTGAAGATTTCAAATTGGAAGCTGAACGTGCTGAACGTGAAGGCGATTATGGAAAAGTTGCTGAATTACGTTACGGAAAAATTAAAGAAGCTCAAGAAAAATTAGATACTTTACAAAAAGAATTACAAGAAAATCAACAAGGGCAAACTTTAATTAAAGAAGAAGTTACACACGATGATATTGCAGAAGTTGTGGCTAAATGGACGGGAATTCCAGTAACAAAAATGTTGCAAAGTGAGCGTGAAAAATTATTAAAATTAGAAGACGAATTACACAAACGTGTAGTGGGTCAAGAAGAAGCTATTGAAGCAATTAGTGATGCTGTTCGTAGAAGTCGCGCTGGTTTACAAGATGCAAAAAAACCAATTGGTTCTTTCCTATTCTTAGGAACAACTGGTGTTGGTAAAACCGAATTAGCTAAAGCATTAGCTGAATATCTTTTCGATGATGAAAATGCAATTACACGAATCGACATGAGTGAATATCAAGAACGTCATAGTGTAAGTCGTTTAGTTGGTGCACCTCCAGGATATGTTGGTTATGATGAAGGCGGACAATTAACAGAAGCGGTTCGTAGAAAACCCTATTCAGTTGTATTGTTAGATGAAATTGAAAAAGCGCATCCAGATACTTTCAATATATTGTTACAAGTTTTAGATGAAGGTCGCTTAACGGATAATAAAGGTCGTGTTGCCGATTTTAAAAACACTATTATAATTATGACCTCTAACATGGGAAGTCATATTATTCAAGAGAAATTTGAAAACTTGAAGGGAAGTGTTGAAGCCGCTGCTGAAGCTGCGAAAGTGGAAGTTCTAGGATTATTAAAACAAACGGTTCGACCAGAGTTTATTAATCGTATTGATGAAATTGTAATGTTCACTCCACTTACGCAAGCTAATATTAAACAAATTGTTGGTTTACAATTAAAAAGTGTTACTAAAATGTTAGCACACCAACACATTACAATGGATGCTACTCCAGAGGCTATAGATTATTTAGCAACAAAAGGTTTTGATTCTGAATTTGGAGCAAGACCTGTAAAAAGAGTCATTCAAAGAGAAGTTTTAAACGAACTTTCTAAAGAGATTTTATCGGGTAAAATAACAACCGATAGCATTATTTTACTAGATAGTTTCGACGGAAAATTAGTTTTTAGAAATCAAGAATAAAAAATAGTTTTTTCATACATAATTAGTTTGATTGGTTTGTTAGAAACACTCGGCATTTATTGTCGGGTGTTTTTTTATATATTTGAGAAACTAAACCCAACAAATTATGAAAAATATTATACTACGAAATGGAATTTTTGGAGGTATTGCAGTTTCTCTAGTAATGGCTGGAATGACGATGTACATGAAAAATAATCCAACAAATGAACCTAGTGAAATTGTAGGTTTTGCAAGTATGATTCTTGCTTTCTCATTTTTATTTTTAGGAATTAAACAACAACGTGAAGCACAAAATGGAATAATCACATTTGGAAAAGCATTTCTAACAGGATTAAAAATTGCTTTATTAATTTCAACTATTTATGTTTTAGTTTGGCTTGTTATCTATTATAACTTTTTTCCAAATTTTATGGAACAATACAGCGAGATGGTCCTAAATAAAATGGCAAAAACAGCTACTCCTGAAGAAATAGCTAGCAAAACTGAAGAAATGAATATGATGAAAGAATGGTATAAAAATCCAGCTTTTATAATTCTTTTAACTTATGCTGAAATACTTCCATTAGGAATTATTTTTTCATTAATTGGTGGATTGATTTTTAAGAAAAAATAATAAAAATTAAAAAAACAAAACGCACTTTTAAGGTGCGTTTTTTAGTTTTGGTTGGTTTATTTATAAATTATAATCCACTAATAATTTCTCCATTTGGATCAATTACTAACTTTTTAAATTTGTTGTCTTTTTTGATTTTTACATGATATTGTTTTTTAGTGATATCGCCATCTGTTTGTGAATAATGAAACTTATCTTCAGCAATTGCCCAACCAGGAAAGTTTCGTGTTACAGCAACAATAACTTCATTTGGTAACTTTACATTTTCATACTTTTCAACTACTCTAGTTAATTTTCCTTTCTCATTATATGAAGCTGTTAGAGTACCTTTATCATTTTTCATCATCACTAAATAAGTATCATAACCTTCATAATCCTTTCCTAAATCATAAGCAACAAAATACTTTTGCATATTTCTAACTCCTAAATCAGGATTTTTATCAGGTAAATAAATAGAAAAATCGTCACCAATTTTACTAATAACGATTTCTGGGAGTTCATTTAAATCTAATTCTTCAGCTTGTGAAGAATTACTTGCATCTGTCTGAGAATAACACAACGGTGCAACACAGCAAATAAAAATTAGAATAAGTGTTTTCATAATGTTTTTGATTTTTGATTGATAATTGAGATTAATAGCAAGGCTTAATAATTACTTCCCCTTTTTAGTTACTATTTTTTTTTAGGTTACTAAAGGTACAAATCAAAACAATTAACTATGGTTAAATAACTTATGTCTAATACTTTAATTTCATGTTATTTATATGTCAAATAGATTAAAATTCAGTCAAAAAAAAATTAAACAAAGCAATTGTTAATATATTACAAAAAATGTATAATATTAACAATTTTAGGATACATATTTTACAATTTTATAAATAAAAAAAGCTTGACACTGTCAAGCTTTTTTATTTTTTTTTACCGTCTATAATTGCTCCTGTACCGGCTCCGATTCCTGCTCCAGCTAAACCTCCAATTATAGCTCCTTCTCCTTTCTTTTTACTTACAATAGGTCCAGTTGCTGCTCCAACACCTGCCCCAATAACTGCTCCTTTTGCCGTATTACTCCAACCTTTTCTTTCTGTTGTGGTTGTTGTATTTTGATTCACATAAACTACCTTTTCTTGTTCTGCTCTTTGTACTGAATCTATTATTCTTTGCTTTTCCATTTCCATTTTAATAGAATCTATTGTAGCTTCTTTAGCTAATTCGTCAGACGACTTATCTGTATTTTTACACGAAATAAACGATAAAACAGCAACTAATAATACACCTAAATTTTTCATATCATTTAATTTAATATTGTTAAGACAAATTTAAATCGGTTAGTTCAAGAACTCTTTACATCATTTTAATGTGATTTTACAAAATTTTAATCTATAACTTTTCTAAATTTGTAAACAACCATAAAAACTATTCTATTTTAATGCTACAGCTCAATTTTAATCCGTTTCCTAATTTAGAATCTGAAAGACTAAGTTTCCGAAAATTAAATAATGAAGATGCTCCAGAAATTCTAAAACTAAGAGGAAATGCAGAAATCATGAAATATATTCCGCGTCCTTTGGCAACAACTTTACAAGAAGCTTTGGAGCACATAAAAATCATCAACAACAAAATTGATGAAAATGTCGATATCAATTGGGCTATTACTGAAAGAGAAAACGACAAGTGCATTGGAATTATAGGTTTTTACAGGACGCAACCCGAAAATTTCAGAACAGAATTAGGCTATATGATAATGCCCGAATATTGGGGAAAAGGTTATATAACAGAAGCCGTAAAAAGGCTTTTACACTTTGCTTTTGAAAACCTAAATTTTCATTCAATTGAAGCTGTAATTGATTCTAGACATATAGCTTCTGAAAAAGTTTTAATTAAAAGTGGTTTCCGAAAAGAAGCTCATTTTGTAGAAGATTTCTTCTATAACAATGAATTTTGTGATACTGTAAAATATGGCATTTTAAAAAGAGAATTTATTAAATAATGTTACAAACAATTTCAAATCACATCTTATCAGCAACTATTAATTCAAAAGGAGCTGAACTTGTTCAACTTTCTAAAAATAATCAAGATTACATTTGGGAAATTGACGAAAAATATTGGAACAAAACTTCTCCTATTTTGTTTCCAATTGTAGGACGTTTAAAAAGTGATGAATACCATAATAATGAAGGTACATTCAAATTACCTAGACATGGTTTTGCACGCGATTACGAATTTGAAATAATAGAAAAAACTGAAAATAAAGTTGTATTCCAGTTGATATCTAATGCAACGACTTTTATTAATTACCCTTACCATTTTCAGTTAAAATTGAGTTATGAAATTATTGAAAATCAAATTACATTAACTTACGAAACAAAAAATTTATCTCAATACCAAATGCCATATTCAATTGGAGCGCATCCCGCTTTTAAAATTGAGAATATTAAAGATTATAGTTTAGAGTTTCCAAATGATAATGAACTTACTTTTCATTCTTTAGAAAATGAATTGTATAGTAAAAAAACAAATACTATTAGTTTAGACCAAAATAAATTACCACTCAATTACAATCATTTTAAAGTGGATGCTTTGGTTTTAAAAGAATTTCATTCTAATGAGTTTAGTCTGTTGAAAAATAATAATCTTTATTTAAAATTCAAATTAACTAATTTTCCTCATTTAGGAATTTGGACAAAAGAAAATGCTCCTTTTATTTGTATTGAACCTTGGAATGGTTATGCTGATAATTTTGATACAAATGGAAACATTTTTAATAAAAGTGGAATTACTATTTTAAATCCGAATGAAATAAAAGAAAATAAAATAGAAATTACTTTATAATAAAAAATCCCTCAAATTGAGGGATTTTTCATTTAAATGATTTTGTGAATTCTATTAATCGGAATTACAACTCCTTGCTTCAATATAATTCTATCTGAAGTAACGCCCCATACTGTTGTTTCCACAACGCGCGCACTTACATCATCTTCAAAATAAATTTTCATTTTTAAATGTTCTAAGTTTCCTAAGGTTAAAGCCCTCTCTAAATCTGTTTTTCTTTGTAAAATTTGGTGAGCATCACCTAAAACTTCCTGATTTGGGAAAGATAAAGAACCAACTTCTTCTTTATCTATAATTTGAAAATTAGCAGTCATAATTATTAGTTTGGTTAGTTTACTATAAATTTAATAAATTTTTTATTTATAAAAATAAAAAAGTCACCCAAAAGAGTGACTTTTTAAAACTAACCAACTTCCCGTTAAAATTTCATACCAATTCCCATACCAAATAACCATGGATCAATATCTACATCCGAAGGAATACTTAATCCTGGTGCAAGGTTAGAAGCATCAACAGTAACATCTGTATTCAAAAACAAACGTTTTGCGTCTACGTTTATGAAAAATTTATCATTAAGCATTAAATCGAAACCTACTTGAGCTGCATAACCTAATGCATTATCATATTTTACATCAGCAACTGCACCTGATTTTGAATTATAAAAAATAGTATAGTTAACACCAGCTCCTATATAAGGTTTTAATACTTTATCATTTGTAGCATAAAAGTGGTATTGAGCTGTTAATGTTGGAGGTAATAACCAAACACTTCCCAAATCTACATTACCAGCAGCAGTTTCTACAGCTTGTACATCGTGTTTTGTAGTACCTAAAATTAATTCAGCAGCAATGTGCTCAGTAAAAAAGTAAGTAAAGTCTAATTCTGGAATAAATGAATTAGAAATATTTACATCTCCACCAATAACACCAATTGTAGCGCTCTCAGTTGGCACAACTCCAACACCTCTTAAGCGAACTTGCCATTTTTTAAAATCGTTAACTTTTACATCTTCTTTTTCTTGCGCCATAGCATTTAATGCTAATACCGATAAAACGGTTAATAATATTTTCTCATTTGTTTTGTGATTTTTTAATTATAGTCCAAAGGTATTGTCTTGTAGTTAAGTAAAAACTGATTTAAATCATAGTTCAAAAAAATGTTCTGTGTAAATATTCATTCCTTTTGTTTAAATTTGCCTCCCTATGCAAAAACAAGTTAACATATTAAATAAAAGAGCTCGATTCGATTACGAAATTCTAGATAAATATACTGCTGGTATAGTTTTAACCGGAACAGAAATTAAATCGATTCGATTAGGTAAAGCTTCAATTGCTGAAAGTTTTTGTGAATTCAACAATGGCGAATTATTTGTAATCAATTCTAATATAGAAGAATACCTTTTTGGAACACACTATAATCACAAAGCTAAAAGTGAACGAAAACTACTTTTAAATAAAAAGGAACTTCGTAAACTAGAAAAAGATTCTGAAAATAAAGGTTTAACTATCGTTCCATTACGTTTATTTACAAACGAAAAAGGTTTAGCTAAACTCGAAATTGCTCTTTGCCGTGGTAAGAAAAATTATGACAAGCGCGAAACTATGAAAGATCGTGATACTAAACGCGATTTGGATCGCATTAAAAAGAGTTTCTAATGATGAAAAATTTGCTTAAAAGTAGTCGCGAAAACATGGGATTTTCAACCAGAAAATTAGCTGAACTAGCTGATATTGACCAAGCTTTGATTAGCAAATTTGAAAACGGTTATCGAATTCCAACCAAAAAACAGATCCAAACTCTTGCACAACTATTAGAAATCGACTTAAAGCAATTATTAGTAGCTTGGTACAAAGTAAAACTCGATCATAATTTCGATTTGAATCCGTTTGCTATTCAAGCAATTACTGAAATTCTTCAAGAAAAAGGAATTGAAGTAGGAAACTCTTCAAAAGAAAAAGAAATTACCTCAATATTAGATGAACTTGAAATTCTAAAACAAAAATTAACAAATCTTAGATAATTAATTTTTATTTTCTAGTAACGGTACAAAACGAAATTCACCATATTCGTGTTTTTCGAATTGTGTTTCATTTTTTCGTACCAACATTGTCATAATTTGATGCTCTTCACCTAAAGGAATTACTAATTTTCCACCAATTTTTAATTGTGCCATTAATGGTTGCGGAATAAATGGCGCTCCTGCGGTTACAATAATACTATCAAAAGGTGCTTCTGTTTCTAAACCTTTATAACCGTCACCAAAAATTAGTTTTTTTGGTCTAATTCCCATTTTAGGTAATAACAAAGACGTTTTTTTGAATAATTCATTTTGTCTTTCAATCGAAAAAACTTGCGCACCCATTAAGCATAAAACGGCACATTGGTAGCCACTTCCTGTTCCTATTTCCAGAATTTTGTCGCCTTTTTTTACTTCTAAAAGCTGACTTTGAAACGCAACAGTATAAGGTTGAGAAATAGTTTGCCCTGCTGCAATAGGGAAAGCTTTATCTTGGTAAGCAAAATCTTCAAAACTCGATTCTAAAAACTGATGTCTCGGAATATTTCGAATCGCTTCTAACACATTTTTATCGGTAATACCTTTCTCTTCTAGTTGTGTAACCAGTTTATTTCGAAGCCCTTGATGTTTTGAAGTATCTTTTAACATTTTCTATAAATTACTCCTTGCGAAATTAGAAAACTAAAACACAATTATCAATGAATTTTTATCAATTTATTTCTATTTTTGTTGAAAACTATTCAATATGTTAAAAGTTGGCGTACTAGGTGCAGGCCACTTAGGAAAAATACACTTAAGATTATTAAATCAATCTTCAAAATATGAATTAGTAGGGTTTTACGATCCTTTTGAAGAAAATGCTACTAAAGTTTCTAACGAATTTGGTTATAAAAAATTTGATACCATTGCTGAATTAATAGCTGCTGTAGATGTTGTAGATATTGTAACACCTACTCTATCTCACTTTGATTGTGCAGTTGAAGCTATTAAAGCAGGAAAACACATCTTTATTGAAAAACCTATTTCTAATACAGTTGCTGAAGCCGAAAAAATTATTGCTCTAGCAAAAGAATATGGTGTAAAAGGACAAGTGGGACATGTAGAACGTTTTAATCCTGCGTTTACAGCAGTTAAAGATAAAATTGAAAACCCAATGTTTATTGAAACGCATCGCTTAGCTGAATTTAATCCTCGAGGTACTGATGTTCCAGTAGTTTTAGACTTAATGATTCACGATATTGATGCTATTTTAAGTGTTGTGAAATCGAAAGTAAAATCGGTTAACGCTAGTGGCGTTGCTGTAATTTCAGATTCTCCAGATATTGCAAATGCACGTATCGAATTTGAAAATGGTTGTGTTGCCAATGTAACTTCAAGCCGAATTTCAATGAAAAATATGCGTAAATCGCGTTTCTTTCAAAAAGATGCTTACATTTCAGTTGATTACTTAGACAAAATTTGTGAAGTGGTTAAAATGAAAGATGCTCCAGAAGTTCCAGGAGATTTCGATATGATTCTTCAAAATGCGGAAGGTTTAAAAAAACAAATCTATTTCGATAATCCGCAAGTAAGTGCTAACAATGCTATTTTAGATGAATTGGAAACATTCGCTGATGCTATCAATAATAATAGCACTCCAATTGTTACGTTACAAGATGGAACGGAAGCATTGCGTGTCGCTTACATGATTATTGAATCAATGGAGAAAAAATAATGTGCCAATAAGTCAATATGCCAATTAAATAATAATTAAGTCAAATAAAATTCACAAAATTATAATGAATACAATCGCAGTTATAGGTGCAGGAACAATGGGTAATGGAATTGCTCACACATTTGCACAATCAGGATTTACAGTAAAATTAATTGATATTTCGGAAGCCGCTATTGAAAGAGGTATGAATACAATTGCTGCCAACTTAGATAGAATGGTTGCAAAAGGTAGTATTTCTGAAGAAGATAAAATGAAAACTATCGGAAACACCATTACTTATACTGATGTTAAAGATGGTGTTGTAGGTTGCGATTTAGTTGTTGAAGCTGCAACAGAAAATGTAGATTTAAAACTTAAAATTTTCAAACAATTAAGTGAAATTTGCGATCATAATACTATTTTAGCAACTAATACTTCTTCAATTTCTATTACACAAATTGCAGCAGCTGTAGTTCATCCAGAACGTGTAATTGGTATGCATTTTATGAATCCGGTGCCAATTATGAAATTGGTTGAAATTATTCGTGGGTATAATACTTCAAATGAAGTAACAAAAATTATCATGGATTTATCTATTAAATTAGGAAAAGTTCCAACAGAGGTTAATGATTATCCAGGATTCGTAGCTAACAGAATTTTAATGCCAATGATTAACGAAGCAATCGAAACTTTGTACAACGGAGTTGGTGGTGTTGCTGAAATTGATACTGTTATGAAACTTGGAATGGCGCACCCAATGGGACCATTACAATTAGCAGATTTCATTGGACTTGACGTTTGTTTATCTATTTTAAACGTAATGTACAACGGATTTAAAAATCCTAAATATGCTCCTTGTCCGTTATTAGTTAATATGGTAATGGCAGGAAAATTAGGAGTGAAATCTGGTGAAGGTTTCTATGATTATTCAGAAAGTAAAAAAGCGGAAAAAATTGCAAAGCAATTTTTAAAGTAAACAGTCACAGTTTTCAGTCACAGTAAAATCTGATTACTGTGACTGAGACTGATAACTAAATAAAAAATGGCTAAAATTATTCCTTTTAAAGCAGTTCGTCCTGCAGAAGACAAAGTTTCATTAGTAACTTGTAGAAATTATGACGATTATAGTCAAGCAGAATTAGCCGCTTGGTTAAATTTTAATCCGTATTCATTTTTACATGTTATTAATCCTGCTTATGTTCATTCTCAAAAAATAAGTTGGGACAAACGTTTTAAAGGAGTAGCCTTAAAATTTCAAGATTTTAAACGAGATAGTATTTTCGTTACAGAAGAAAAACCTATTTTTTATTTGTACGAAATTAAAACTAAAACCAACAGTTTTACTGGAATTTTAGCAGGAACTTCGGTTCAAGATTACAAAGACAATCACATTAAAAAGCACGAAGACACTCTTCAATATCGAGTAGAATTATTTAAAGAATATTTACACCAAACACGTTTTAATACTGAACCTGTTTTAATAACTTATCCCGATAGTATTGAACTTAACACGTGGATTTCTTTAAAAAAGAAAAACAAACCGCTATACTGCTTTTCTACTACAACTAGAGAAAAACACACGCTTTGGAAAATTGATACCGAGAATGAAATTGAATGGTTAAAAGAACACTTCGATGCTATTCCCGATTTATATATTGCTGATGGACATCACCGTTCTGCTTCGGCTGATTTACTTCATGATGAAGACAAACATTTAGGAAATCCAAATTTAGACCATTTCTTGAGTTTTCTAATTGCCGAAAGTAATGTTAAAATCTATGAATTCAACCGAGTAATTCGCGATTTAAATCAACATTCTGTAGAAGATTTTTTAAAACTTTTAGAAGAGCATTTCATAATTGTTTCAAAGCAACAAGAACTTTGGAAACCAACTGAAAAAGGAGAATTTGGTATGTATTTAAATGGAAGTTTTTATGCTTTATTCTTCAAAAAGAGTAATCAAGAAACGTCGATTTTAGAAAATTTAGATGCGCAAATTTTATACGATTATGTTTTACATCCTATTTTAGGAATAGATGATTTAAGAAATGATGAAAGAATCGACTATATTCCTGGAAAACAATCAATTACCATAATAAAAGAAATTATAGACGAAGGAGCGTTTGAAATTGGTTTTACATTATTCCCAATTGATGTAAATGAAATTAAATCTATTGCTGATGCTAATTTAATTATGCCACCCAAATCAACATACATTGAACCTAAGTTTAGAAGTGGATTAGTGGTTTATGAACTTTAGTAATAGCCAAAAACTAAGCAATTTAATTTTTAAGAAAATAGAATATAGAAACAAACTTTCATTCTGAACTTGTTTCAGAATCTTTAAAATTTTCAGAATCTGAAACAAATTCAGCTTGACAAAAAACTATAATTATGTCTTCAATCCAACAAAACCTAAATAAAATAAAATCTTCATTACCAGAACAAGTTACATTGGTGGCAGTTTCTAAAACAAAACCCAATGCCGACTTAATGGAAGCTTACAATGCTGGTCAACGTATTTTTGGAGAAAATTATGTACAAGAATTAGTCGAAAAACACGACCAACTTCCCAATGATATTGAATGGCATTTTATAGGACATTTACAATCGCGTAAAGCCAAATTGATTGCACCTTTTGTAAGTTTAATTCATGGCGTTGATAGTTTGAAATTATTGCAAGAAATCAACAAACAAGCGGCTAAAAACAATCGAGTAATCGATTGTTTACTTCAAGTTCATATTGCCGATGAAGAAACGAAGTTTGGTTTAGATGAAAAGGAATTGGAAGAGATACTTAAACAATTTCTCGACTCCGCTCGAAGTGACAATAATGAATTTAAAAATGTTCGTATTGTTGGTTTAATGGGAATGGCTACATTTACAGAAGATCAAAATCAAGTGAAAAAGGAATTTCAATATTTAAAGTCACTTTTCGATAAATTTAAAAGACACTTCGACTCCGCTCAGTGTGACAATATAAAATTAAATACACTTTCAATGGGCATGAGTGGCGATTATGAACTAGCAATTTCATGCGGAAGTACAATGGTTCGAATTGGAAGTAGTATATTTGGAAGCAGAAATTGAAATATTGAAAAATTTTAAAGATTTAAAAATTGTCTTTTAATTTTTTAATCATTTAATCTTTAAATAAAATTTGTACGCAATACTCGACATAGAAACAACTGGTGGTCAATACAACGAGGAAGGTATTACCGAAATTGCTATTTATAAATTCGATGGTCACGAAGTAGTAGATCAGTTTATTAGTTTAGTAAATCCTGAAAAACCTATCCAACCATTTGTGGTTAAACTTACTGGCATAAATAGTGCTATGCTGCGTAGTGCGCCAAAGTTTTATGAAGTTGCCAAAAGAATTATCGAAATTACAGAAGGTTGTGTAGTGGTAGCTCATAATGCTTCTTTCGATTACCGAGTTATTAGAACTGAATTTAAACGTTTGGGTTACGATTACAATAAACCAACACTTTGTACCGTTGAATTAGCTAAAAAACTAATTCCGGAACAAAAATCATATAGTTTAGGAAAATTAGTTCGCGGACTTGGAATTCCTATTGCCGATAGACACCGCGCAAGTGGTGATGCTATGGCAACAGTGAAATTATTCAAATTACTACTTTCAAAAGACAAAGAAAAAGAAATTGTAAAAAGCTTTGTTAAGACTGAAGTAAAGTCAGGAATGTCTCCAAAATTATTAGATATTGTCGAAAATCTACCTTCAAAAACTGGTATTTACTATATTCATAATGAAGAAGGAGATGTAATCTATATTGGTAAAAGTAAGAATATAAAAAAACGTGTAAATCAACATTTTACAGGTTCTTCAAATAAAAGTAAAAAAATACAACGCGATGTATATGCGGTTACCTATGAAGAAACAGGTAGCGAGTTAATTGCTCTTTTAAAAGAAAGCGAAGAAATAAAAATTAATAAACCTATTTACAACCGTGCGCAAAGAAGAACTATTTTTCAATGGGCATTGTATCAGGAAAAAACAGAAAAAGGATATCTAGCTTTAAAAGTTCAAAAAGCAGATGGTCGTAAAAAAGAAATTACTTCGTTTTCAACTCAAGCTGAAGGAAAAGCTTTTCTTTTCAAAGTAACCGAAAAGTATAATTTATGCCAAAAAATTAACGGTTTGTACGATACTAAAAAAAGTTGCTTTCAATATGACATTAAACAATGTTATGGCGCTTGTATCGATAAAGAACAACCCGAATTATACAATATTCGTGTGAATGAATATATAAAAGAAAATTCGTTTCAAAATAATAACATGGTAATTGTAGATAAAGGCAGAACTATCGAAGAAAAAAGTGCTATTTTAGTTGAAAATGGAATTTACAAAGGTTATTGCTTTTACGATTTAAATTATCAAATTACCAATATTGATATTTTAAAAAATCTAATCATTCCTATGCAACATAACCGAGATATTAAAACCATTATTCAAAGCTACATGAAGAAACATAAAGTGAAGGTTGTTTCATTTTAAATCTTTATTTTTGTGTCATGATCACTAAAAAGTCAAAATGGGAATCGCTCCAGCAAAAAATTAATATCATTATTTATGGTACCAATACTCCAGCTGGAAGACTTTTTGATTTAGTTTTACTTGGTGTAATTCTACTAAGTGTAATTTTGGTAATGCTAGAAACTGTTCAAAGTCTTGATGCAAAATATCACAACCAAATTATAATTCTAGAATGGGTAATAACTTTTTTCTTTTCTGTTGAATATATCTTAAGAATTGTATCGCTAAAGAAACCTTGGAAATACATTTTTAGTTTTTACGGAATTATCGATTTAATTGCCGTTTTACCTATGTATTTATCACTCTTCTTAACAGGGACAAGTGTTCTTACAATTGTTAGAGCTTTTAGATTAATTCGCTTGTTTAAAATATTAAATCATCCTCAATTTACTGGACAATCTATACATTTAATTGACGCATTAATTGCAAGTAGAGGTAGAATCTTTGTTTTTATATATTTTGTACTAATAAGTACTGTTTTTATTGGTTCTATGATGTATGTTATTGAAGGACCTGAGAACGGATTTACAAGTATACCCACAAGTATTTATTGGACCATTGTAACCTTAACTACTGTTGGGTATGGGGATATTTCTCCAGGAACACCTTTAGGACAATTTTTAGCTTCTTTTGTAATGATTTTAGGTTACGGAATAATTGCCGTTCCTACCGGAATTATAACTTCTGAAATTGCTTTAAACAGTAAAAAAGAGGAACAAAAACCAAAACAACATCCATGTTCTAATTGTGGTGTAGAAGGTCATCAAAACAATGCGAGTTATTGTTATAATTGCGGAAGTGAATTAAATGATGAATAACTACTTAATTACCATAATTGGTCCAACAGCCATTGGAAAAACAGCTTTAAGCATAAAATTGTCACAACATTTCAATTGTGAAATTATTTCGTGCGATAGTCGCCAATTTTTTAAAGAAATGAAAATTGGAACTGCAGTTCCGAATGAAGAAGAATTAGCGACTGCCAAACATCATTTTATACAAAACAAATCCATTTTTGAACATTATACTGTTGGTGATTTTGAAGTTGAAGCTTTACAAAAATTAGATGAATTATTTAAAACCAATAACGTGCAAATTATTGTGGGCGGAAGTGGTTTATATGTTGATGCTGTTTTAAAAGGTTTTGATGAATTTCCTGATATTGATGCTTCGGTTAGAGATGAAATCAATTCAAAATATGACGAACTTGGAATTGAATATTTACAATCGGCTTTAAAAGACTTAGATTTAGAATATTATCAAAAATTAGAAACCGAAAATCCCCAAACATTAGTCAATCCGCAACGTATGAAACGATTTGTAGAAGTTTGTTTGGGAACGCAAAAACCTTATTCTTCATTTATTGGAAAACGAAAAAACGAAAGAAACTTTGTTCCAATAATTATTGGATTACAAGCCGATAGAGAAATTATGTATGATAGAATTAACCAACGTGTTGATATTATGATGAAGGAAGAACTTTTAGAAGAAGTTAAAGCATTATATCCTTACAAAAACTTAAATGCCTTACAAACTGTTGGTTATCGAGAAATTTTTGATTATTTAGATGAAAAAACTACACTAGATTTTGCTGTCGAACAAATTAAAATGAATACACGCCGATTTGCAAAACGCCAAATTACTTGGTTTAAAAGAACCGAAAACACCAATTGGTTCGATTATAAAACTGATACAAATGATATTATACATTTAATAAATTCAAAAATTCATAATTCATAATTTATAATTTATATACATGCCTATTTATCCAGAATTTACTTCAAAATTTGAACAAAAACACGAAATCAATTTTTTACATTGTTATCCAAACGGTTATTTAAAATATACCGATTTGTGTAATTTATTACAGCTAACTG
The DNA here is from genome assembly GCF_009363055.1 of Flavobacterium haoranii. Taxonomy (NCBI): domain Bacteria; kingdom Pseudomonadati; phylum Bacteroidota; class Flavobacteriia; order Flavobacteriales; family Flavobacteriaceae; genus Flavobacterium; species Flavobacterium haoranii. Next base: position 509,276 of record NZ_CP045292.1, on the reverse strand, counting down.
CTGGAAAACACGCCGAATTAGGTGGAATTAGTTTTAAAGACATGATGCCACATAATCAAACTTGGGTTTTGAGTAGAATGTTGGTTGAAATAAAAAAGCTTCCAAAATGGAATGATACAGTTGTTGTAAAAACCTGGATTAATTCGTTAGAGAATTCTCGTTCAATAAGATGTTTGGAAATGTATTTGAATGATGAGAAAATTGTGGGTTGCGAAACTTTGTGGGCAATTTTTAATACCAAAACTAGAAGACCAGATGCTCTTGCTGTTGCTCATGAACATTTTGAAAAATTTCCCATTAAAGCAACTGAAAGCAGTGTTGATAAAGTGAATCTACAAAACATTAATAAAACCATCTTTGAAAGAGAAGTTCATCTTTCTGATTTAGATGTTGTTAATCATGTAAATAACGTAAAATATTTAGAATGGTGTTTGAATTTAATTAATCCAAAAGATGTTCTGAATCAAAAAATTAGCTCTTTCGAAATGAACTTTTTAAAGGAACTTTCTCTTAACGATAAAGCTACTATAAAACAATTTGAAAACAGCTTTTCAATTTCTAAAGAAGATAAAGTTTGTTTTGCTTTACAATTGAACTACAAATAAAAAAGGTTTTTTAAGCTAGAATCTCAAATTTGTCATTCCGAACTTGTTTCGGAATCTTTTTTTAGAATCTGAAATAAATTCAGATTGACAAGACTCTACTTAAAAAACCTTTTAATTATCAATTTATTTTTTTACAACTAAACGGAAACCTTCACCATGAATGTTTAAGATTTCTACGTTTTCGTCTCGTTTAAGATACTTTCTCAGTTTTGCAATGTAAACGTCCATACTACGAGAAGTAAAATAATTATCATCTCTCCAAATCTTTGTTAACGCTAATTCTCTTGGCATTAAATCATTTTCATGCAATGCTAACATTTTTAAAAGTTCACATTCTTTTGGAGAAAGTTTAACTGGTTCTTCAGTACCGTATGAAAGGAAACGTAATTTTGAATTTAAATGGAATTTACCAATAATAAATTCAAATTTAGAATTATCAGGTTTAACTTCTGAAGCCTTTCTTTGCATGATTGCTTTAATTTTCATTAAAAGCACTTCTGAATCGAATGGTTTATTTAAATAATCGTCGGCACCAACTTTATAACCTTTTAAAACATCTTCTTTCATTGTTTTAGCAGTTAAGAAAATAATAGGCACTTCCTGATTTTTTTCACGAATTTCACGAGCTAAAGTATAACCATCTTTATAAGGCATCATGACGTCTAGTATACATAAATCGTAACTATCCTTTTTAAATTTTTCGAAGCCTTCCATTCCATTTTTAGCCAATGTAACATCAAAGTCATTCATTACTAAATAATCTTTTAAAATGGCTCCAAAATTTGGATCGTCTTCTACCAATAATATTCTTCTAGCTTCCATAATTTTATTTAATTTATTAAAGGCATTTTCAATATAAATGTACTTCCTTTACCTTTTTCACTTTCAACAAATATTTCTCCGTTATGGTCCTCTACAATTTGCTTTACATAAGCCAATCCTAATCCGTGACCTTTAACATTATGAACATCACCTGTATGTTCTCTATAAAATTTCTCAAATACTCTTTTTTGAGCAACTTTACTCATTCCCGAGCCTTGATCTTGTATTTTTATTACTATAAAATCTTTGATATTCTCTGTAAATACATCTATAATTGGAGCTTCAGGCGAATATTTAATAGCATTATCAAGTATGTTTACCAATACATTAGTAAAATGCACTTCGTTTAACAAGATTGTAGTTCTCGGTGCATTAAAATGAGTCGTTATTGAACCTTGTCTGTCCTCAATAATTAAACCTACATGTTCTATAGCATTCTCAAGAACTTCTAAAACATCGGCTGGCTCTTTCATAATATCTAATTCGTTTTTTTCGAGTTTCGATATTCTCAATACATTTTCAACCTGAGCGTGCATTCTTTTATTTTCATCTTTTATCATTTGAAGATAACGTTGTACTTTTTCTTTATCTTCTATAACTTTAGGATTTTTAATAGCATCTAAAGCTAAATTTATAGTAGCAATAGGTGTTTTAAACTCGTGCGTCATGTTATTGATAAAATCTGTTTTAATTTCAGAAATTTGTTTTTGTTTCAATAACTGGTTTAGTGCACTCCAGTAAGTTACTACAATGATTAATGTAAATAATAGTGATAATGCTGATATTCCTAAAATTGATGAAAACAAAAACTTACTCTTTTGTGGAAAAGTAACCAATAATTGATATTGCGTTAAGCCATCGCTATCTTGAAAAATAGGAATTCCGTAAGTTAATCTTTTATCATATTTAAAACGATCTGATCTAACTTTTGTAGCCAATCCGTTGCTGTAAATACCATATTCAAAAGGAGTTTTAACTCCATATCGATCAAGCTCTTGCTTTAATAGTTTTTTTAATTCTTCACTATTAATTCTTTGTTGAATAGGTCGTAACGATAAAATATCTTTATAAACCGATTCGAAATAAGCTTTATCAATACTTGGAATTTTTCCCGACTTTTGAATGGTAACATCAGGCTTTGGATTGTATTCTAGACTATTATTATCTACTGAATTTCCGTTATAGATTTCTGTTTTTCTATTAGCAACTAAATTACCAACATTTACAGAGTCTAAATTCTTATCAAAGAACGAACCATTAGCATTGTAATTTTCAGCAATTAAGGTATTTGTATAAATAATAGTCTCGTTTGTATTACTGTCTTGTTCTAAAAAGAGAATTTGTTTTAATACGTTTTCTTCTGGAACTTTACCGGTACTATCTTTTAAATGCGTAACCTGAGCAATAAACTTTTTTAATTCTTTATTGTTAATTTTCTCGGCTACATTACCAATAACTTGCTGAACATGATATTTGAATTGTTCATCATTATTTTTTAATGACGTATTAATCCAATATATCTGAACTAATATAATTCCAATTAGAGACAAGCTCATTAAAATAACTAATAATCGGAATCTTTTTTTATTCATCACTACAAATTTAACTTTTTAACATTTATTGTTAAAATACATTAACCAAAGATTAACAATTATATAATTTTTTACATTTTATATAAATCTTTTAACAACTCATCTATTTGATTATAAGTATCTTCTAAATTAATATTCTGAATTACATAATCAGCTAATTTTACCTTTTCTTCATCGGGAAGTTGGTTTTTTATTCGTAGTAAAACCTCCTCTTTTGTTACATCATCTCTTTTCATCGTTCGTTCAATTCTTACATCAAGTGGAGCTGTAACTAAAATAGTTTTATCACATTGTAAATGTCCTTGGGTTTCAAACAAAATTGCAACTTCTTTAACTACAAATGGATGAGTTTTATTTTTTTCTATCCAAGCTTCAAAATGCTTTTTAACTTTTGGGTGAACAATACCATTTAAAAGTGCTAATTTTTCTTTATCATTAAAAACAATATTTGCTAATGCTTTTCTATCAAGCAAACCATCATAAGCTAAAACTTCGGGACCAAACACTTTAACAATAGCATTTATAACTGCTTTTGATTGCATTAATTTTCGAGCTTCATCATCAGCTATATAAACAGGAATTTCTTTAGAAATTAAATACTTTGCTACAGTAGATTTTCCACTTCCAATTCCGCCAGTAAGTCCAATTATTTTAGTCATTTTACATCAAAAAAAAGTTCAGGAAAAGCTTCTCTAGGTGCTTTTTTCAAAATAAAAATCTTTACGTACGATTTAAAAAAACCCATCCCGTAACCATAAAACTGTATCACAGTGGCTACAATACTATAGAACGCAATTTTGAAACTTCTATTTTGTATTAACGACAAGATGCCTAATAATACGAAATAAAGCACGTAACAATAAAATAAATAAGGAAATTTAAAAGCTATAACTAAAGAAAAAATGAATCCGAAAAGAAACAAACTAGGAAACCAAAAGGTAATTTTTGAATATGATGGATACCACGAATTTAGAATTGGTCGTGCTTTTCCAAATTTACTCACTTGCGTGTGAAATTTGTTCCAATCAATTCGTCTTTTATGATACACATAAGAATCTTTAAATAAAGCGGTTTCAAAACCTAAGTTCCAAAGTCGGATAGATAAATCAGGATCTTCACCAGGATGAATATTTCCAAACCCGCCAGATTTTAAGAAAGCTTCTTTAGAAATTCCCATGTTAAAACTTCTTGGCTGAAACTTTCCAACTTTTTCACTTCCTCCTCTAACTCCACCTGTTGTTAAAAAAGAGGTCATTGAAAAATTAATTGCTTTTTGAATATCAGAAAATGAATCTAGAGCCTTATCTGGTCCACCAAAACAATCTACAAACTTATTCCTTAAATTATCATCAATAGATGATAAATAATTGTTAGGTAAAATACAATCGGAATCTAAAACTATAAAATAATTACCTTTAGCAATTCGCATTCCGTAATTTCTAGAATCTCCTGGTCCCGAATTGGATTTATAATAATAAGAAATTGATAATTTATCAGTATATTTTTTTATTATGGATGCACAGGAAATACTGGAACCATCTTCAATAATTACTATTTCAAAATCCTTTTTATAATCTTGATTTAATAAACTAGCTAAAAGTTCATCAATTTCATCTGGTCTATTATAAACAGGAATAATTAAAGAATAATACATCTGTAAAAATTTCTTCAAAGATAATCTTAAAAAAGAAAAGTCCCGATTTTCATCGAGACTTTTCAATAATTAATTTATATAATAACTATTGTTTTACAACTTTGATAGTTTTTTCAACATCTCCCATTTTTACAGATACTAAATAAGCACCTGCATTTAATTGAGACATATCAATATTCGCTGAGGTAGCATTTAAACTTCTTGTAATAACTTGTTGACCTAACATATTAAAAACTGTTACAGATGTAATATCTGAAGAATATTCCAATGTTAAAACATCTTTAACTGGGTTAGGATAAGCTCTAAAGTTATTGTTTTCAAAAACATTTGTGCTTAAAGACGCATCATATGCAGAAACTAAAAACTCTCCGAATGAATTATTACCATATTCCCAAACTCTAAAATAAAGAACTTCGCCTGGTGTACGTCCTGTTACCTCAATTAAAGGCATATCATTTGGATCTGAACTTGAATAGTCATCACAATCTAATAATGTTAATGCTCCACAAGAACCTGAATATACCGCCCCAGCTCCGTCAGTAATACCTCCAGATTGAGAATTCATTTCAAATGTTAAGCTTCCAGAAGCTGGAACAACAGCAGAATACCAAACATCTCCTCCTGAATAACTTGCACATCCAGGTGCAGGAGCTCCAGTAGAAGCAGTTGCTCCATCATTTGTACCTACTACCGAATTATCAGCAAAGATTGCCCCTACTGTTAAACTTTCTGCGTTCACACATTCATCATTTGCTGGTGGGCAAACTGCATAATTAAATGTACCAATCGTAACATTACAAACGTTATCTGAACCGTGAAGTAATGTTAGAGTTACAGGAGTTCCGTAATTAAATGGACCAACCGCAATAACACCTGTTGCTGAAACTGGCCAAGAAGTAGTACCATCAGAAATAGAAGGACTTCCATTTCCTAAATCTGTTACATCTACATTTACATTAAAGTTACCATTTGCACAATCATGAGATACTGTAGTACTTGCAAAAGCAGGAGGTGTACAAGATGGTGCGACAACATTAATAGTAAAATCAGCTGTTTCTCCATACGTTCCAGAATAACAAGGATTAGAAGGAGTTTGTAATGCATCTGTAGCAATAATTCTCATTCTATGTTGACCAAGCGGTACCGAATTAGGTACCACAAATGAAGCATCAAATGTTATGATTGGTGTATTTGGTGCTAGTCCAGTATAAACAATTTCAGATGCATCTAAATTAAAATCATCATTTGCATCTATCCAAATTACAATATTATAATCATATCCAAATCCTGTATCAAAAGAAATTTGAACATTATTATTAATTCCTTGTGCCATGTCCACTACTGTTGCAGTATGATCATTGTAAACTGGAGAACTATTAACAGTATTAGCAAAATCAGTTGTAACAATTTGAACATTAGTAATTCCTTGACCATCCACAGAAGTTGGATTAGAAATACAATAACAACCATTAGCTGAAGTTGTAAATGACATTTCAGTACAACCAGTTGCAGGACCAACCCCATTATAAGGAACTAATGTATAATAATATGTTGAATTATGATTTCCTGTGAAATTATATGTAGTTACATTACCTAAATCTAGATTATCAATAACATCGTTGTTCCCGCTAGAAGTTCCAATAGTTAAATAATATCCTTCTGCATTTGGTGTCGCATCCCAAGTAATTACAGTCGCATAATTTCCACAAGAAGCATCTGGTGTTGCCACAATATTTGAAGCACATACTGGAGGACTTGAAGGAGTTAATTCTAAAGAATAATCGTCGAAACCAACAGAATAAGACGAAAACGAAGAAGTTGTTACCCCTCTTGCAATGATGTAAAAATCACCAATAGTATTAAATGACATTGGTAAATCTACAATATAATTGTACCATCCAGCAGATGGAACAGTTGGAGCTTGAGATATTGCTAATGGAACCTCTACTAAAGTAGTAGCTCCTGTTACATTAGGCGAAGTATTAGCAAAAAAAGTTATTCTATCTGCAGCTATCCCATTTGCGCTTCTATATACCCATACATTCAATCTAACTTGATCTGTAGAATATGCACTTAAGTTATATGGAGGACTTATTAATAATGCGCTATCATTATCACCCGACCAAGATTTACCAGCAAATCTAGCACCAGTTCTTGGTGAAGGCACTCCATCATTTGTGTCGTCTGGTGCCCAATTTGTTGTACCAGTTATTAAAGCTGTATTCCAACAAGAAGGCATTAAAGCATCGTCAAAACCTTCTTGATGAGGTAATGCAGTTATGGCAACACAAGAAGTAGTGAAGTTAATTGGACCTACCCAATTTGAACTACAATCTGCTCTCACATAGATTTCATAAGCCGTGTTAGGTTGCAATCCTGTATTTGCACAATCATTATCAACATCAGTACATGTTATAGTCATTGGGAAACCAAAACCAGGATCATAGTAATTTTCTACTAAAGTTCCAGATGTTCCCGTACCTGCTGGTTGCACAACATACCAAAAGTCAAATTGATTACCTCCTGAAGCATCATCAAATTGAAAATCTACGCTCGATGAAGTTACATTTGATGCTACTAAATTAATTGGATCGAAACAAGCAGGGGCTTCTGCAAATGAAATATCATCCAAAGAAATATCTCCTTCAAATCCAGCTCCTCTAACACCTCTAAATCTTACTTGAACTGTGTTACCAGAATATGCCGATAAACTTACTACACTTAAATTCCAAGGATCAGTTGCAGCAGTTTGTTGCTCACCAGTAATTACTAACACATCGTCAGTCCATGTAGTGCCATCAAAAATATCTATATGGAGTTCTCCCATATTAACACCACGCATGTGATAGTAAAATTGTAATGAAGGATCTGCTAAAGCTGATAAGTCAACAAAAGGTGTATACAATTCTGCAACTGCTCCAGTTGTACCACTAGAGGCTTCTGTATAAAAGTATTTAACTCCAGAATTTGCACCTGAAGGTCCAGTAGTAGTCCCTGAAGGAGTTCCCCCGTTATCATCTACATTCCATCTAAAAGCAGACGTTGTACCTGTTGGATTTGAAGACCAACAATCAGCAATGGTTGAATTCGTAGTAGCTGCTGCTGTTTCTACATCGTATGTCCAAGGAGCTACGTTAATGAAACAAGAACTAAAAGATGTTTCGGTACAACCTGTAGCGTCTCCATTTGCATTGTATGGAATAATAGTTACATAGTATGTAGTACTTCCTGTCAAAGTACCGATATTATATGAAGTTACATTTCCAACATCTGCTCCATTTAAAACATCTGTTGCTCCTGCACTTGTTCCAACATTTAATTTGTATCCAGTTACAAGCCCAACAACTGGACTCCATGTAATTAAACCTGAAGACACATTATTAGCACCATCAGCAGGCGAAATTATTGAAGTACAGTCAGGAGCAGAAGTTGTAGAAATAACCGAAAAATTTGTTACGCTAAAATTCAAACCATTTGGGGTTCCCCACTGACCAACTGCAATATAAACTGTTTGACCTGCAGTAACAACCGATGAAACAGTCTTTGTAGAATTTGCACCGGTTGTTCCTTCTGCATCCAATTCACCAGAAAAGGTATTACCAGTACAAGTTGTAAAAATACCAATACCATTCCAACTATTAACAGAATTAATTGTCATCGAGATAAATTCATCTGTTGCTCCTGCTGTGTATTGGAACAAATAAACATCATCATCCCAATAATTTGCATTAATAGAAGTTCCTGTTGGATTATCATTCCAATCTTCAACTCCTCCATTACCAGGTGTTGTAATATTACTTGCGGTATATCCGTCTGCAATCACTACAGCACTACTGCAACCAAACTGGGCATTAATTTGCCAACTCGTAAGTAAGGCAAATAGCCATAAAGTAATTTTTTTCATCATGTTTTGTTGTTAAATGTTTAGTGCTAATTTACAATTTTTTAATATACTTTTGAAATTATAAAAAAACACAATCGTTAAAACGTATAATTTTAACGATAAAAGACAAAGTCTATCAATTGAAATATAGACGTTTAACAAAATGTAAGAAAAATGTTAGATTTATTTTATAACAAATATTCTTTTATGTGTGATTATTCTTTCATAAATATTATTGAGAAACCCGTTGGGTGAAATTAAATGATTTGAATTTTGATATTATTAATTGGTCTATCAAAGATAAATTTATTGATATATTGAACTAAAGTTAGAGAGGTTATTTTTGCTAAAATTCTAGTTTTAAAACCTTCAAAAGATTTGGCATAATTTCGTCTAATCATAAACTGGTCACACAATTGTGAAAATAAAGTTTCTATTCTTTTTCTTGATTTTCTAAAGATGTAAGGCTGTGGCTTATATTGTTTTTGATTTGTTCTCATAGGAGTTTCTAATTTTATATTTACTGATTGAAATAAATCTAATTGAATGCTTTCTGATAAATAACCTCTGTCTCCAAGAAGCACACAATCAGACATTTGTTGTTTTATGTTTTTCAAAAAGTGAACATCATGAACTTCAGCTTTTGTAATGTCTAACGAGTGAAAAACTCCAGCTACAGAGCAAACACCATGAAGTTTATAGCCATAAAACCAATTGTTTTGAGAAGCACAAAACCCTTTTGAGGGAGCAGTTTCAAATTCATCTTTACAGATTTTTATTCTATTATGACGTGAGAATTTACAAATTTCCAACGGCATACTGTCAACAATAAAGTAGTCTTCAAATTCTAAAAACTCTCTGGCTAGCTTGGTTCTCACCTCTTCTAAAAATAAGAACAACTTTCTTCTTCTTTTATTGAACTGACTTCGCTCTAATAAATTTGGAATTTCAGGTTGGTTTATTTGCTTAAACAATGAGTTTTCACTATCAATAGACATAAATTCAGCCGTCAAACTCAATGCAACTACTTCTAAATCAGACATTTTTGCTTTTCTTCCAACATTTGATTTAAATTCTAAATCATAACTCAAAGAACTTATAACTTCTAAAACTCTAAAATAATTTTTAACTATATTTGTCATGGATATTGGTTTGTTTTGCGACTTCAAGATACTGAATTTCAGTATCTTGACCAATATCTAATCAATTTATTTTTCTTCAAATAATTTCACCCAACGGGTTATTGAGAATTGATTTTGTACAAAAAAAACCTTGTTAGATTTAACAAGGCTTTTTAATTTTTTATTAACTTAAGAAAAGGTTAAGAAGAAATACTAGGTATCATAACCATTTCATTGGTATCAGCATTATAATCAACTCCTTCAAATCCGAAACCAAATAAATTCAAGAAATCTTGCTTATAACCAGCTAAATCTCCAATTTCTACAAGGTTTTCTGTTGTAGATTCTCCCCATAATGTTGCAATTTGACTTTGCACATCTTCTCTCATTTCCCAATCATCAATTCTAATACGCCCTTTTTCATCAACTGGGACTTCTCCTCCACTATATAATCTATCAGCATATAAACGTTGAATTTGCTCAATACAACCTTCGTGAATACCTTTTTCTTTCATAATTTTATACAACAAAGAGATATACAATGGAATAACAGGAATTGCAGAACTTGCTTGTGTTACTAAAGCTTTATTAACAGAAACATAACCTTTCCCATTAATATCTTTTAGAGCATCAGTAATTTCAAATGCGGTAGCTTCTAAATGATCTTTAGCTCTACCGATAGTTCCTTTTCTATAAACAGCTTCAGTAACTTCTGGTCCAATATAAGAATATGCAACAGTAGTTGCTCCTTCGGCTAAAACATTAGCATTTTTTAAGGCATCCATCCACATTTTCCAATCTTCACCACCCATAACCACAACTGTATTCGCAATATCTTCTTCAGTTGCAGGATCGATAGACACTTGTGAAACATTTCCTGTATGGAAATCTACCGTTTTATTTGTAAAAGTTTGTCCGATTGGTTTTAATGTAGAACGATATAAAACACCAGTTTCTGGATGCATTCTTACTGGAGAAGCTAAACTATAAATTACAAGATCAATTTGTCCTAAATCTTCTTTAATCATGTTTATAACTTGCTCCTTTACTTCTTTAGAAAAAGCATCTCCGTTTACACTTTTAGCATATAAACCTGCATTGTGAGCTTCAACTTCAAAAGCAGCTGAATTATACCAACCTGGAGTAGCTGTTTTTCCTGGTGCAGGTTCTTTTTCAAAAAATACACCAATTGTAGCTGCATCGCTACCAAAAGCACTAGTTATTCTTGAAGCTAGTCCAAATCCTGTAGAAGCACCTACAACTAAAACACGCTTTGGTCCATCTATTTTTCCTTTAGATTTAACATATTTAATTTGATTTTTCACATTTTGCTCACAACCTTTTGGATGGGCTGTTAAACAAATGAATCCTCTCATTCTAGGTTCAATAATCATATCTATGGGTTTATGTTTGTTTATTAATTAACAAAAGTATTAAAAAAATTAGTTCAAAAGGTTTTTTGCATGTGTTAAGGCTGAATCTGAAATATTCTTTCCAGACAACATTTCTGCAATTTCTACAATTCTATCGTCGTTTGATAATAGTTTAATTTCAGAGAAAGTTGTATTTCCTTGATTGTACTTAAATACTTTATAATGCTGATTTCCTTTTGCAGCAATTTGAGGTAAATGCGTAATAGCAAAAACTTGCATTTTATCGCTCATTTTATCCATTACTTCCGCCATTTTTATTGCAATTTCTCCAGAAACTCCAGTATCAATCTCATCAAAAATAATTGTTGGTAATTTCGAATAATTAGCCAATACAGCTTTTATAGCAAGCATTACTCTTGATAACTCTCCACCAGAAGCCACTTTTTTAATTGGTGACAAATTTGAACCTTTATTTGCAGAAAAGTTCAACGAAATTAAATCAGTGCCATTTTTACCAAATGAATCTAATTGAGTAAAGGCAAATTCTAACTGTGCATCTGGCATTCCTAAACTAGATATAATATTTCGAATTTCTGTAGCTAAACTTGGTGCCTTATCTTTTCTTTTTTGAGAAATAGAAGCAGCTAAAGAATTTAACTTCACATTTAATTCCTCAATTTGTTTTTCTAACTTTTGAATTTGAATATCAAATTCATCAACTTTTAAAACTTTAGCTTCAAGATCTTCTTGTATTTGCAATAAATCTTCGACACTATTTACTTGATGTTTTTGAAATAGCGAATATATAATTTGTAATTTATTATTTACAAATTCTAAACGTTCTGGATTATGTTCTAATTTCTCTAAAGAAACTTCACTTTCTTTAATAATATCGAGATATTCGATAATTATACTATCTAATCTTTGAAGTAAATCTTTATATAGTTTTGAATATGTATCAATTTTTGAAAAAGAATTTTTCGCTTCTTTTAATTGCGTTATAATTCCAATTGTTTCTTCATTAGAAATTCCAACTATTTTAGAAAGATTTTCTTCTATTAAAGACACATTTGACAACTGTTCTACTTCTTGCTCTAATTCTTCTAATTCTCCTTCTTTTAAATTAGACTTTACTAATTCATCTAATAAAAAGGCATTATAATCATATTCTTTTACAAGTGATTCTTTATCAGTTAAAAGACTAGCCAACTCTTTTTCTGATTGTTTTAGCTCTTTTAAATTAACTTTATATTCACTTAATAAATCACTTGTTTGAGAAACTAAATCTAATAAGTTTAATTGAAAATCTTCACCTATTAATTCTCTCGTTTGGTGTTGAGAATGAATATCTAGCAAATAATTCCCAAGTTCTTGTAATTCACTTAAATTAACCGGACTATCATTCACAAAAGCTCTTGATTTACCTGATGGCAAAATTTCTCTTCTGATAATAGTTAACTCTTCATAATCTAAATCGTTTTGTTTGAAGAACTCTTTTAGATTATAAGCTGAAATTAAAAACTCAGCTTCAATTATACATTTTTGAGTATCATCTTTTAAAGAAGATAAATCGGCTCTATTTCCTAAAACCAAACCAAGAGCGCCAAGTAAAATAGATTTACCCGCACCCGTTTCACCTGTAATAATTGAAAATTTATCAGAAAACTGAATTTCTAAATTTTCTATTAAAGCGTAATTTTTAATTGAAAGTGATAATAACATAGCAAAAAATTTATGTTATTTAATAGTATTCCACTTAGTAGAATTTAAAGGAGATATTCTATTTAAAATGGTCAATAACTCCGCATTATTCATTTCGGGACCACCTGTAAAAATTGAAACTATTTCATCGGTCTTAGCATCAAAAAACATTCTTGTTAATAAAGCATTTGGTCTAATATTTTGAAGAGCCGACAATGTTTTTATTGCATTAAAAATTTCTTCTTTTCCTTTTTTTAAATCTTCATTCATTACATCTAATCCTTTGTAATGATATTCGTAAATTGCTTTGCGATAAGGTAGATAAGTATTCGAATTTAAATCAGAAATAAGAAAATAACGATTGTTATTATTGCCCTCATTTTGTGACCATCCTTTATAACCACTAGTTTGAGCTAGCGTCATTATGTTTGAAGCAGTAGTTAAATATTTAGTTCCGCTTAATTCTGAATAACTATCTTTATCTAAACCTATAATTATATTAGCATAAAAAGCAACTAAGGAAACTAGATTTGATGTAAATGAGTTTTGGTCATATATTAACTGCTCAAATTCTAAAAATTTAAACGATACATGATTGTCATTAATATTTATTAGAGGAGAACTATATGTAGAATTATATACTGGTCGCGAAGCTTGAACTTGTAAAGTTGCTACTACAACATTAGTATTCATATTAAACTCTGAAACATTGAAAAAGAAATTACATTCAATTTTTTCTTGAGGCAAATACTTTTCATTTGTCCAGTTTGTATTATTTAATAACTCATTTACTTTAGTTTGTAAGTTTTTAAAAATTTGCGGATTAACATCAGTCATTCTTTCAGCATTAACAACAACAGTAGCTTGTAGTTCTTGTGCAGAAACAAATTTACCGAAAACAAATAGTAGAGTTATTAAAAAATTTTATGCATTATAATGAGTTATAATTTTATTTATAATATCGATTGCAACTTCTTCTTTAGATTTTAAATCCATTGGTTCAATTGTTCCTAATTTATCGATAAAAGTAACTTTATTTGTTGGATGTCCAAAACCTGCACCTTTATCATTCAATGAATTTAGAACTATCAAATCTAAGTTTTTTTCTCAATTTTTTGTTTTGCATGCTCAATTTCATTTTCAGTTTCTAGAGCAAAACCAATTAAGAACTGATTTTTTTTAACTTGTCCTAAAGAAGCTAAAATATCTTTTGTCTTCTCTAATTCTAAAGTTAACGTTGCATCTTTCTTTTTTATTTTCTGTGATTCAACATTTTTTGGTTTATAATCTGCCACTGCAGCTGAAGCTATAGCTACATCAACCTTGTCAAAAAACTGATGACATGCTTTATACATTTCTTCTGCTGTTTCAACCCGAACAAGAGTAATGTTCTTCATTTTAACATTAAAACTTGACGGACCAGAAATTAAAATTACTTGTGCTCCTTTACTTGCGGCTTCTTCTGCAATATCAAATCCCATTTTCCCAGTAGAGCGATTGCCAATAAAACGAACAGGATCAATAGGTTCATATGTTGGACCAGCAGTAATTAAAATTGTTTTATTTCGTAAAGGTAATTTTGACAATAAATCGTCTTCAATAAAAGATACAATATTTTCTGGCTCTGCCATTCTTCCTTCACCCGATAAACCACTTGCTAATTCACCAGATTCGGCAGGAATCATGATATTACCAAATGCTTTTAATTTATGAAAACTATCTAATGTTGAAGGATGCTTGTACATATCTAAATCCATTGCTGGAGCAAAATAAACTGGACATTTTGCCGATAAATATGTTGCAATTAATAAGTTATCGCAATTTCCGTTAGCCATTTTAGAAAGTGTATTGGCTGTAGCTGGCGCGATAACAATAAAATCGGCCCAAAGGCCTAATTCTACATGATTATTCCAAAGTTCATTTCCATCTTCCTCAGAATAAAATTCAGAATAGACCGGATTTTTAGATAACGTAGAAAGTGTGAGTGGTGTAATAAAATCTTTAGAAGCAGGTGTCATTACTACGCGTACATGAGCACCTGCTTTTATAAAAAGTCTTACTAAATGAGCTGTTTTATAGGCTGCTATTCCTCCAGAAACTCCGAGGATTATTTTTTTACCTTTTAAAACAGACATAGTGAAATTATTTAGCCTCTCTATAATAAATTTTATCTTCTAACCATTCTTGCACAGCTAATGCATGAGGTTTAGGAAGTTTTTCATAAAACTTAGATACTTCAATTTGCTCTTTATTTTCGAAGATTTCTTCTAAACTATCGTTATAAGTTGCAAACTCATCTAATTTTTCAATTAACTCTTTTTTAATTTCAGAGTTAATTTGACTTGCTCTTTTAGCTATGATTGTAATTGCCTCATAAATATTTCCTGTTGGAGCTTCAATTGTCGCTTTGTTATACGTAATTGTATTAACTGGAGCAGTTGTCTTTTTTAAATCCATGATTTAATTGATATTAGTATATTGTTGTAATTCTTTATTTATGGTTGCCAACATTTCATCGGCTGTTTCTTTGAACTCAGTATCTTCTTTAAATTTAACTAAATTTCCATATAGAGTTTTAGCATAATTTAAACGCTCTTCTTTTTTTGAAGGAACACTATTTATTGCTAATTGATATGCTGAATCAAATCTATAATACAATGCTTGTTCTTTATATTTTGTTCCTGGAAAATCAATTAAAAAGTTTTCAAACGCTTTAATTGAAGCTTTATAATCAGAAATTGTATTGTATTGTTTTGCAACTTCAAAATTTTTCTTTTCTAACTTCTCGCTTAATTCTTTAACATACTCATTAGCTTTTGGCAAATATTCAGAATTTGGATAAGTATCAATAAACTTTTGTAATTTACTTAATGCTTTTTCAGTATCTACTTGATCTAAACTGTAAACAGGAGAAAGATTATAAAAACATTCCGCACCTAAAAAAGTTGCTTCTTCCCTTTTTTCACTTTTAGGGTAACCTGCTACAAAACTTTCAAACTGATAACCAGCTAAATAATATTGTTCTGTTTCGTAATATGATTTTGCATAAAAATAAAATATACGTTCAGCATTAGGCTTACCTTTCATTAGAGGAGCTATTTGCTCATACAAACGCAAAGCTTTTTTGTATTTTCCATCGTTATATTTTGTTTCTGCTACTTTAGTTTTCAAAGCAATATCTTCACTTTTTAAAGCTTTTTGATATTCACTACATGAGGTTAAAACAACCACCAAAGTCAGAATCGATATTATTTTCTTCATATATATTAAATTTTAGAAGCGCAAAAGCTTTCTAAAAAAGCAACTGCAAAAGTAGAGATTATTTAATTACAACAAAAATCTTTTTTTAAGATATTTTTTTAACAAAAGTCTCAATCCTAGAAGCTAAGTCTTCGTTTACATTAACCAAAGGTAATCTTACTGTATTTTCAGACAAGTTTAATACTTTAAAAATCTCTTTTATTCCAGCAGGATTTCCTTGTTCAAAAATCATATCAATAGAGTCAGAAATTTTATAATGTAACGCATATGCTTCCTCCACTTTTCTTTCTAATCCTAAACGCACCATTTGAGAAAACTCTTTTGGAAAACCCTCGCCAATAACAGAAATAACACCTGCTCCACCCGCTAAAACCATTGGCAATGTTATCATGTCATCGCCAGAAATTACTAAGAAATCTTTAGGTTTATGCTGAATTAACTTCATTGCTTGAACTATGTCACCAGCAGCTTCCTTAACTCCAATAATATTACTAAAGTCATTTGCTAAACGGATAATTGTTGCTGGTAGTACATTACTTGCTGTTCTTCCTGGTACATTGTATAAAATTACTGGCACTGGAGAAGCTTCTGCAACTGCTTTAAAATGCTGATAAATTCCTTCTTGAGTTGGTTTATTGTAGTATGGCGAAACAGAAAGAACTGCATCAAAAGAAGATAAATCTCTTGTTTTTAATTCTTCAACAACTTTAATAGTGTTATTTCCTCCTACTCCTAAAACCAATGGCAATCTACCCTTATTAGCATCAATAACAGTCTTTATAACTAAATCTTTTCTTCAGCTGTTAAAGTAGCCGTTTCAGCAGTTGTTCCTAAAACCACTAAATATTCAACTCCGCCTTCAGTTACAAAATCAACAATTTTTGCCAAAGCTTCTGTATCAACAGAAAAGTCTTTTTTAAAAGGTGTAACAAGAGCAACTCCTGTTCCGTAGAATTTTTGCATTTTTATATTTTATTTAAAATTTTTAAATATTTGAATAACTCTTCAACAAATTCATCAATTGCATCAACATCTGAAGCAATTATTAAATGATTTATTCTCTTATCAATATCACTGAAACCTACTTTAAAATTAGCAGCAGATTTTTTAGCAACCATATTTAACACCGCTTTTGGTTCGTCGTAATAATTTATCAACAAATCAAACTTCTTTCCTACAAAACCTTCAACTTCAGTTTTATTTATTTTTCCTGAAATGGTAATATTTTTTAAAGAAAAAAACGGTTCTTCAATAACTTCTTTTGCTTTTACTTTTTCTTTGAATACTAATATTGTTAGTTGTTCTTTATTAAATCCTTTTTTAAGTAAAGCTGAAATTAATTTATCTTTATTGGTAAAATATGTTTCATCTACAATGATTCCAATAGTTTCAATTTTGTCATCAGAATCGTTTAACCGATAACTTAATAACCTTTTGTTAACTATTTTTTTTAGAAAAAATTCCTTAAATATTTTTGAAAACATAGTACTTTTACGAATCGTACAAAATTATAATTTAAAATGTTTTTTTACATGGTAAAAATAAAAAAGAATATTACGATAAATGTTTATTTTGTTTTTTATTAACATTTTTGTCATTTACATCGTGCAAGACAAAAGAAAATGTTATTTATGAGATAAAAACTTCTAAAATTCCTATTGAAAATACAATTATTGGAGATAATTCTTTAGAAAATTTTATTCTTCCTTACCGCGAAAACATAAGTAAAGATTTAAGTAGTGTTTTAGCTTACAATCCTATTGATCAAGACAAAAGCAAAGGTAAATGGGAAACTAACATTGGAAACCTATTTGCTGAATCAACTTTCGAATTAGCAAACCCTGTTTTTAAAAATAGAACAGGAAAGGATATTGACATTTGTTTATTAAATCACGGCGGAATTCGTTCTATAATTCCCAAAGGCAATGTAACTACCAAAACTGCTTATGATATTATGCCTTTTGAAAACAGTGTCATTGTTGTAGCTTTAACTGGTGATAAAATTATTGATTTAGCCAAATATATCATTAAAGAAAGAAAACCTCATCCGCTTTTTGGTTTAACTATTTACACAAAAGACAATCAAGTTCTTGTAGATAAAATTCTTGTAAATGATAAACCTATAGAAATTTCTAAAGTATATTATGTTGCTACATCTGATTATTTAGCAAATGGCGGTGACAATATGAATTTCTTTACTTCAAGTAACGAAAAATATGACATTGATTATAAATTGAGAAATCTATTTATTGATTATTTCAAAAAAGTAGATACAATCCCTAATATTACAACTAAACATATAATTGAGGAATAATGAAAAGGAGAGATTTTATACAGAAAACAGTTACTACTACCGCATTATTGTCGGTTGGTGGCTTTACTCTATCTAGTTTTTCAAATTTAGAAACTAAAAAATTAACAATACTTCATACAAACGATACGCATAGTCATATAGATCCATTTGAATCGACTCATTCTAAATATCCAGGAATGGGAGGCGTTTCTAAAAGAGCTAAAGTTATTGAACAAATAAGAGCCGAAGAAAAAAATGTCTTATTACTTGATGCTGGAGATATTTTTCAGGGAACTCCTTATTTCAACTATTATGGTGGCGAATTAGAGTTTAAATTGATGACTATGTTACAATATGATGTAGCTACTATGGGAAATCATGATTTCGATAATGGTATTGATGGATTTTATGCACAGTTACCTCATGCAAAATTTGATTTTGTTTCTGCTAATTATGATTTTAAAAACACCATTTTAGACAACATTGTAAAACCTTACAAAATCATTATAAAAGATGGTATTAAAATTGGAATTTTTGGTTTAGGTGTTGAATTAGCTGGATTAGTTGATAAAAAACTTTACAAAGAAACCGTTTACAACAACCCAATTGAAGTTGCAACAGATATTGTAAAAAATCTAAAAGAAGTTGAAAAATGTGATGTTGTAATTTGCTTATCACATTTAGGCTATCAATATAAAAATGAACCTGAAAAAGTGAGCGATCTTGTTTTGGCACAAAAAACTAAAAACATCGATCTAATTATTGGTGGTCATACTCACACTTTTTTAGACAAACCTACTTTAGTTAAAAACTTAGATGGAAAAGATGTTATTGTAAACCAAGTTGGCTGCTACGGAATAAATCTAGGAAGAATAGATTTTTATTTCACTAACGAGCAAAAAAGTAATAGTGTAAATCGAAATATAGTTATTTAATTGTATTATTTTTTTCAACATCTCTAGCTAAAAAATATCTAACCAAAAAATAATAACAAGGAATTTCAGCGATACAAGAAAAATAATTCAAACTAGGAGCTTTGTAATAATATACGTTAATAACAGATGTTAAATCTGCAAAAAGTAACGACAACATTGTTAGTAATAAAAATTTGGCACTTGCAGTTTTAAATTTGAAATAATTGTACAAACTAAAAACCAAAACACTCAAGAAAACAATAATATAGTTTATTATAAGATAATAGCTGTGAAAAGAATGTTTTACAACATACAATGATATTATTTTTAATACAAAAGCTGCAAAAATTAAAGTACCAAATACAAGTCCTAATCTCTTTTCAATTAGGACTTTTTTATGCAATAACTTCGAATCTAAGAGTATTAAATACAAGAATAAAAACAAGACTACCATATAAAGAAACAAAGCCAATTGATAAAAAACTGTTTCTTGAAGTAGGTTCGCATTATCAGCAACAAACAATAATCCTATTATAAAAAAATGCAGTTTATTCTTTTTAATTTGTTGGGAATTAAAAAAATAATAAAAAGAAATTGATGCTAAAATCATTGGCTTAAATATAAGCGCAACTTCTTTGTCTATATTAATTTTAAAAAAATACAGATATAAAACGTAAGCAATAAAATATAAAAAAAGTGCTGGATTTTTAATTTTCATGTTTTACTTTTTAATGTTTACTAAAAAATATCTGCAATAGAAATAATAGGATACCGTTTGACTTAAAGCATTTATAAATTTGAATATTGACAATTCTAAAAAATTCTTATTTAAAATAAAAAACATATCAGAAATAATAAATGACGCTACTGCTAGAGCTAAAAAAAGTCCTGATTGTCCACTTTCGTTTAAATATAAAACAGAAGATAAAATCCCCATAAAAACTAACTGTAAACCAAATACTAAATAAATATAATACTCAACTTTAGTCTTAAGCTCTACATTGTTTAAAACCATCAACATTAATACAACCAATATAATCGTAATTAATAAATGACTAAAATTAAAGAAGTTAATCCTTTTATAAACATTAATTTCTTTTAATCTTTTAACCAAAATATAGAGTACAAAAAAGTAAGGAATTGAAAAACTTACTAATCCAATTTCGTAAAACTTGGAATATTAAGCAATGCTAAAACATCTCCTACATAAAAAAACATTATAGAAATTAAAAACAAGTCATTTGTCTTAACTTGATTTGTTAAAGCATAATACAGAACAATAGTTGGAATTATGAAGGGTTTTGAATAAAATGCTAATGCTTCTAGTTTAAACATAACTGAAGCCAAAAACAAAACCGAAAATAAAATATAAAAACTTAAATTTTGTAATTGTTTACTCATTCAAAAGTTCATTAAATTTATATTCATCAATTATAGGTATTCCTAATTTAATTGCTTTTTCTAATTTAGATGGACCCATATTTGCACCAGCAACAACATAATTTGTTTTAGACGAAATAGAACTCCCTACTTTACCTCCATTTTCTTCAATAACTTTCTTCAAATCATCTCTAGAATAGGTTTCAAAAACACCAGAAACTACAAAAATATTTCCTTCTAATTTATTTGAAACTGAAGTCGATTTACTTTCATCAATTGCTAACTGAACTCCATATTCTTTCAATCGATTAATTAAAATAACATTATTTGGATTTTCAAAAAACTGCACCACACTTTGAGCAATTTTTTCACCAATTTCATCCACTAAAACTAAATCTAATAATGAAGCATGAGCAATAGCATCAATATTTTTATAGTGTTTAGCTAATTTTTTAGCCACTGTTTCCCCTACATATCTAATTCCCAAAGCATACAACACTCTTTCAAACGGAATTTTTTTAGATTTCTCTATTCCATTAATCAAGTTCTCCGCCGATTTCTCAGCCATCCTTTTTAAAGGAATGATTTGATCTTTCTTAAGTTCATATAAATCGGCGTAATTTTCAATTAAACCATTATTGTAAAGCAAAGCGACAGTTTCTCCTCCTAAACCATCAATATCCATTGCTTTGCGAGTAATATAATGCTGAACTCTACCAATAATTTGCGGCGGACAGCCATAAAAATTTGGACAATAATGTTGTGCTTCGCCTTCGTTACGAACTAAAGCAGTGTCACATTCTGGACAATGTGTAATATAAATCGTTTTTTCTGAATCTGCTTTTCTTTGGGTTAGATCAACACCTACAATCTTTGGAATAATTTCGCCTCCTTTTTCAACAAAAACAGTATCATTAACTCTAATATCAAGTTTCTCAATTTGATCTGCATTATGTAAAGACGCTCTTTTAACAATGGTTCCAGCTAACTGAACTGGCTGTAAATTGGCAACTGGAGTAATTGCTCCTGTTCTACCAACTTGATATGAAATTGATTCTAAAGTAGTAACCGCTTGTTCCGCTTTAAACTTATATGCAATTGCCCAACGCGGAGACTTTGCAGTATAACCTAATTCTTCTTGATATTGTATTTGATTTACCTTTACCACTACTCCATCAGTTTCGTATGGCAAATCGTGACGGTGAACATCCCAATAATTGATAAACTCAAAAACTTCATCTATTGACTTTGCCAAATGAGATTGTTGTGGCACTTTAAAACCCCAGTCTCTTGCTTTTTGCAGACCTTCAAATTGGCTTTGTATGGGCAAATTATTTCCAACTAAGGAATACAATAAACAATCTAATGGTCGTTTTGCTACTTCTGCACTATCTTGTAATTTTAAACTTCCCGAAGCTGTATTTCTTGGATTCGAATAAGGTGTTTCACCAATTTCAATCAAATCTTGATTCATTTTTTCAAATCCAGCTAAAGGCAGAATAATTTCTCCACGAATTTCAAACTTATCAGGAAAATCACCTTTAAGCTTAATGGGAACCGATTTAATTGTTTTTACATTATTAGTAACATCATCTCCTTGAAAACCATCACCTCTTGTTACTGCGCGTTTTAGTTTTCCATTTTCATACAAAATACTAATTGATGCGCCATCATACTTTAATTCACATGTAAATTCAAGCGGAACATCTCCTAATATTTTTTGACAACGTGTAACCCAATCGGTTAAATCTTCTTGCGAATACGAATTGTCCAACGAATACATTCTATATTCGTGAGCTATAGTTTCAAAGTTTTTGGTTACAGCTCCACCTACACGTTGTGTAGGCGAATTTTCATCAAAATACTCTGGATGTTTACTTTCTAAATCTTGTAACTGTTTAAGTTTTTGATCAAACTCAAAATCTGAAATAGTAGGATTATCTAGAACATAATAATTATAATTATGCAAATTTAATTCTTCTCGTAATGCTTTAATTGTAGCTAAAACATCCATAAAATATTATTGATTTAAAAGTATTTCTAATTTACTGTATAATTCTCCTTTACTTATCAGTCCACCTTGTTTGATAATTTCAAATAAAGCTTCATTTCTATTATTTGAAATATCCTTTTTGCCTTTTTGAATTACAACCTCATCTGAACTAAGATTTTCACTTAACCAGTTAATTCCTTCTTTTGTTAAAAAATCAACTTTAGAGTTCACACTATTAATAACATAAGAAAGTACAACGTCATCAAAACATTTAAACAAGAAAATATAATCATTTGAAAAATGGTCTATAAAACGAACATTTGTTAAAGCTCTTTCCCAAATCATATCTGAGAAAACATCTATTTCTTGTAACGCAACTTGCGGTTTATTCTCTTTAAGATCGTCCCATTCTTGTTTATCAATAGATTGTGTTGCTAAAAAAGTGATGAACTCAGGGTGGAGTTCTTCGAGTTGTTCTTTGGTTAAACGTGCATACTTCATATCGTAAATATAAAAAAAGCCCTTCAAATAAATGAAGGGCTTAAAATATTTTTTTAAAAACTTAAAATTAAGCGTTTTCTCCTACTACTTCGTAAGGTAAGTCAACGATAACTTCTCTGTGTAATCTAACAGATGCAGTATATTTACCAACTCTTTTGATTAAACCACTAGTAATAAATTTTTTCTCGATTGAGTGACCATTGCTTTCTAAAGCAGCAGCAATATCAGCGCTAGAAACTGAACCGAATAATTTATCACCACCAGCTTTAGCAGTAATTTTAATTTCAAGAGCTTTGATAGCTTCAGCTAATGATTTAGCGTCTGCAACTAATTTAGCTTCTTTGTGTGCTTTTTGTCTTAAGTTTTCAGCTAAAACTTTTTTAGCAGAAGGAGTTGCCAATACAGCAAAACCTTGAGGAATTAGGTAGTTACGACCATAACCATTTTTTACAGTTACCACATCGTCTTTAAAACCTAAATTTTGAACATCTTTTTTTAAGATAATTTCCATGTTGTTGTCCTTTTGAATTAGAAGTTAGGTTCTACATAAGTAGAAACCAACAACTAGAGTTAAATATTATTTTAATAAATCCGCTACGTATGGCATTAAAGCTAAATGACGAGCTCTTTTTACAGCCACAGAAACTTTTCTTTGGTATTTTAAAGAAGTTCCAGTTAAACGACGAGGTAAAATTTTACCTTGCTCATTAACGAATTTCAATAAGAAATCAGGATCTTTATAATCTACATATTTAATACCTGATTTTTTGAAACGACAATATTTCTTTTGTTTATTTGTTTCAATATTTAATGGAGTTAGATATCTGATATCTCCCTCTTTTTTTCCTTTTGCAGATTGTTCTAAAGTTGACATAATTAGTTTGATTTAGATTTTAACTTCTCTCTTCTTCTTTCAGCCCAAGCTACAGCATGTTTGTCTAAAGACACTGTTAAGAAACGCATAACTCTTTCATCACGACGGAATTCTGTATCCAATGAAGCGATTACTTCTCCAGTTGCTTCAAATTGAAATAAGTGATAAAAACCAGATTTCTTGTGTTGAATTTCGTAAGCCATTTTCTTTAAGCCCCAATCTTCTTTTGATACCATCTTAGCCCCTTTTGAAGTAAGAAAATCTTCAAACTTGCTTACTGTTTCCTTTACCTGTTGTTCAGATAAAACGGGATTTAAGATGAAAACAGTTTCATAATTGTTCATAATAAATGTATTTTATATTTAAAAGTGGGTGCAAAAGTAATGCTTTTAAATGAAACTTCAAATAGGCAGTATACTTTTTATAAAAAAATCGATAAAGTGTTGTATTGTAATATGATTTTGACGTATATTTAACAAAATTATTCGCCTATGAAACTAAACTGTATAGTCGTTGATGATAGCGCGATACAACGAATGACTATAACGAAACTAGTCAACGAGTCTCCAAACCTTCATTTAGTTGGAGATTATGCCAATGCCCTTGAAGCAAAAAATTGTATCAATCATCACGAAGTAGATTTAATTTTTCTAGACATTGAAATGCCTTTGATTAATGGGTTTGATCTTCTTGACGGAATGAAAGTTAAGCCTCAAATTATTTTTATTACTTCAAAAGCAGACTATGCCGTTAAAGCCTTTGATTATGAAGCAACCGACTTTTTACAAAAACCAATTTCGAAAGAACGTTTTTTAAAAGCTGTTAAAAAAGCTCTTGAATTACACCAACTAAGACATGATTCTAGTGAAGATTTAGGCGAAGCTATCATAATTAAAAGCAATTTAAAGAAATTAAAAATCTACACTTCAAAAATTAAATGGGTAGAAGCTTTTGGCGATTATATTAAGATTATTATTGATGATGAAAATCACTTAGTTTTATCTACCATGAAATCCTTTGAAAGCGAACTTCCACAAGGTAAATTCGTTAGAGTTCACAAATCTTACATTGTTAATGTAGAACGAGTTGAAAAGTTTAACAGTAAATTTGCCGAAATAGGAAATACAAAAATTCCTATTAGTAGAAATAAAAAAGATGTTATATCTGAAGCTATAAGTCAGCTTTAATAAAAATCGACATTTACAGCATATTTTATGCTTCTATATTGCGCAACAGCATCAAAACTATTCAATACTTTTTGAATAGTTTTTTTTGTTTTTCCTAAATGCGCTTCGACTGGAATTTTAATCATAATGGTTCTAATGTATTCATTACGAATTCTATTAACCGCTGGTTCTTCTGGACCTAAAACCGGTAAATTTAATTGCTGTTTCAAAACATTATACATCCATAACGAACCTTCTTTAAGTTTTTCAAAATCACGATGTTTTAAGGTGATTTTTATCAATCGGTAATAAGGTGGGTATTTAAAATTGAATCGATCATAGATTTGTTCTTTGTACATTCCTACGAAATTATTGCTCAAAACCTGCTGTAAAGTATTATGATAAGGATTAAACGTTTGGATGATAACTTTACCTTTTTTTTCTTTTCTTCCAGCTCTTCCAGCAACTTGTGTCAACAACTGAAAAGCTCTTTCGTAAGCTCTAAAATTAGGCTGATTTAATAAATTATCAGCATTGAGTATTCCTACCAAAGTAACATTATCAAAATGCAAACCTTTAGCTAACATTTGTGTTCCAACCAAAACGTCAAACTCTTGGTTTTTAAAAGCATCAATAATTCTTTCGTAACCAAATTTCCCTTTTGTAGTATCTTGATCCATTCGACCAATTTTCTTATCAGGAAACAGTTGCTTTAACTCTTCTTCAACTTGTTCGGTACCAAAACCTTTAGTTGATAAATCTACTGAATTACAACTATGACAATGCAACGGAACCGCCATTGTGTAACCACAATAATGACACTTTAAATGATTTTTGAATTTATAATAGGTTAAACTAACGTCGCAACTTGGACAATGCGGTACATGACCACAGGTTAAACACTCTAAAAAAGAAGAAAAACCTCTACGGTTTTGAAACAAAATAACTTGTTCATTTTTAGCTAAAGTTTCGGTAATATTTTCTAATAAAACATCAGAAAAATGTCCCGACATTCTTTTTCTAAAATATTTATCTTTTATATCTACCAACTCAATTTCAGGCAAAACTACATTTCCGTACCGCTCCGTTAGAGTTACTAATTGATATTTTCCTTTTGTTACATTAAAATAAGTTTCTAAACTTGGCGTAGCACTTCCTAACAAAACTTTTGCATCGTGTTGTTTTGCTAAAACAATTGCCGCATCTCGTGCATGATATCTAGGTGCAGGATCTTGTTGTTTAAATGTAGGTTCGTGTTCTTCGTCAACTACAATTAATCCTAAATTTGAAAAAGGTAAAAATAAAGCACTACGAACACCAATTACTACTTTAGCATGTTCCGAATTATCTAAAAGTCTATTCCAAACTTCAATACGCTCATTATTAGTATATTTTGAATGAAAAACTGAAACTTGATTTCCAAAATAATCTGTTAATCGTTGTACTAATTGTGTTGTAAGAGCAATTTCGGGTAATAAAAACAAAACCTGTTTATCTTCTTGAATATACTCTTCAATTAGTTTGATATAAATTTCCGTTTTACCAGAAGCCGTAACACCGTGCAACAAAGTAACATTAGAGTTTAAGAAACCTTCTTTTATTTCGTTAAATGCTACTTGTTGTGCTTTACTTAAATGTATCGTATAGTCTTCGTCTTTATCATCAAAAGAAACCCTATCTTGACTTAAATAGTATTCTTCAAAAATTTCTTTATCAACTAAAGCTTTCAAAACAGCATTTGAAACATTTGAATATTCTAATAAATCTTTAACTGAAATTGGCTTTTTTTCAACTGCAACCAATTGAAAATATTGCAAAACAAGTTCACGTTGTTTTTTGGCATTATTCAAAATTTCCAACAGTTCAGAAAGTCGTTCTTGATTTGAAAACTCATCGTGAAGTTTTACATAACGTACAAGTTTTGGCTTATAACTTTCTTTTATTTCTTCTTGTAAGACAATCAATCTATTGCTTAGCATTTTATTCAAAACAGGCAGAACTGTTTTTTTGCCTAATATTTTTATTACATCATTTACTGTAATACTTGAATTATTTTCTAGAGCTTCTAAAATTAAAAACTCGTCATCTCGTACCTCATCCCTATTTACTTCATCTTTACTAGAAGAAATTATAGTTTCGCTTTCCAAAACAAAACCCGTAGGCAATGCCAATCTGAATACTTCTCCCAAAGAACACATATAGTAAGATGCAATCCACTCCCAATGTTTTATTTGTATATCATTTACTATGGGTTTATCGTCTAAAATTTGATGAATTTCTTTAGGTTGATAAAGTTGGGGTAAATTGTGATGTTTTGATAAAACTAAAGCTGTATAAATTTTTGTTTTACCAAATGGAACAGCAACTCGCATACCAATTTGAACATAGTCAAATTCGGCTTCGGAAACTTGATAAGTAAAAGTTTTGGCTACAGCCAAAGGCAAAACTACCTCAATAAAATACAGCATGAAGCAAATATAATTCTTAAAGATGAAAGAGAAAAGAGAAAAAAGAAAAGACTAAAAAAGCGTTCCTTTTGAGAACGCTTTTTTATAAAATATTAGAAAAATTATTTACCTAACATAGCCTCTTTTAAATCTTTATCGGCTGGTTTGTTTGACAACCAAATTCCGAAAAGTGCTTTTTTGAAATCAGCTCCTTCAATAGAACCTTTTTTAACACCATTTTTAAAAACTACTACTCCAGTTCCTGGAACATTAGAAATAATAAATTCGTCGCCTTTTTTAATTTCTTCTTTAAAGAATGATTTAAACTTATCGATTTTTGCTTTTAACGGAGCTGTTTTCCCTCCAGTTGCGTTTTCAAATCCTTCGTTTACTGCATTAATCATTTTTTCAGAAGTAATCATTCCTGAAACAATATCTAATTTAATTGCAGCAGCATCAGCGCTTCCCATAATATCCGCAGCATTTGAAGATTTTTTTGGTAAATACAAAGAACCTACATATAAGTCCATCCAAAATTTCTCTCTTGTTCCTGCTCCATTTAATACCAAATCATTTCCTTCAACAACTAAAGTATTACTAAGTTTAACTCCGGCTACAACTTTTTGAGCATTAACTGAGTACACTGTCGAAATCAATAGCAAAACAGCTAGTAAAATTTGTCTTTTCATCCGTATAAAATATTTTTTAATTAAGGAAGATGTTATGCCCAAACTACATCTTCAATTTTTTTACAAGTAATAAATTGGGCATTTCATAATTTTTTAGATTAATTTTTGTTAAATATATAAATTTTTTCTTTTCAATCTGTTAATGGTAGCATTTAATTCGAAACCTAATAAAAGTACCATACAGTTAATCCATATATAAAACATTAATACAAGAAGCGTACCAATTGATCCATATAATTCGTTATAACGAGCAAATTTTTCAACGTAAATACCAAATATATAAGAAGATAAAATGATTAATATTGTAGTTAAAACTGCTCCATAACTAATAAAAGTTATGTTTGAAGTTTCTTTTGTTCCGTATTTGTATAAAATTGAAGTTGTAATTAAAATCATTAAAATCACGAACAAATATCTTCCCCACTCTATTAAGTAAACATCATCTGTAATAAAGCCTTTACTCATAATTTTTTGAATAAGTACTTCAAAGAAAACTATGGCAACTACAGTTATAATTAATATTAATGAAAGAGCTATAGAAATTGCTAAAGCAATAAAATACTGACGGAAAAAACCTCGTGTTATAGTAATGTGTTCCGACATTTCAAATCCGCCTAGAATAGCATTTATACCATTTGTCATTAAAAAAATAGACAATATAAAACCCGAAGAAAGCAATCCTTTATAACTATTATTTAAAATATCGGTTATAATAGTTTGAATAGCTTCAAAAGTATTGGGCGGAACATTTTGAGAAACAAACTCTAAAAAATCGTCTTGAAAATTATCTATCGGAATATAAGGAATAAGGTTCAAGATAAAAAGAGCAAAAGGGAACAAAGCCATAAAAAAACTAAATGCAATGGCACTAGCTCTATAAGAAAACGCTCCTTTCAGAATTCCCATTACATACATTTCTAAAATATCGTAAAGCGAAAGCCCTTCAAGAGATTTTAAAGTAATTTTCTTTGCTATTAAAACTAGTTGTTTGACAACTGGAATTTTGTTTAATTTCTCTTCTATTAGTTCCGACATCGATTAAATCACTTTTAAACTTAAATCCATATTATAAACAGAATGTGTTAAAGCGCCTGATGAAATATAATTAACGCCACACTCAGCATATTTTCTTATAGTTTCCTCATTAATTCCACCTGAAGATTCTGTTAAAGATTTCGTACCAATTAGTCGAACCGCTTCTCTTGTCATCTCATAATCGAAATTATCTAATAGAATTCTATAAACACCACCAGATTGCAAAATTTCTTTTACTTCCTCTAAATCACGAGCTTCAACAATTATTTTTAGGTCTTTATTGTTCTCTTTTAAATAATTTTTAGTTTTTTCAATGGCTTTAGTAATTCCTCCAGCAAAATCGATATGATTATCTTTTAGCATTATCATATCATATAGAGCAAATCGATGATTTTCTCCACCACCTATTTTAACAGCCCATTTTTCTAAAGCTCTGATACCTGGGGTTGTTTTACGAGTATCTAAAATTTTAGTATCGGTTCCTTCTAATAAATCAACGTAAAACTTTGTTTTAGTTGCAATAGCACTCATGCGTTGCATGGCATTTAAAACTAAACGTTCTGCTTTTAAAATAGATTGCGAACGACCGTGAACATGAAAAGCAACATCTCCATAAACTACTTCTTGACCATCATTAATAAAAGTATCCACTTTCATTTCTGGGTCAACATATTTAAAAACCATTTTAGCAAACTCAACACCAGCAATAATACCGTTATCTTTTACCAATAACTTTGCGCTACCTTGTGCATCTTCAGGAATACATGCTAAAGAACTATGGTCTCCATCTCCCACATCTTCTCTAATAGCATTTTTTATAATTATATCTAACTCTTCTTGAAATTGTGCTTCTGAAATCATATTATTTTTTTATTCTAATGCTAAGGTAGGAATTCAAAATAGATTTAAAAAACTTGTATAAAAAAATCCCGAATTTCTTCGGGATTAAATCATTTGGATAGGAACGATTTTTATTTATAAACCGATTCTTTTTTGAAATGCTTTGTTAGCAAATAATAGAAAACTGCTCTGTATTTATTTTTGTTAGATTTACCATATTGATCAATAACAGCTGCAATTGCTTTATCTAATTCTGGACCATCTTTTAAACCAAGTTTTTTAATAAGGAAATTATTTTTAACTGTAGCTAATTCTTTTTCATCAGAACCAGAAACTGTAGATGAATCTGCATTATAAATTGAAGGACCACAACCAATAGTAACTTTAGTTAATAAATCCATATCTGCAGTTACTCCGCATTTATCCTTTAAATCGGCTGCATATTTTGTAATTAATTCGTCTCTTTTACTCATAATTGTACTTTTTAATTGTTATGATTTTACCAAATGTACAATTTTTTAATTAAATAAATACATGATATTTGTCAGAAATTAAATTTTCATAACAATTTATTAAAGTATTCTTTCAAAACTTTATCATTTATCTTTTCTGGAGTAAAAATTTCTAACAAACTTGGACTTTCATTATTAGAAATCAACTTCTCAAAACTCTCAACTAATTCAATTTCATTAGCAGCCGTTAAATAATCAAAGCCATACATTTTACATAAATGATTTGCATTTAATTGATGAGAAGTTTCAAAATAAGTATTAAACGTTTCCGTTTCTTTATGACCAGGAAGAATTCTAAAAATTCCACCGCCTCCATTATTCACTAAAATAATTTTAAAGTTTTTTGGAACATAATTATTCCATAAAGCATTACTGTCGTAAAAGAAACTAATATCACCAGTAATTAAAACCGTTGGTTTATTATTTACAACTGAAGCTCCAATTGCGGTAGATGTTGAACCGTCTATTCCGCTAGTTCCACGATTGCAAAAAACTTCAATTTCCGAACTTAATGGCATTAATTGCAAATATCGAATTGCAGAACTGTTACTAATCTGTAACTGAATTTTTTTTGGCAACGATTTTGAAAGAAAATCGAATACTTTAAAATCAGAAAATGGAATTTCCTTAGTAAACTCATTTTGTTTCGTAGTTCTATATTGCATCAATTCTTTTATCCAAGTTTTATAATCACTTGAAATAGAAGTTTGAGAATTATAAACTTGGTTAAAAAACAATTCTGGTGTGGTTTTAAATTGCTTTGTTAAACAACCATAAGTATCATAAGCTCTCCATAAATCTATGTGCCAATGGTTTTGCGGTTTATATTTTCTTAAAAAAGCTTTAATGCGTTTTGAAACCACCATTCCACCAAATGTTACCAATAAATCGGGTTGAAGATTTTTAAAATCATCTTCATTGAAAGGTGTAATTATAGTATCGATATTACTTACAAAATTTTCATGACTAAAATTAGAAGTTTTCTCAGTGAAAACTACTACACTATCATCATTTGCAAAAGAATCTATTATTTCGTTCGAAATAGTTTTAGGAAATAGTTCGCCAACAAGAATTAATTTTTTCTTTGCTTGGTTCCAAACTGATAAAGTTTCTTCATTAATAGTTTCAAACTGAAATGTAGTATCAAAATTTTCAATTTTTGGGTTTACCGAACAAAAATCTTCCGTTTCATACAAAGGTTCTTCAAATGGAACATTAATATGTACAGGTCCTTTTTCGGTTTTAGAAAGAGTAATAGCTTTTTGAATTAAGAAATCATTTTCTTTAGATGCATTTTCGGAAAGATTAGCATTAAATAGAATATGATTTACATAAACATTTTCTTGTCTAATGGTTTGTCCATCGCCAATATCAATTTTATCATGCGGACGATCAGCAGAAATTACAATTAACGGAATTTGGCTATAAAAAGCTTCAGAAACCGCTGGATAATAATTTAGTAAAGCTGATCCTGATGTGCAAACAACAGCTGTTGGTTCGCGTAATTGCTGTGCAATACCCAATGCAAAAAATGCAGCACAACGCTCATCTACAATACTATAACATTTAAAATTAGGATTATTTGAAAAACCAATAGTTAGCGGGGCGTTTCGAGAACCTGGAGAAATTATAATGTGTTTAATTCCTTGTAAACGACAAATCTCAATTACGCTTTGAGCTAAAGGAATTTTTGGATAAATCATGAGTTTTTATTTCTTACAACAAAGATACAAAGTATGAAAGGT
Organism: Flavobacterium haoranii; assembly: GCF_009363055.1. Classification (NCBI taxonomy): domain Bacteria; kingdom Pseudomonadati; phylum Bacteroidota; class Flavobacteriia; order Flavobacteriales; family Flavobacteriaceae; genus Flavobacterium; species Flavobacterium haoranii. Next base: position 476,875 of record NZ_CP045292.1, on the reverse strand, counting down.
TTTAGTATTTTTACTTCATAATTTTTTTAAAAATGTCGATTAAAATTCGTAGTTATAAAGAAGATGATTGCAAGTCTATTTTAGATATCATCAATTACAATATTCTAAATTCGACTGCTTTGTATGATTACAAACCAAGAACACTTGAAACCCAATTGGAGATTTTTAAAGACAAATTAGATAAAAAATTTCCTATCATTGTTGCTGAAGAAAATAATGAAGTAATTGGTTTTGGTTATTACAGCGAATTTAGGTTTAGAGAAGCTTATAAATTTACGGTTGAACATTCGGTTTATGCACATCCAAATCATTTAGGAAAAGGAATTGGTAAACTTTTACTCGAAGAATTGATAATACTTGCTAAAAAACAGAATTTGCATACCATGATAGGTGTTATTGATTCTGAAAATACTGGAAGCATCGCTTTCCATGAAAAATTCGGATTTCGACAAGCTGGTTTTATAAAAGATTCCGGTTATAAATTTGATCGTTGGCTACACTCTGTTTTTATGCAATTAATGCTTTAAAACCATTTCTTTATTATTTCGAGACCATTCGCTCCAAGATCCTACATACAAATTAGGAAATTCAAATCCTGCATAGTGCATTGCTAAAATCGTATGACAAGCTGTAACTCCAGAACCACAGTGAATAATTACATTTTCAGGTTTAACAGCATCTAAAACTTTATTATAAACTTGTTGTAACTTTTCTTTTTCTAAAAATAGTCCATTCTCATCTAAATTATTTACAAATGGAATATTGATTGCTCCTGGAATATGTCCCGCAATTAAATCTATTGGTTCGGTAAGACCTGAATATCTACTTTCTTCACGAACATCAACAATTACATAATCATTTTGTTCTTTAACTTTGTCAATTGTTTCAATTGTAACTTGTGGTAAAACCCATTTTTCAACAGGATAATCGCTAACAGATTTTGAAATTACGACCTCGTTATCAATTGGAAAGTTATTTTTTTCGGCATTTGCTAAACCTCCATCTAAAACTTGAACTTTATTATGATTGACTGCTTTTAACATCCACCAAAAACGAGCTGCAGCATTTGCGCCATTTTTATCATCATACACTACAACATGAGTTGCAGGCGAAATTCCTAATTGACCCAAAACTTTTGCAAAATCTTTTATTTCTGGAAGCGGATGACGGCCGCCTTCCGCTAAATTTTCTTTGATGTTGGCTAACTGAGAATTGATATCAACAAATAATGCGTTTTTTAAATGTTTCTTTTCATAATTTTCTTTTGCTTCTTTTCCATTTGAAACATCAAAAATTAAAACTTCTTCCTTCGTTTGTAAAAGACTTTGAAGTTCCGCTACGCTAATAATTGGACTAATTTGTGTTGACATCTTATTTTCCTTCAATCCAGTTGATTATTTTTTCGTCATTTGGTAACGTTCTCGGAGAAATAATCATTTCTAATTCTCCTTTTTCGTTTAAAAGATATTTTTGAAAATTCCATTCTACTTCACTATCAGCAACTCCATTCTTAGATTTTTGAGTTAAAAACTGATAAACTTCGTGCATATCATCACCTTTTACAGAAATTTTGCTCATCATTGGAAACGTAACCCCATAATTGCGTTCACAAAAAGTTGCAATTTCAGAATCGGTTCCTGGTTCTTGACTTAAAAAGTTGTTAGCCGGAAAACCTACAATTATAAAATTTTGATCTTTATATTTTTCGTAAACTTCTTCAAGTTGCTTGTATTGATGTGTTAAACCACATTTTGATGCGGTGTTTACAACCATTATTTTCTTTCCAGCTAAATCTTTAAAATTGAATGCATTTCCTTCAATATTTTCTACTGTAAATTGGTGAATTGATTGCTTTTCCATATTATCTTGAGCCGTTAATTTTTTATTTAAACTTTCCTGCTGTTTGCAACCAATTATAGTTAAACCAAACATAAACAACTGTGCAATTTTCTTAATCATAATTTTATTTTTCTCAAAGTTACCAAAATAATTAATTTTACATCGTTAAACAATTTTTAAAATTTGTAACTTTAAAAAACTATAAATCTTACATATGTTCTTCTTTAAAACTATTATTTCTTTTTTACAAGACGATGAGTATAGAGATTTACTAATTACAACAGTAATCATCATTTTGGTGGGAACCATGACTTATCATTACTTAGAAGGATGGAGTGTTGTAGATTCTCTTTATTTTTCTGTAGTAACCTTAACAACTATAGGTTATGGCGATTTTAGTCCAAAAACAGATGCTGGAAAAATATTCACAATTATATATATAGTAGTTGGGATTGGAATGATTTTAAGCTTTATTAATACCATTCAACATCATTATACATACATGCGACATAGAGAACGCAAAGAGCTTTTAAAAAATAAAAATCGAACTAACTTACATACAAAAAAAAGAGCGGATTAAAATCCGCTCTTTTTTATTTCTTGAAATATTTCTTGTATTTTATGTATGAAAGTATACTTAATAAAACAGCTATACCAACTGAAACATAAACAAATGTAGGTGTCACTACTTTATCTCCACTTGCATAAGAATGTAATCCTACTAAATAGAAGTTCACTCCAAAATAGGTCATTAAAATAGAATAAAATGCAAAAACACTCATTACATTGAAAGCCCATCTTCCTCTTAAACCTGGAACTAAACGCGCATGAATAACAAACGCATATACCATAATACTGATTAAAGCCCAAGTTTCTTTTGGGTCCCAACCCCAGTAACGTCCCCAACTTTCATTGGCCCATTGTCCACCTAAGAAATTACCAATTGTTAACATCACTAAACCAACTGTCAATGCCATTTCGTTAATATAACTTAACTCATCTATTGCTAGTTTTAATTTATTTTTATTGTTTTCGTTTACGAAAATTATTAACAACAATGAAACAACTCCTAAAATCATACCTAAAGTAAACGGACCATAACTCGCAACAATTACAGCAACGTGAATCATTAACCAATAGGAATTTAATACAGGTTGTAGATTTGCAATCGCAGGATCCATCCAGTTCCAATGTGCTACCATTAAAATCATTGAAGTTACAAATGCAGTTGAAGCAACTGTAAGTTTCGATTTTTTTCCGAATAAAACACCAAACAACATAGTTGCCCAAGCAACGTAAATCATACTTTCATAAGCATCACTCCATGGTGCATGGCCAGAAATATACCAACGTGCAATTAAACCTAATGTATGTAGAACAAAAAAGAAAATTAGAATTCCGTAAAATATATTTACCGATTTAGCTACAAGTTTTGATTTAGAAAATAATTGTACAATAGCTAATAACAACATTAAAACACCAGCCAGCATATACAAATAAAACAAGCGCTTAAACACATCGTATTTATTATATATAATTTCAGCATTAATCTTATCTTCACTTGGCATTACCTCCGCTCCAAAACGAACTTGATATTTATGCAAACCAACTAAAAGAGAATCGGCAAAATTATAATCATTGTTTTGAGAAGCTTTTGTAATCGCATCTAGATATATTGGCATTAAACTTCTGATTGTGTCCAATGAAGTTCCTGTTGGTTCTGTAATCTCCAAGAATGATAACCATTTATTATTGGGATCATTAGGAATAGGATAAACTTTTAAAATTTGTCCACTTAAAGCACTATATAATAGGTTAACTCTCTTGTCTGTTTCTTTATAATCTTTCTGAAAATTATTTGGCATGTTTGTTTTGTAAGCCTCATCTAAAAAAGACGACAATTTATAATTTCCCTTTTCATCAAAGAAATCTATTAAACGAGCTTTTTTTGTATCTAAAGGAACACCAATTACTTTACGAATACTATCGTTTCCTCTTGTTAAATAAATAATTGGCATGTTGTACCAATATTGAGGAAATTGCGTCATTGAAAGAAAAACTTGATCAGAATCCATTCCTTCATAAGTATCGCTTTTAGAAACTTTACGTAATAATTCAGAAGAAAAAGTATTAATAGGCTTCATTCTTCCACCTTGATCTTGGATTACCATTTTACCAAATCTATCAGCGTGATCTTGTGAAACCTTATATTTATTAATTAATTCTAATGCTTTTTGTTCGTTTACTGTTTCATGTTCATGATCTTGTGCAAAACTTAAAAATGAAGTAAAGAATATTAGTAAACTTAATGCTGCTTTCTTACTTTCTATTTTATCGATTTTCTTTTTTAAATCTCCAAAACGCGTATTCTTATCGAACAACATCCACATTAAACCTAAATACAATAAAAAATATCCTAAATAAGTGATGTTGGTTCCCCACCAATCATGATTAACCGATAAAATCGTTCCTTTTTCATCTGGATCGAAACCAGCTTGAAAAAAGCGATATCCATCATAATCTAAAATATTATTCATAAAAACACTATCGCGAAATGTTTCTTTTGTTTCATTATTAGTCAATTGAAGAATCGACTTATAAGAAGAATAACTCTTTTCAGTTCCTGGATATTTCTCAGCAATAAAATCTTCTAGTTTTAAAGAAAAAGGCAATTCATAAACTTTACTTCCAAAAAACAAAGTAAATTCTAAATCGCCAACTTTTACACTTTGTGGTTCTCCTTGTTTTCCTTTTGAACCTACTAAAGTTACTTTTTCTTCTTTTCCTTGCGCAATTACTTTTACTGTTAAAGCATCATCAGTTTGCTTATCTTTAAAATCTCCATTCGATTGCATCTCTAAAACTCCAGTTGTAGCTGGATCAGGAAAAACAAATTGTGTTCCTGCAACATTATAAAGTGAACGTAAATTTAAAGGTTGAATAGAATCTTTAACAACACTTCCCTTCATTTGATCTGCCATTCGCATAAAATCTCCTTCAAATGGTGTTTGAATAAAGTAAGCACCCTCGTATGTTGAAATATTTATTGCACCTTGAGTTTGCTTATTGAAAGCAAAAAGCACATTGTGTATATTTTGAACTTCTCCAGATTTTAAAAAATGGTCGTGACGTGTTCCTCCACCCGATTCTACCATTTTAATGTATAAATCGCCATTTTTATCTTCTTTAAAAGTTTGAGTAGCGTTCATCACAAAATTGTCGTATTGAATTTCAAACGGAATGTTATTAAATTCTCCTTTTATAGAAAAATTATTATTGGTTATAGGTGAAAAATACTGCCAATGATTATCGTAAGTTTTACGTTTCATTTCACCATTATATTCTCCATCTACAAAAGCTGTGATATAAGTTTTATCAGAATAAATGGTATTAGAAGCTTCGCCCTCACGAATTGGCATTACACCTTCATAACTTATATATCTAGTAATAAAGGCTCCTGTAATAATAAAAATAAAAGATAAATGAATAACTAAAATTGACCATTTCTCTTTTTATGAAGTTGGTATTTTTTAATATTTCCAAAAAGTTAATTACAAAAAACACCATTATGGTTTCGAACCACCAAGTATTATAAACCATAATTCTTGCTGTATCAGTATTGTATTCACTTTCAATAAAAGTTCCTGCAGCCATTGCAATAGCAAAAACTAAAAACAAAACTGCCATTAATCTAGTAGAAAACAGTAGGGAAAATATTTTTTTGTCCATTATTATAGTTTGATTTTTTTCAAATGCTTGCAAAGTTACTTAAATAGAAAAACTTTTTCATTCTTTTAACAAACCTTTACTAAGTTTTAAGATTTTTACTAGTAAAGTAATTTAATTTCTTTAATGTCGTAACTTCTAATTTCTTCTGATTCTAATTCTAGAATCAATTTTCCATCTCGCGAAACATGCTTAATTATTGCTTGAAATTGATTTTCTAAATTATCTGTAAAAACTGATGGAATATCTTTTCTAAAAAGATATTCATGGTAAATTTCCCAAAAAGTTTCTTCTCCAGTTGAATACAATAAATCAAAGTTATTTTTCAATTGATGAACTAATTTTAAGAGCAATTCATTTTTATCTATTTTTTTACCTAGTAACTTAAAAAGAGAACTTGCTTTTGGCAAATCATCAAAATTTTCTTGATTAACATTAAGTCCAATTCCAATAATTATTTCTATCTGTTTAGAATTTTTAAATAAATTTTCAATTAAAATTCCAGCTATTTTCTTACTCTCTGACAAAATGTCGTTTGGCCATTTTATTTTTAAATGATACAAGTCATACTCATTAAGCACTTCAACAATACTAACAGCAACTAAACAATTTAAAACAAATACATTATATTTTTCGATATCAAAATCATTAACAAACACACTAAAAGTCAGGTTTTTACCTTCTTCAACATTCCAAATATTACCTCTTTGACCTTTTCCATTTGTTTGATATTCGGCTGAAACTACAGTAAAATTTTCAATTGAGTTTTGTTGTGCCAATTCTTTTAAAAAAATATTTGTAGAAGGTATGGCATTGAGTTTGATGATATTCATCGAGAAGAAATTAATTTTAATCTTATGTTAAGGTTCAAAAATAATAACAAAAAATGATAACTTTGCATAAATATAAAACTTTAAATGACAAAAAAAATAGTTAGTAACGACGATTTGTTGGCAAATATCATTAAGGGAATAGAAGATGTTAAAGGTGCCGATATTGATATACTTGATTTAAGAGAAATTGAAAACACAGTTTGCGATTACTTTATCATTTGTAACGGAAACTCAAATACTCAAGTTGTTGCAATTTCAAATTCCATTCAAAAAGCAGTTTCAAAAGAATTACATGAAAAACCTTGGCATGTTGAGGGTACTGAAAATGCAGAATGGGTTCTTATGGACTATGTAAACATTGTAGTTCATGTTTTCCAAAAACACGTTAGAGAATTTTACAACATTGAAAGTTTATGGGGCGATGCAAAGATTACCTCAATTAACACCAATTATTAAGAAATATGTCAAATAATAAAAATAATAACTCCAAATTTAAACTATCTCCTTGGCTATTTTATGGCTTATTCATAGGGATGTTTTTATTAATATCAATTTTTAGTGGCGGCGGACTTGATTTTAGTAATCCAAGACCAGCATCGCTTTCTAAATTTTATCAATATTTAGATTCTAACCAAGTTGCAAAAGTTACTTTTACAAACACAAAAGCAAATATTTTCTTAAAAGAAAAAGCTTTAGAATCTAAAACGCACGAAAAAGTAAGCAAAGACGTTTTTGGTAAACCAAATATCAAAGGGCCTCAATACTATACCGAAATTGGTAACATAGAATTATTTCAAAAAACCCTAGAAGAAGCTAGAACTAAAGGTCTTTTAAATGACTATGAAAAAGAACCTGACAGCATGTGGGGAGAATTACTTTCTATTTTATTACCTTTCTTATTGCTAGGTGCTTTTTGGTTATTTATGATGAGAAGAATGTCTGGCAATTCTGGTGGCGGAGGCGGACAAATTTTTAGCATTGGAAAATCTAAAGCTAAACTATTTGACGAAAAGAATGATATTAAAGTAACTTTTGAAAATGTTGCAGGACTTGAAGGCGCAAAAGAAGAAATTCAAGAAATTGTTGAATTCTTAAAAACTCCTGAAAAATATACTTCAATTGGTGGTAAAATTCCAAAGGGTGCTTTATTAGTTGGACCTCCTGGAACAGGAAAAACATTATTAGCTAAAGCAGTTGCGGGTGAAGCTAAAGTTCCTTTCTTTTCATTATCTGGTTCAGATTTTGTTGAAATGTTTGTAGGTGTTGGTGCTTCACGTGTTCGTGATTTATTTAAACAAGCAAAAGAAAAATCTCCATCAATTATCTTCATTGACGAAATTGACGCTGTTGGTAGAGCTCGTGGTAAAAACAATTTTACTGGTGCAAATGATGAAAGAGAAAACACATTAAACCAATTATTAACAGAAATGGACGGTTTCGGTTCTAATTCTAATGTAATTGTTTTAGCAGCTACAAACCGTGCTGATGTTTTAGATAAAGCCTTACTTCGTCCGGGAAGATTTGATCGTCAAATTTATGTTGATTTACCAGATATTAGAGAACGTAAAGAAATATTTGAAGTTCACTTAAAACCTATCAAAAAAGCTGAAGAACTTGATACTGAATTTTTAGCAAAACAAACACCAGGTTTCTCTGGGGCAGATATTGCAAATGTTTGTAATGAAGCGGCATTAATTGCTGCTAGAAAGGGTAAAAAAGCAGTTGAAAAACAAGATTTCTTAGATGCTGTTGATAGAATTATTGGTGGATTAGAAAAGAAAAATAAAATTGTAACCCCAGAGGAAAAAAGAGCGATTGCAATTCACGAAGCTGGTCATGCCACTGTAAGTTGGATGCTTGAGCATGCTGCTCCGCTTGTAAAAGTAACTATTGTTCCTCGCGGGCAAAGTTTAGGAGCTGCTTGGTATTTACCTGAAGAGCGTTTAATTGTTCGTCCAGAACAAATGCTAGACGAAATGTGTGCTACTATGGGTGGTCGTGCTGCTGAAAAAGTAATTTTCGATAAAATTTCAACAGGAGCATTAAGCGATTTAGAAAAAGTTACAAAACAAGCTCGTGCAATGGTAACCATTTACGGTTTAAATGACAAATTAGGTAATATAACTTATTACGATTCATCAGGTCAAAATGAATACAATTTCTCTAAACCATATTCTGAAGAAACAGCTCAAATTATCGATTTTGAAATTTCAAAATTAATTGAAGGTCAATATCAAAGAGCAATTAATATTCTTCAAGAAAACAAAGACAAATTAGTTGAATTAGCAGATATTTTAATTGAAAGAGAAGTAATATTCAAAGACGATTTGGAAGACATTTTTGGAAAAAGACCTTTCGATAAAGGAGAGGTAAAATTGGTAGAAAAAGAACAAAAAGAATCTACTCAATTAAATGAAAATCCAAACGTAGAAAACGAATAAGTTTTAAAAACAAAAACCCTTTATAAAAATCTTAGTTCTTTTTATCTTTTGAACTAAGATTTTTTTATCTTTGACAATTATATAGCGAAAAATTGTATTTTTTTTAATGAGTCTATTCAGGAAAATTTTCGGCAGCACAAATGATTCTTCAAAAAGCGAAAAAGACAAGGAGGAAAAAAGCCCTTTCACTCCAGAAGTCAAACTTCCTATAGATGAAATGTTTACCCATAATTTCAAATCAAACGGTGGAAAGTTTATTTATTGTGAATCCTTAGAAGAGGTTTCTGAAAACTTTCTAAATATACTTGAAGAGAATGATTGGTTTGAATCTGAAGCCATCTGCTATGACAGCAGATTAATTTATTTATTAGACGAAAATAAAATTAATCATCAAAACACAAAAGATCCAAAATTCATGCTTTCTTCATGCGAAAATTTAATTGCTGATGAAGGTTCAATTTTATTTTCTTCAAATCAATTTCGCCACTTTAAACCAAATGATTTACCTACAAACATGGTAGTTTTTGGCACAACAAGTCAACTTGTTGGAACAAAAAGCGATGGTTTACGTTATATTAAGAATAGATACGACAAAGAATATCCTTCAAATATTACAACTATAAAATACTTTGAAGAAGTAAAGGAGCAAGATTTTTTACATTACGGAAGTTGTCATAAAAATCTTTGTTTACTTTTACTAGAAGACCTATAAAATGAACGAAACCCTAAAACGAGCAATTTCGGGTGCGGTTTATATTGTTCTACTTCTAAGCTGCATATTATTTTCAAAAGAAAGTTTTTACATTCTTTTTGGGTGCTTTTTATTAATTGCTAGCTTCGAATTTTCTAAATTAGTCTTTATAAATAAATGGGTTGCTATAACTATTTCTATCTTAGTGTATGGATTTTTTTATAATCCAAAATTTGATAAAATATTAGATCCGTTAATCACAGGCTTCACAATAGCTGTTTCCATATTTTTAATCGGTTTTTTATTCAACACTAAAATTCAAAAGTTAAGCAATTATTCTAGATATTTAGTTTTATTTGGCTATATTATTTTCCCTTTTGTTTTACTAACTAAAATTCCTTTGGGAATAAATGGTTACAATCCAAAAATTTTAATTACTATATTTGTATTAATATGGACAAATGATACTTTCGCATATTTAGTAGGAAAAAACTTTGGAAAACATAAATTGTTACCCAGTATTTCTCCTAAAAAAACGGTAGAAGGATTTGTTGGAGGAATGTTTTTTGCCGTAGTAGCGAGTTATTTTATGGCAAAATATTTTATAGGTACAAAACTATTTTATTATTGGATTGTTATTGCGATTATAGTTAGTATTTTTAGTACGCTTGGTGATTTAATTGAATCGAAATTTAAACGAGTTGCCAATGTTAAAGATAGTGGTAACATTATGCCGGGTCACGGAGGTATTTTAGACCGATTAGATAGTATTATATTTGTTGTACCTTTTATATATTTGTTTTATTTAATTTTAAATTATGTTTCATAAAGAAGGAGCCAAACTAATTTTCATTACATTATTACTTGTAGTTGGAATTATTTTTTTAAGCGATGCATTTATTAGCATTGAATGGTTAAAAAACAGCTTAATAGTTTTAGCTGTGTTGTTTTTAATTATTGTTTTACAATTCTTTAGAAACCCAAAAAGAGAAGTAGATAATAGCGACAACCATATATTAGCTCCTGTTGATGGAAAAGTAGTTGTAATTGAAGAAGTTTTTGAACCTGAATATTTTAAAGATAAAAGATTAATGGTTTCTATCTTTATGTCGCCTATAAATGTTCACGTAACACGTTATCCGGTAAATGGAGTTGTAAAATACAGCAAATATCATCCTGGAAAATATTTAGTTGCTTGGCATCCAAAAGCAAGTGAAGAAAACGAAAGAACTACAATTGTAGTTAATAATAGAATTTATGGCGAAATAATGTATCGTCAAATCGCCGGAGCTTTAGCAAAAAGAATTGTAAACTATGCTGAAGAAGGTATGCGAGTGGTTCAAGGTAAAGATGCAGGATTTATAAAATTTGGTTCTCGTGTAGATATTTATTTACCTGTTGGAACTCCTGTTGAAGTAGTTTTAGGACAAAAAGCAATTGGTGCAAAAACTGTTATTTGTAAAAAATAATGAGTGAAAAAGATTTAGATACTCTTTTTGATGAAGCATTTGAAAATGCTTATCTAATTCCAAAGGAATCGGTACCTCAAAATGTACAATTGGTTCTTTATGGGTTATATAAACATGCAACTTCTGGGAGAATTAGTAATAATTCTAGCAGTTCACATCAAGACGAGACTGGAGAAGATTTAAGAAATGCATTTAAACTAAACGCGTTAATGCAGGTTAAAAATCTTACAGTTGATGAAGCTAAACAAAATTACATCGACATCATTAACAATTTAATGAAAGAAAGAAATTTGTTGTAATTAGATAACAAATTTTGATTACTACTAAATATATTGGCGAAATACATTTGACCAATTGTCAATAAATAAAAAGAACAGATGAAAAAATTAATTTTGTCTTTAACAACTTTTTTATTACTTCTAATTTCTTGTAAACAAGACAATAATTTAGTTGAAGTTCAAATTCCTGAACCGGAAGAACCTGTTAGTACTTTATTTACAAATCCTAGTGAATATAAAGCCTCTGGAACTCCGTTTAAACTTTTTGAAATAACTTATAAGTTTGATGATTTTTCAGATTGTATTGAAGGGAAAACATTAGAAAATCATTATTCAAAAGTCTATTTAAACTTCGCGAATAACTTAAATAATTTGGTTACCGAAAAACGAATAAGCGATTGGAAAGTCTCTCAAATTTGTCGTGAAACAAATCCTGAGGAGAAACAATTACTTCATGTCGCTGGCGGATTTTACAATCATACTTTATTTTTTGAAAACTTAACCAAAGAGAAATTAACTCCCTCTGATACATTACAAGTTGCTATAAATAGAGACTTTGGTTCATTTGAAAATTTCAAAAACGACTTTACTTCAAAAGCTGAAAGTTCAATAGGTTCAAATTGGGTTTGGCTAATTTTAGATAAAGATCATAAACTTCAAAATGTATTGACTAAAAATGAAGAGAATCCCTTAATGAAGACTGCTGAAATAAAGGGTACTCCTCTACTTTGCTTAGATTTATGGGAGCATGCTTATTTAACGAATAATAAAATTGGTAAAAAAGCTTATATTGAGAATTTCTTTAATTATATAGATTGGAAGAAAATCTCAACAAAATATGAAGACTTACTTATAAAATAAAAAATCCCGATTTCTCGGGATTTTTTTATGTTTTAATTATTCAAACTCTTGAAGTGTCTTAGTAATAATTGAAATACAATCCATCAACTGCTCTTCATTCATTACTAAAGGCGGAGCAAAACGAATAATATTTCCGTGAGTTGGTTTAGCTAACAAACCATTTTCTGCTAATCTCATACATATATTCCAAGCGGTTTCACTTTCTTCTGTATCGTTGATAACAATAGCATTTAGTAATCCTTTTCCACGAACTAAAGAGCAAATGTTACTCATTGAAATATACTTGTCTAATTCATAACGGAAAATTTCTCCTAAACGTTCTGCATTTTCAGCTAATTTCTCATCTTTAACAACTTCTAAAGCTGCAATTGCCACAGCTGCTGCAACTGGATTTCCTCCAAAAGTTGAACCGTGCTGACCTGGTTTAATCACATTCATAATAGCATTATTTGCTAAAACTGCTGAAACTGGATAAACTCCACCTGATAAAGCTTTTCCTAAGATTAAAACATCTGGTTGAACATTCTCATGATGAACAGCTAATAATTTTCCTGTTCTAGCAACACCAGTTTGAACTTCATCTGCGATAAACAATACATTATGTTTTTCACATAATGCTTTCGCTTTTGCTAAATAACCTTCGCTTGGAACATAAACTCCAGCTTCACCTTGAATAGGTTCTACTAAAAATCCTGCAATATTAGGCGACGAACTAATAGCTTTTTCTAAAGCATCAATATCATCATAAGCTATTTTAATAAATCCAGCAGTATAAGGTCCAAAATTCTTACGTGCATTCTCATCGTTAGAAAAGGAAATAATTGTCGTAGTTCTTCCATGGAAATTGTTTTCACAAACTATAATTTGTGCTTCATTTTCATGAAAACCTTTTTCTCGTAAGCCCATTTTCTACAGATTTTTAAAGCTGTTTCCACTGCTTCAGCACCTGTATTCATCGGCAATACTTTGTCGAATCCAAAATATTTAGTCACAAATTCTTCGTAAACACCTAATTTGTCGTTATAAAAAGCTCGTGAAGTTAAAGTTAATGTTTGCGCTTGTTGCATCATGGCACCAACAATTTTGGGGTGACAATGACCTTGATTAACTGCAGAATAAGCCGAAAGAAAATCATAATATTTTTTCCCTTCAACATCCCAAACGTAAACTCCTTCCCCTCTATTTAAAACCACTGGTAGTGGATGATAATTATGTGCTCCATATTTATCTTCTAAGGCAATTGCTTCAGCAGAACTTAATTTTTCTAAAACTGACATTTTTATAATTTTTAAACTTAAAAATTTACGATTCCTTCTTAGTTTGGCGAGAAATCAACCTAAAATTTATCAAAAATACAAAATACTTATACTAACAAGAAAAGGATTTTAATTTTTTTGACGAAATATTTCTAACATTGCTGTTACTGAGTTCCAATTACGAATGGTAGCTGTAACATTTAATTTCTTTTCAATATACTTTTGATCTAATCTTGTTTTTCCTGCTCCAATAGCATATTTAATGTAGATTCTACTTTTATCAATTGTAGCTTCATCTGGTTTAAACTGACTTATTTTTAAATCGTTTATAGCACTTCCTTGCAATTCTTTGGAGATAAATGCTACATATAGCTTTTTGGTTTCGCAATCTCTTTCATTTAAATAAGAATTATTTGCAAAACAAGCTTCTAATTCTTCTTTAGAAATCACAACTACAGGAACCTCTAGACCTAATTCTTTAAAAATTTCTTGCTTAATTTTAAAACCTACACTTGCACCATTTTCTTCTTCTGAATCTATAAAAACATTACCAGATTGAATGTAGGTTTGCACATTTTGAAAACCAGCATTTTCTAATACAGATTTTAAAACATCCATTTTTATCATGTTGTGTCCCGAAACGTTGATTCCGCGAAGTAAAGCCAAGTGAGTCTTCATCTATTAAATTTGCTATAAAAGTAAAAAATAGTATCAAATACACCTAACAATTCTTATTTTTGCCTTATGGGAAGAAAAAGAACAGAACGTATAGTTTTTGAAAATATTGAAGTATTAGATGCTGGTGCTAAAGGCGTTTCAGTAGCTAAAGCACCTGATGGAAAAGTAATCTTTTTACCAAATGTTGTTCCAGGTGATGTGGTTGATGTTCAAACTACAAAAAAGAGAAAAGCGTATTACGAAGGAAAAGCAACAAAAATTCATTCGTTTTCAAAAGATAGAATAGAACCAATTTGCGAACATTTTGGAGTTTGCGGTGGTTGTAAATGGCAAAATATGAAATATGAAAGCCAATTATTTTACAAAAATCAAGAAGTTCAAAATAATCTAAAACGAATTGGTAAAATTGAATTACCAGAATTTGAACCAATTTTAGGCTCTGAAAAACAATTCTTCTATCGTAATAAAATGGAATTTGGTTTTTCAAACGCTCGTTGGATGACACATGATGAAATTTCAAGTGGAAAAGAATTTGAACACAAAAATGCATTAGGTTTTCATATTCCTAGAATGTGGGATAAAATTTTGGATATCGAAAAATGTCATTTACAACAAGATCCATCAAATGCAATTCGTAACGAAATAAAAGAGTTTGCTGTTAAAAATGGTCTAGATTTTTACGATGCACGCAACCAAGAAGGCTTTCTAAGAACTTTAATGATTCGTACAGCTTCAACTGGTGAAATTATGGTTCTTATTCAGTTTTTTAAAGAAAATAAAACTAATCGAGAACTGCTTTTAAACTTTGTTTCGGAACGTTTTCCTGAAATTACATCGTTACTTTATGTTATTAATAGTAAAGGAAATGATACTTTATATGATCAAGACATAAAATTATTTAAAGGGCGTGAATATATCTTAGAAGAAATGGAAGGTTTACATTTTAGTATAAATGCAAAATCTTTCTATCAAACCAATTCTGACCAAGCTTACGAGTTATACAAAATTACACGTGATTTTGCAGGTTTAACTGGAGAAGAATTAGTTTATGATTTATACACTGGAACCGGAACAATTGCGCAATTCGTTTCTAAAAAAGCGAAAAAAGTAATTGGTGTTGAAGCTGTTCCTGAAGCTATTGAAGATGCAAAAGCAAATGCCGAACGCAATAACATTACAAATTGTGATTTCTTTGTAGGTGATATGAAAAACGTTTTTAATGACGAATTTATCTCAACTCATGGACAACCAGATGTAATTATTACCGATCCACCGCGTGATGGAATGCATAAAGATGTGGTAGAAATGTTATTAAAAACTAATGTTCCTAGAATCGTTTATGTAAGTTGTAATAGTGCAACACAAGCTAGAGATTTAGCCTTAATGAATGAAAAATATAAAGTAATAAGAGTTCGACCAGTAGATATGTTTCCACAAACGCATCATGTTGAAAATGTTGTACTTTTAGAAAAAAGATAAAGATGAAAAGGTTTAGTATTACATTATTATTAATTGTTTTTGCAATTTCATTTTGGAATTGTGAAAAGGATGATATTTGTGCAGAAGGAACTATTACGACTCCACAGTTGGTTATTGAATTCTATGATGCAACAGATCAAACACAATTAAAAAATGTTACCAATTTATTAGTTGTTGCTGATGGTTATACATCTGGTTTTTCTTACAGTGGTGTTAATCAAATCTTATTTCCCTTAAAAACAACTGATGATACAACAACATTGCAGTTTATACAAAATGGTACTACTACAGATACAGCAGATGATAACATTGATAGGATAACATTTAATTACACAAGAGAAAATATTTACATTTCTCGCGCTTGTGGCTACAAAACAAATTTTACTTTAAACAATTTAGATGGTGTTCAAATTGAGACAGATGCTGATAATTGGTTGAGTACATCCGTTTTACCTATTATTGAACAACCAGAAATTACAAATGAAAACGAAGTACATGTTAAAATATATTTTTAGTTTCTTAGCTGTTTTTATTGGTCTAAATTCTTTTAGTCAAGACACTACTAAAGTAGTTTATCCGCAACGTTACGGACTTAGAGTTGGTATTGACTTACATCGTTTATCAAAATCATTTTATGATGCTGATTATAAAGGATTAGAAGTTGTGGGAGATTATAGACTGACAAGAAAATTTTATATTGCTGGAGAATTAGGTAACGAAAACAAAACTGTAGACGACGATCGCTTTAACTTTACAACTAAAGGGACCTATTTTAAAGTTGGTTTTGATTATAATGCTTATGAAAACTGGTTGGATATGGAAAATATGTTATACGCCGGAATGCGTGTAGGTGTGAGTTCGTTTTCTCAAACATTAAATCATTACACCATATATGAACCAACAAATTATTATGGTGAAAACACTATTAATTCTGGTGAAAAATTTAATGGTTTAAATGCTTCTTGGATTGAAATAATTGGTGGTGTAAAAGCAGAATTATTCAGTAATTTATATTTAGGATTTTCAGTTCGATTAAATTATTTACTTTCCGAAAAAGAACCAAATAATTTTGCCAATCTTTATATTCCAGGTTTTAATAGAACTTACGAAGGAAAATTTGGAGCAGGTTTTAATTATACGTTGAGTTATTTTATTCCGATTTATAAGAAGAAATAGATAATGTACCGTCATCTTGGTAAAAATAGAACACTAAAACATAATATTAAAATTGCTGTAATTTTATCATTTGTTGCAGGAATTGTTAATATAGTGGGCTTTTTATCTATTCACCAATTAACCACAAATGTAACGGGACATTTTGCTTTGTTTATAAATGATATTGCAAATTTCAAAATTTGGGAAGGAACTGTTTATTTACTGTATATTTTTTTCTTCATATTAGGCTCATTCACCTCAAGTTTTTTTATTGAAAAGTATAAGAGTCGAAAAACAAATATTCTTCCTGTTTTAGTGCTTTTTGAAGCAGCTTTACTTGTCATTGTTACATTTCTATTTTACAAAATAAACAATAATCATTTCATAGCAGGTATTTTACTTTTTGCTATGGGATTTCAAAACTCGTATGTTTCAAAAATTTCGAATACTCTTGTTAGAACAACTCACCTGACTGGTTTATTTACTGATTTAGGGATTGACCTATCTCATCTTTTCTTTGCAGAACACATTCAAAATAGACCAAAATTATTAGCCTCAATAAAGTTAAGAATATATATAATTCTTTTTTTCTTTTTAGGTGGATTTAGTGGTGGATTCTTTTATTCAGAATTAAAATTAGGAATAAACACACTCATCTTGGCTGCCTCAATTTTGACTATTAGTGCTTTTTTTGACAGCCTTAAATATCGTTATATAAAATATTCAAGAAAATAAAAAACCCCGAAATAAATTTCGGGGTTTTTAGTATATAGAAAATTCTAAATCTCTAATTAAGATAAAGCTGCTTTTACTTGATCTGCTGCTTCTTGGAACTGAACTGCAGATAAAATTGGCATTCCAGAATTATCGATTAGTTCCTTAGCAATTTCTGCATTTGTACCTTGTAAACGAACAATAATAGGCACTTTAATTTCGTCACCCATGTTAGTATAAGCATCAACTACACCTTGAGCAACACGGTCACAACGAACGATACCACCAAAAATGTTAATTAAAATAGCTTTTACATTTGGATCTTTTAAGATAATACGGAAAGCTGTTTCTACACGCTTAGCATCAGCAGTACCTCCTACGTCTAAGAAGTTAGCTGGCTCAAAACCTGCATACTTAATTAAGTCCATAGTTGCCATTGCAAGACCTGCACCATTTACCATACATCCTACAGTACCATCTAAATCTACGTAGTTTAATCCTACTTCTTTAGCTTCAACTTCAATTGGATTTTCTTCACGAACATCACGCATTTCAGCTAAATCTTTATGACGGTATAATGCATTATCATCTAATACAACCTTAGCATCAACAGCTAAAATTTTATTATCTGAAGTTTTTAATACAGGATTAATTTCAAATAATGAAGCGTCAGCACCTACATAAGCTCTGTATAATGCATCAACAAATTTCACCATTTCTTTGAAAGCTTCACCTTCACATCCTAAGTTAAAAGCAATTCTTCTTGCTTGAAAACCTTGTAATCCTACAGAAGGATCAACCTCTTCAGTAAAGATTAAGTGTGGTGTATGTTCTGCTACTTCTTCAATATCCATACCTCCTTCAGTAGAGTACATAATCATGTTTCTACCTTTTCCACGGTTTAATAAAACCGACATATAGAACTCTTTTGTTTCAGTTTCACCTGGATAATATACATCCTCAGCAACTAAAACCTTATGAACTCTTTTTCCTTGAGGAGGAGTTTGAGGAGTAATTAAATCCATACCAATAATTTGACCAGCAATTTCTTTAACTTGATCTAAATTTTTAGCCAATTTAACTCCACCACCTTTTCCACGACCACCAGCGTGAATTTGTGCTTTAATTACATGCCAACCTGTACCCGTTTCGGCAGTTAATTGTTTTGCTTTATCTACAGCTTCTTCAGCATTGTTTGCTACATGCCCACGTTGTACACGCACTCCGTAACGTGATAATATTTCTTTACCTTGATATTCGTGTAAGTTCATAATTGTGTATGTTATTCGAAAATTTAAAGTGCCACAAAAATAGCAAACTAATTTTTAACACACTAACTTTTTTATCGTTAATTTGGGAAATTGATATACATTGATTTTTAAAATTGAATTAATTTTAAAAGCAGCTAAATCTAAAAATAAAACAAAAAAGACAAATAAATTTATTTTTTATAACATTTAGTGTAATTTTGTTTTATTTTGTTATTTTTTATGTAATCCAGAAAAAAATTCTTCTTTTTGCACAAAAATTAAAACCATGAATTCTCAAGAACTTTTAAACATTGTAGAAGAATTTGGCAGTCCTGTTTATGTTTACGATGCTGCAAAAATTGAATATCAATATCAAAGATTAACTAAAGTTTTCTCTAAAGTAGAACAATTTAAAGTTCACTATGCTGTTAAAGCGTTATCTAACATTTCTATTTTAAAGGTTTTAAAGCAATTAGGTTCTGGTTTAGACACCGTTTCTATTGAAGAAGTTCAACTTGGTTTACATGCAGGTTTTGAACCTAAAGAGATTATGTACACACCAAATGGTGTTTCTCTAGAAGAAATTGAAGCAGTTGCCGCACTTGGAGTACAGATTAATATTGATAACTTATCAATTTTAGAACAATTTGGAACTAAACATCCTAAAACACCAGTATGTGTGAGAATTAATCCACATGTTATGGCAGGAGGAAATGCAAATATATCAGTAGGACATATTGATAGCAAATTTGGTATTTCAATTCATCAATTGCCACATTTATTAAGAATTATTGAGAATACTAAAATGCATATTAATGGTATTCACATGCATACAGGTTCCGATATTTTAGATGTCGATGTATTCTTATATGCTGCAGAAATTTTATTTGAAACTGCTAAACATTTTTCGGAATTAGAATTTATTGATTTTGGTAGTGGATTTAAAGTTCCTTACAAAAAAGACGATATTGAAACCAATGTTGAAGAATTTGGTAAAAAGCTTACTAAAAGATTTTTAGCTTTTGAAAAAGAATATGGTCGACCATTAACTTTAGCTTTTGAACCTGGAAAATTTTTAGTAAGTGAAGCTGGTTTCTTTTTAGCAAAAGTTAATGTGGTGAAACAAACTACATCAACTGTATTTGCTGGAATTGACAGTGGATTTAATCATTTGATTAGACCGATGCTTTATGGTTCACAACATCATATTGAAAATATAAGTAATCCAAAAGGAAAGGAACGTTTTTATTCGGTAGTAGGATATATTTGTGAAACCGACACATTTGCTTCAAACAGAAGAATTACAGAAATAACAGAAGGTGATATTTTATGTTTCCGCAATGCTGGTGCTTACTGTTTTTCTATGTCATCAAATTATAATTCTAGAGTTCGCCCTGCCGAAGTTTTATGGTATAATGGAAAAGCTCATTTAATTAGACAACGTGAAACACTAAAGGACATTTTAAAAAATCAAATCGAGATTACTTTATAACATCTTAGGTTTATTTTCTGGTTTAATTTCAAGAAAATCAGGTTGTCTCAAAAGTCTGATTCAGTGTCATTCTGAACTTGTTTCAGAATCTTAACAATTAGATTTTCAATAATTTTAGAATCTGAAATTAATTCAGATTGACAAAATTATTGGCTTTGAGACAACCTCATTTTTTATTTTATAACTTCTTCTAAAACTTCTGCTTCAGTACTATTCGGAAACGTAATTCTTAGTTTTTGTGCTAATGTTGGCGCAATTTCAGTAATATAATGCTTTTTATGGCTTTCTCCTTTAGAAACATTCCATCCGTACCAAAGCATTGGAACATGAGTATCATAAGTATAAGGTGTTCCATGAGAAGTTCCTGTTGCAGAATATTCTATATATGCTGGTTTGAATACATAAACTAATTCTCCGTTTTGAACAGGATCATAACCTTTTGCAATCGCATTTAAATAATAATCGGCTCCAGAATTTTCTAAAATCTCTTCTTCTGAAAAAACACGTTTTATAAATTTTTGTTGGTATAAAAATGTTCTAAATTCTTCGATAACTTCTTCTAAAGACAAGTTTTGATCTGCAATCACTTTTTTATCTAAAAACAAGTTAAAATTTGAGTTGTTTAAAACTAAATCTACACCAAATTTTTCCTCAGAAAATTTATGCAATGAGTTGTCGAAATTCTTTGAAATAATATTATCTACATCATATTTGTTGTCTTTCAAATAGGTTACATTTTCTGCTCCCGCGTGATCAGCAGTTAGAAAAACTAAATAATTACCTTTTCCAACTTTTTTATCTAAATAGGTTAAAAAATCTGCAATAGATTCATCTAATCTAAGATAAGCATCTTGAAGTTCGATTGATCTTGGACCTAGAGCATGACCAATATAATCGGTTGAAGAAAAACTTACTGTTAAAAAATCGGTTATTGAATCACTTCCTAATTTTTCACTATCAATTGTTGTTTTAGCAAAATCAACAATTAAATTATTTCCAAAAGGTGTTGAACGTAAAATACCAGCATCATTATTTTCATACATTTCTTTTAAATTATAAGGAAAAAATGGCGCTTTTTTGAATAACTTTCCTTCATAAGGATTATTATCCGTTAAACTTTCGTTGTAAGTTTCTTTTGGTTTTAATAAATTCCATGTTGTGTTTGCATATTTTTCATAATGCTTTTCATTGTTAAACTGAGTTACCCATGAAGGCAAAGCAGTTCCATAATAGGTACTCGAAACAAAATTTCCTGTTTTACTGTACCAGAACGCCCAATTTGCAAAATGTCCCGCTGGTAAAATAGCACCTCTATCTTTTATACTAATTCCTATAACTTTTCCATTAAAATTTGTTGCCAATTTTAACTCATCGGTAATTGTAGTACTTTGAAGATTTTTAGGTGACATTTTACCTTCACTTTCAGTACCACCACCTAAAGTTGAAACCAACTCATCATCGGTACAATACATTTCTTTTTGAGTCGCCTTATTGTACCAATCGTTACCTACAATTCCATGTATTGCTGGCGTAGTTCCTGTATAAATAGAAGCATGTCCAGGAGCTGTAAATGTTGGCATATAATTGTAATGCATGTTATGGTATGTATATCCATCTCGCATTAAACGTTTAAAACCATTCTCTGAAAAATCGTTTGAAAATCGATATAAATACTCCATTTTCATTTGATCTACAACAATTCCTACTACTAATTTAGGTCTTTCTTGAGCTTTTGAAAAAGTAGAAATTATAAGCAAACTTGCTAAAAGGATTTTTTTCATGATGTTGTGTTACTTTTGTAAGAAGTCATAAATTTTGAACTTCTATTATTAAGAAATTACAAATTTACCTCATTATGCTTCTTTATTATAACTTTTAACTTTATTATTCTGTTACTTCTGTTATATCATAACAAAAAACAATATCAGTAAAATAAATATACATTTGTGTTTTGTTGCTTTGATCTTTTCTAACTAAAAAAGACACCTTAGCCGCTTCACCAAACTGGTTTTTACATAAGTACGAATTAATTTCATCAACATTCGTAACTTCTTTTGGCAAATTCTCTAAAATTCTATAATGCTGAATTTCTCGCGAATAAACAATGATTTTACTTTTATCAAAATCTAATACTATGTATAATTGAGTATCTAAAGGCTCAGACCATTTACCCCATTCATTATTACGGCCACCACGTTCTAAAACAGTTAATGATGTGGTTTTAAACTTAAATTGCTGCGCATAAAAAGTTGTCGATGACAACATAAATAAGGCAATTAATAATCGGAAAAACTTCATTTTATATCTTAAAAATCAAATGTTGATACTTCTTTTTTTGCAATTTCAAATTCAGAAATTACATTTTCAATAATTGTTTGTACGGGCAAAATATCGTGGATTACTCCAGCTATTTGTCCTATTTCTAATTCACCTTCAATTAAATCACCCTCAAACATTCCTCGTTTCGCTCTTGCTCTTCCTAACAGATTTTTTAAATCCTCAGGAGTTGGACATTGCGTATACAGTTCTTGAAGGTCATTAAAAAATTTATTTTTTATTAAACGAACAGGCGCCAATTCTTTCAATGTCAACATAGTATCACCTTCATTAGTTTCCACAATGGTTCTTTTAAATTCATCGTGAGCGCTTGATTCTGTTGAGGCTGCAAAACGACTTCCCATTTGAACTCCATCTGCACCTAAAGTCATCGCTGCCAACATTCCTCTTCCTGTAGCAATACCTCCAGCAGCAATTAAAGGAATACTAACTTGCTCTTTAACCATTGGTATTAAAGTTAAAGTTGTAGTCTCATCTCTACCATTATGTCCGCCTGCTTCAAAACCTTCAGCAACTATAGCATCTACGCCAGCTTCTTGAGCTTTTAATGCAAATTTTGTACTACTAACAACATGTACAACAGTTATGCCATTTTCTTTTAAAAATGGTGTCCATGTTTTAGGATTTCCTGCAGAAGTAAAGACTACTTTAACTCCTTCTTCTTTTATTATTTGCATAATTTCCTCGATGTTAGGATACAACATAGGAACATTTACACCAAAAGGCTTATCAGTAGCTTTTTTACATTTTTGAATATGCTCTCTTAAAACATCTGGATACATAGAACCCGCACCAATTAATCCTAAACCACCAGCATTACTAACTGCACTTGCCAATTTATATCCACTATTCCAAATCATCCCACCTTGAATTATGGGATATTTAATATTAAAAAGCTGGGTAATCCTATTCATTATTTTTTAATTAATTTTCCTTTTACTTGGTTTGCAACTTCATAAAAATATACTCCTGAATTTAAATTACTTAAATCGATAGAATTATTTTGAGATGAGATTTTTGTTGAAAAAATTTTTTGACCCAACTGGTTGTAAATTGAAAAATCTTCAACATTATTGTTTGACAAATATATAGTTAAAACATTTGTAAAAGGATTTGGATAAATTTTCACATCAGCATTATTTGTAAAATTTTCAGTTGTTAAAGTTAATGCTAATTGAAAATCGGGAACACCATAACCTTTATAAATATCTGGTGCCGTAAATTGATCTGCAGATTGTTTAACAAAATCGATAACTTGAGCTGCAGTTAAATTTGGTAACGCCGACCAAAAACTTGCAACTGAACCAGCTAAAATTGGACTCGAAAAAGAAGTACCACTAGCTGTAATTATAGTTCCTGAAGAATTACTTAAGGTTGCATTACTTCCGCGTGCCGCTACATCAGGTTTTACCCTACCATCTGCTGAAGGTCCAATTGAACTAAACGAAGAATAAGCTTCAGTACTTGTTACAGAACCAACTGTTAAAATATTACTTGCATCGGCAGGAATACCAATATGATATTCTCCTGATGAACTATTTCCTTCATTACCAGCACTCACTACACAAACAATTCCTTTTTGCATCGCAATACCAGCTCCTCTCGAAGCAAAACCTACTTGACCATCTCGCATAGCATATGTATAACTATAACCTGCATCGTCGTAAGCGCCATAACCTAAAGAAGAATTTACAACATCAACACCCAAACTATCTGCCATTTCTAAAGCTTCTACCCAATACGATTCTTCAACAGGATTTTCGGAACCTGTATAACTAGGATAATCAGTATCTTCTGTAATAAACAAATAATATTGTGCATCTGGTGCTGTTCCTACTAATTGGTTATCAACATAGCCTCCCATAGTAGATAACACCATAGTTCCATGCTGATTACGTGTGTAAAAATTATTATTTCGATCAGGAAAATTATATCCTCCTAAAATTAAATTATTATCTCTTAGTCTTTGAAATGGCGTTTGTGTATTTACTCCTGGAAAACCAGCATCAAGAATGGCAATAATTTTTCCTTGCCCCGTAAAGTTTTGTTGGTGCAACAAATGTGTGTTTAACATTTGCACTTGATTTGAAGAACCTCCGTAATTGTAATTTACTGCTATCTCAAATTTATCTTTTGTTTGACCAATTTTACTGGTCTCGTTTACAATATTTTCATTTGGATTTGAAATTCTTGTATTTAAAGAATGCCTCGCAAACTTTACTTGTGAAACAAAACCAAAAGCTGTTAGTGCTTGAATATTTGCTTGAGAACCTCTAACATGTAAAGCATTTAACCATTTTGATTTAGCCATAACTGTTATTCCAGTTGAAGCTGTTACTTGGTCGATATAATTTTGAGCAATTGGGACATCTGAATTTTCTAAAGATATTCCTTGATTTGACCTTCTATCAAGAGCTCTTTGCGATAGTATTTCTAAAGGATTACTCAAATAATACGCAGCATCGGGTTTATCTGTGAAATAAACCCAAGCATCTTCTTGAGAAAAAATATTTAACGAAAGAAATGCAAAAAACAGAACTAGTAAAGATTTTTTCATGTTTAAATGGTTAATTTTTATGGTCATAAAAATACAAAATTATTTTATCGTGAGATAAATAAAAACTGCATAAGCTAAAACCAATAAAACTCCTTCTTTAAATGCTAAATTATTTCGCTTATGTAAAAAAACCATTGGCAACAATATAAATGCAAAGCCTAACAACCAATAAATATCAAAATGAAGAATTTGATAATCAACATTTTCAATTGGTTTTATAATAGCTGTAAAACCTAAAACACTCAGAATATTGAAAATATTGGAACCTATAATATTACCTATAGAAATATCATTTTCATTTTTTAATGCTGCAATAACTGAAGAAGCCAACTCTGGAATACTTGTACCGATTGAAACTACAGTAATGGCAATAACTCTTTTACTTACTCCTATTTTTTCAGCTAAACTAACTGAACCATCAACTAGTAATTCTGAACCTAACCAAAGTGAAAATCCACCAACAAAAAGCAATAAAAATATCTTAAGATAAGACATGTTTTCCTCTTCTTGATTATCATTTTCAAGTGTAACTGTTTTGTTCTGCTTTATTAAATACAATATAAAAGCAACTAATAAAACAACAAAAAATATACCTTCGCTTCTACTTAAGACTCCATCAAATGCTAAAAAGAAAAAAAGTAGTAATGAAGCTAACATTTTCATAGGCCAATCGGTTCTATAAAAATTACTTTCCACTTGCATCGAATTAATTAGCAACACAATTCCTAAAACCAAACCTACATTACCAATATTTGAACCTACTACATTTCCAACAGCAATATCTGGAAAACCATCTAAAGCAGCTTTGACACTTACAATCATTTCTGGTGCTGAAGTTGCAAAAGAAACTACGGTTAACCCGACAATAATTTTAGAAATGTTTAATTTTTGAGATAAACCAACTGACGATTTTAAAAGCCAGTTTCCGCCTGCTACTAATAAAACTAAACCTCCAATTATATATAAAAAATTCATTATTTATGATATTACACCACTTCCTAAAATCTCATCGTTTACATGCCAAGAAACAAATTGTCCTTCAGTTATAGCAGATTGTGGTTCCTCAAATTCAACATATAAACCGTTTTCATATTGGTACAAAGTCGCTTTTTGTAAAGGCTGTCTGTATCGAATTCTAGCTTGTACCTCTAGAGTTTCATTTGGTTGTAAACGCAAATCTTCTCGAACCCAATGTACTTCTTCTGGTTTTACAAATAATGCTTTTTTAAACAAACCTGGATGATTACTTCCTTGACCTGTGTAAATAACATTTTTCTCAACATCAGTTTCAATAACATATAAACCTTCTTTGGTTCCACCTACATTTAAACCTTTACGTTGACCTTTAGTAAAATAATGCGCACCTTGATGTTTTCCTAAAACTTTAGATTTAACATCTGAATAATCAATATTTGCTGCTAAAAAAGCTAATTCTTGTTGTTTGGTTTCAAATGCAGGAACTTCTTGAAGATAAACTGGTTCTTCTGAAGAAATTTCAACAATATTTCCTTCTTTTGGTTGTAATTTTTGTTGTAAAAATTCAGGCAATCTTACTTTTCCAATAAAACATAGACCTTGAGAATCTTTCTTATCTGCAGTTATTAAATCTAATTTAGAAGCAATTTCTCTAACTTCTGGTTTTGTTAATTCGCCAATTGGAAATAAAGCTTTCGATAATTGTTCTTGCGATAATTGGCATAAAAAATACGATTGGTCTTTATTACCATCGATACCCGCTAATAGTTGATAAATTTCTTTGCCCTCTTTTTCAATTGTTCCTTTACGGCAATAATGTCCAGTTGCAACATAATCGGCGCCAAGAGACAAGGCAATTTTCATGAAAACATCGAACTTAATCTCTCTGTTACATAAAACATCGGGATTAGGTGTTCGACCTTTTTCATATTCATTGAACATATAATCTACTATACGTTCTTTATATTGTTCCGATAAATCTACAGTTTGAAAAGGAATTCCTAATTTTTCGGCTACTAATAATGCATCATTACTGTCTTCTAGCCACGGACATTCGTTTGAAATAGTCACAGAATCATCGTGCCAATTCTTCATAAAAAGACCTATTACTTCGTAACCTTGCTCTTTTAAAAGATAAGCGGCAACACTAGAATCTACTCCACCCGAAAGCCCTACTACTACTCTCTTCATTTATTTTTTCTCCTTATTTTCTACCTCTTTGGGGTTGTCCATTTTAAAATTTTTACCAGAAAACTTCTTAGCACTCTCTTTCTTAACTAACTTACCATTTTCGTAAGTTTCCCAAGTTCCTGATTTTTTATTGTTTTTATATTCTCCTTTAACTAAAACATTACCTTCACCATCATAATAAGCCACTTTACCATTTAAATTTCCATTTACAAAATTTGACTCTTCAATTAAATTTCCATTTTCGGCATATTTAATATATTTTCCTTCTAAAGAACCTGCTTTATAAAAAGATTTTTCAGCAATTTGACCATTCTTATAATATACATTTTTCTCACCGTTAAGTTTACCATTTTTGTAATTCTCTAAGTTCATTATTTTATCACTTTCAAAATGATAATATTTCCACAAACCTTCAGGTTTTTTGTTTACCAAATTACCTTCACTTACTTTAAACTTCTTAGTATCATAAAAAACTGTATAACAACTACCATCTCCTTGAGAAAAATCGCGAGTTGCCATTAAAGTATTTTCTTTATTATCAGCATAATACTTAAAAACACCTAATTCTTTACCATGATCAAAATTTCCTTCGTAACGTAACTTTTTTGTTTTTTCATGATAGCCTTTCCAAAGTCCGTGACGTTTTCCAGAACTATCCATTTGATTTTCTTGAGCATTTAATAAAAATGCCATTAAAACTAATACAAAAGTGAGCAGTCTATTAATATTATTTAACATTTGTTAAAGTATTTTTATTAAAATTAAATATTTGAAACATATGATATTAAACAAAACTTGTTGCTAAGTTAAAATTTGACACAATATTTTTTTTTGTTTAACGATTTCATAAATTTGTTTAAACAAAAAAAACAAACACTATGAAAAACACTGCAAAATTAATGAAATTAATGTTATGGGTAGCATTTCCATTAACAATGTTGTCATGTTCTGATGATGATTCAAATAACATGCCAGAAAACAACAGCATTGCTGCTATAGCTTCAAGAGCTCCACAATTTACAACTTTGGTAAGTGCGTTAGAAAAAGCTGATTTAGTAACCACTTTAGATGGTGAAGGTTCATTTACTGTATTTGCTCCAACAAACACTGCATTCTCAAACTTTTTAACAGCAAACGGATTTAATTCTTTAGATGATGTTCCAGTTGCTGTTTTGCGTGAAGTTCTTTTAAACCATGTAGTTTTAGGAACAAATTTATCTTCAAACTTAACTACAGGTTATGTAAAAACATTAGGCAAAGGATCTGCATCGGCAACTAATACTTTAAGTATGTACGTTAATGTTTCGTCTAATGTTATGCTTAATGGAGTTGCTACTGTGACAACTCCAGATATTGTGGCGGACAACGGTGTAATACATGAAGTAAATGCAGTAATAGGATTACCTACAATAGTAACCCACGCTCTTGCTAATTCAAATTTTACAACATTAGTAGCAGCTTTGACGAGAAATGATCAACCTGATTTTGTGGGAATATTATCAGGATCAGCTAATTCTCCTTTTACCGTTTTTGCTCCAACCAATAATGCATTTGGTGATTTATTAACCGAATTAAATGCAACATCTTTAGACGACATTAACCAAGCGACTTTAGAAAATACTTTGAAATATCATGTAGTTGCAGGGGCTAATGTTCTTTCAAGTGATTTGAGTAACAACATGACTGTTACTACTTTTCAAGGTCAAGATTTTACAATTACAACTACTGGAGGTGCTAAAATTACTGATGCAAATGATAGAATGAGTAATATTGTAGCAACTGATGTTCAATGTGCAAATGGTGTAATTCATGTAATTGACAAAGTAATATTACCACTTATAAACTAAATAAAAAGAAACCCTAACCTATATTATTTAATAAAAATTGCTGTAAAAACTCTATCCTTATCTTTGGATAGAGTTTTTTATTTACCTAATTCTCCAGATCTTTTTTCAGCAGCGAATATGCCATTTTTAATATTATTAAAGATATTGGTTTTATTAAAAATATTTAGCGCAGCTTCAGTAGTTCCTCCTTTTGAGGCAACTTTTTGAATCCATTCTTGATGCGATAGTGCACTTGTATTTTGAAGCTGAACTGCTCCAGAAAAAGTTTGGTTAACCAAAAAAGCAGCTTCAGAATTACTAAAACCTAAATCTATGGCGGCTTTTATCATAGCTTCCATGAAAAAATAAACATACGCAGGACCACTACCTGAAATTGCAGTGGCAGCATTTAGCATATTTTCATCTTCTACAGAAATTGACTTTCCTGTTGTGTTTATTAAATTTTGTATTACAAAAAGTTCTTTTCTATCTACTTCATTTGATGTACTAAAAACGGTCATACCTTGTCCAATTTGTGTTGGAATATTGGGCATAGAACGAACAACTTTTGTACAACTTAATTTGCTTTGAATACTTTCTATAGAAATTCCAGCCATTACTGACAAGACAATATGTACGTTTGTAATAAAACTAGCAATAGAATGAGATAAACTATTAAAATCTTGTGGTTTTACAGCAAGTATAACAATATCTACATCAAAAATATCTTTTCTTGGTTTTAAAAAGTAATTTTCTTTTGGTAACAAAAATTGTTTCTTTTTCTGAACTTCAGATCTATTTAAAACATAAATATTTTGAGGTTGTACAAAACCAGAACTCACAAAGCTATTTGCATAAGTTTGTCCCATATTTCCAAAACCAATGATTAGTACTTTCATATTATTTTAAAAAAATAGCCCTGCAATTTGCAGGGCTAATATACTATTTATATTATTTTTTATTCATTTTTTGTTGAGCCTCAGCCTGCTCCATCATTTCACGCATTTTCTTCTGAAACTTACCTTCTTTCTTAGGTTTCGTTTTATTTTCTTGAATTTTAGCATGTAACTTATCATTATCAACAATATAATTCTTGATAACAAACATAATTCCGATGGTAATTAAATTTGAAATAAAGTAATACAAACTCATTCCTGATGCATAATTGTTAAAGAAAAACAACATCATTAATGGTGAAATGTATAACATTATTTTCATCATTTTTGTCATATCTGGCATACCTTCTTGTGGTGGAGCTGCCATTTGTTGATCTCCAGTCGTCATTTTCATATAGAAGAAAATTGCTAAAGATGCTAAAATTGGGAACAAACTCACGTGATCTCCGTAGAAAGGAATCTTAAATGGTAACTGATAAATATTATCATAAGATGATAAATCATCTGCCCATAAGAAACTTTTTTGACGTAAATCGAATACTGAAGGGAAGAAATAAATTAATGAGTATAAAATAGGAATTTGTAATACTGCTGGAATACAACCAGCCATAGGATTAACCCCTGCTTTACTATATAACGCCATTGTTTCTTGTTGGCGTTTCATTGCATTATCTTTATATTTTTCGTTAATTTCTTGTATTTCAGGACGAATAATTTTCATTTTAGCCTGCGACAAATACGACTTATAAGTAATTGGCGACATGATTAAACGTACCAATATAGTAAAGAAAACAATTGCAATACCGTAAGGCATAAAACCTGAAATGAAACCAAAAACAGGAATAAAGACAAATTTATTTATCCAACCAAATATCCCCCAACCCAATGACATTACTTCATCTAAGTTGCGATCATACTTATTTAAAATTTGGTATTTAGCAGGTCCGTAATACCAATTCATTTCATAATCTAACTTTCCGTTTTTGAATTCTAAAGGTAATTTAGTTACAAAATTTTTAGTATAAACTGTATCGATATCTTCGTTTGCAACTAAATTTTCAGAAGTAAAACTAGCTGTTTTAAACGCTTCGTTTGTTAATAAAATAGTTGTAAACAAATGTTGTTTGTAAGCAATCCAAGTTACATCTTCAGCAGTTGCATCTGATAATTTTTTCTGAGCATTTAAATAATCGTCTTTACCATTTTCATACTCAAAACTAACTTCAGTATAACGATTTTCGTAAGAAATACTTTTCTCATTTCTATACGTTTTCATTTGCCATTCTAAATCTAAAGGCTTTGATGTGTTTACCACATCTTCTAATCCTTGAGAACGAATTGCAAAATCTAACATGTATTCGCCTGGTTTTAAAACATAACGATATTCTAAAAACTGATTTGGACCCGCTTTTAGTTGCATTGTTACAACCTGATTTTCGCCTTCTTTAGAAACTTTAGGTTCAAAAAACAAATCAGTTGTATGTAAAACTCTGTTATCTTTTGTATTTAAAGTAAGATCAAAATTAGCATTGTTGTCTTTAATTAGTTGAACTAATTGTTTTGAATCTTTATTAAATTTTTCGAAACCTAAAATTGTAGCTTCAGTAATAAAACCACCTTTATTAGAAATTTTAAGTGCTAAAACATCATTCTTTACTTCAGTAAATTCATCTTTCGCTGAAGGTAAAGTAGCTGAATATGCAAAAGAGCCTAATTCTTTTTGAGCATTTGCTACACTTAATGAATCGGTAGGGTTTGTAGTTACAACTGTAGCTGTTTTATTTACTTCCGCTTCAATTTTTTCTGTTTTAGCTTTTTCTTCTTGAGCTTTTACCTCTTCTGGTGTAGGAGTGTTTGTATACATCATCCATACCAAAAGACCTGAAATTAAAACAAATCCAACAATAGACTTAATGTCTAACTTTTTTTCTTCCATTTAATTCGAGTTCAAAAGTTTAAGGTTTAAAAGTTTAAAATGACTTAAACTAAAAACTTTAAACCAATTATTTATTTTTATGTTTTACAGCGGCTTCAACCAAACTTACAAATAATGGGTGTGGATTTGCTACTGTACTTTTATATTCTGGGTGATATTGTACACCAATAAAGAACGGATGGTTTTCAATTTCTACAACTTCTACTAAACCTGTATCTGGATTTACACCAGAAGCTTTTAAACCAGCTTTTTCTAATTCATTTAAATATTCCCCGTTAAATTCATATCTATGACGGTGGCGCTCCATAATTTCTGATTTCCCATAAATTTTGTTTGCCAACGTATTTTCTTTCAAACTACATTTCCATGCACCTAAACGCATAGTTCCCCCCATATTTTCAATATTCTTTTGCTCTTCCATTAAATTAATAACCGGATGAGCAGTCACTTCGTTCATTTCAGTTGAATTTGCATCTTCATATCCTAAAACATTTCTTGCAAACTCAATAACTGCCATTTGCATTCCTAAACAAATACCTAAAAACGGTATATTATTTTCTCTTGCATATCTTACAGTTTGAATTTTACCTTCAATACCTCTACTTCCAAAACCTGGAGCAACAAGTATGCCGTCTAATCCTTTTAACTGTTCTTCTGCCGTTTTGGCATCTAAAAATTCTGAATGTACAGACACAACATTTACTTTTGTCTCATTTGCAGCTCCAGCATGAATAAACGCCTCTAAAATTGATTTATAAGAATCTTGTAATTCTACATATTTACCAACTAACCCAATTTTTACTTCGTGTTTAGGATTTTTCAATCTGTGTAAGAACTCATTCCATTGATTTAGATCAGGATTTTGTTGTTCTGGTAATCCTAATTTCTTTAATGCTACTTTATCTAAACCTTCTTCCAACATTAAATTTGGAACATCATAAATAGTAGAAGCATCAATTGATTGAATTACGGCTTCTTTCTTAACATTACAGAATAAAGCTAATTTTTGACGTAAATCATCTGACAATTCATGTTCTGTTCTACACACTAAAATATCAGCTTTTATTCCACTCTCCATTAATGTTTTTACAGAATGTTGTGTAGGTTTTGTTTTTAACTCACCAGCAGCAGCTAAATATGGTACTAATGTTAAATGAATTACAATTCCGTTTTCTTCACCTAATTCCCATAATAATTGACGAACCGATTCGATATAAGGTAATGATTCAATATCACCAACAGTACCTCCAATTTCTGTAATAACAATATCAAAATCGCCTGATTTACCAAGCAATTGCATCCTTTGTTTAATTTCATTTGTAATATGAGGAACAACTTGAACCGTTTTTCCTAAAAACTCTCCACGACGTTCTTTCTCAATTACAGATAAGTATACTCTACCAGTTGTTACATTATTAGCTTGTGAAGTTGGAACATTTAAAAAACGCTCATAATGTCCAAGATCAAGATCCGTTTCAGCACCATCATCAGTAACATAACATTCTCCATGTTCATAAGGATTTAATGTTCCTGGGTCTACATTAATATAAGGGTCAAACTTTTGAATTGTTGTTCTGTACCCTCTAGCTTGTAACAATTTTGCCAAAGAAGCTGCAATAATTCCTTTCCCTAAAGAAGAAGTTACACCTCCTGTAACGAAAATATACTTTGTTTGATTCATTTTGTTGTTGTGTTGTTGTAGTTAAAAACGGGGCAAAGATAACATTAATTAGTCAATGTGCCAATTATGTATTATTACAATTAATAATTTTATAAACATAAAAAAAGCCGATTCAAAAATCGGCTCTAATTTATTTTTTATTCTTCTGTAATTCCTATTTCGTTTATCTCGTTTTGAGGACGTTTTGGATCTGGACCATATTGATTTTTACCATTTGTTCCTTCAGTTACATAAAAAACTAACATAACAATTCCTCCAATATATGGAATAAAACCAATTAGATAAAACCAACCGCTCTTATTAGAATCATGCAATCTTCTTACACTTACTGCTAAAGACGGAAAGAAAATAAAAAGAAAGTATAAAATGATAAAACCAAGTGGAATATATGTTATTGCAGATGAACTGTCGTTAAATGCAAATGCAGTTAAACCAAAAAAGAAAGCCAATACAAAAATGGAAGTAATATTTAATAATTGGAACATCCAAAATTCCTTTCTTCTAGCTCTTCCTTCAAAATTTGTGTAATTTTCTAAAACTACTTTTTTCCACCAATCTAAAGCTGTAAACTCGCTTTCTTGTTTTTGTTGCATCATGATTTATTTTTTAATGAGTAAAATTTATATAGTTTCAAAAATAAAATTATTTTATTAATTTTCTTACTAAATCTTCTAAACCATTTAATTTTATTTCATAAACAAGAGCCAATTGCTCTCCTAATTTACCTTTTGGAAAACCTTTTTGTTTGTACCAAACTATGTAATATTCGGGTAAATCTATAATAAAACGCCCCTCGTATTTTCCGAAGGGCATTTTGGTATTTGCTAATTTTATAAGTTCTTCTTTATCTGTCATTTATATAACCTAAGAAATTAATTGGCTTGTTTTACTGTAAAATCAGAATCGTAGTACTGAATATAAATAGCATCGTTCATCCAAACACCATTTTCTTTTACATAATGAAAACCATTTTCGGCACCTTCTGTCGCCACTTCTTCAACTGATTTAACAAAACCTTCTGGCTGACAAATTCTTAATAAAGTATCGAAAGTAACATCAAAGCCTTTAGAAGTATAAACATTAGGATAAACTCCGTTTGCACTTCTTAGTTTTTCAATTGTTACTTTATCTTCCATACGGTATGGTTCTTTTGTATAAGAAGGATATAATAATTGTAAATCGACTAAATTTTGCATGTTAATTTCTTCATAGTTTAATGAATCATATAATTCAAATACCACTAATTGTAAATCGAATTCTTTTTTTAATTTCATTAAAATTGATGAAACCGACATAATTTGGCTCGACTTCTCAGAATCTAGAATTACAAAATTCTTTTTACCTGGGACCATTTTAGCTTTAAGCGTTTCATAAGTCACACTTCCTTTATCATCAACTTCAGGAAACTTAACATATGAATATTGTGAAACTAGAAGTTCTTTTGAAGCATTTTTCTTTGGACTAATTACCGCAACGATATTTCCATTTTTCTGATTTAAATAATCAAATAACTTTCTTACAATCGTTTGTTGCGATGGCACTGCATTAAATAAATTATCATAAGGTTTACTTAACTCTTTTGACAATGGTGAAATTACCGGAATATTGTATTTTGATAATAATTGAGCTGCTGTTTCGGCATGAGAATTTACAAATGGACCAATTACCGCATCTACATTTGAAAAATTATTACTTGAAATTATTTGAGAAATATTAGATGAATTTTTAGAACTTTCAACATCTAAAATTTTTACATTCACTGGAAACCCCATTTTTTTTGCAGAATCTATCGCAACTAAAGCTCCTGAATAAAAATCTAAAGTAAGATTTAAAAATTTACTGTTTTTTATATAATCTTTTGTTGATTTTGTAGAATCGGCTTGAATTTTAGAAATGTTAAATGGAATCAACATTACCAATTCCTTTTGAGTAGTATAATCGATACTATTTAAAAGATTTGCCTTAGGTTTTTCAACTGCAAAAGTATTTTCAATCTTAATTTCTGAAGGAAGTTTTAATTTCATTCCTTCTTTTAAACCATAATTTAATTCAGGATTTAAACTAATAAGATCGGAAGCAGAAATATTAAATTGCTTACAAATACTAAAAAGTGTTTCACTTTGTTTTACGATGTATAAATTTTCATCGTTATTGATTTGAGTAACAGCAACCTGACTTTCTTTTTAATTTTAATCGTATCGCCAATTTTTAAACCTTCTTCTTTAATTTGAGGATTTAAACTTTCTAACTCATTTACCGAAACACCATATTTTTTAGAAATACTGTATAATGTTTCTTGAGTTTTTACTACGTGCGTAGAAACCGAAGCAGAACTTTTAACTTCTTGAACTTCAGAATAATCGACTCCCGATGAAGGCTTATACGTTTTTGAAACAATTAAATCTTGTCCAATTTTTAAGCCATTCTTTTCAACTTCAGGATTCCATTCTTTTAAATCGGCAACAGATACACTGTATTGTTTTGCCAAACTAAAAAGGGTTTCTTTTGGTGCTACCTTGTGAGTTTTTAAATCTGAGGCACTCTCATTGTTTTGACCTTCAGTTGTATTAACAGTACCGTTTGGAATTAACAAAGTTGTATTTTCTTTTATACCATCTTTAGCATCAGGATTTAACCTATAAATATCAAATGGTGTAACATGATATTTTTTTGAGATTGAATAAACAGTTTCTCCTTTTTCAACCAAATGCTTTTTGTAAGGATCTTGCTTAGCAAATAATACTGCAGAATTTAAAAAGATAAAAAATACAACTTTAGCTAATTTCATATTGTTAATTTAATTATTCCCATTCAATAGTTGCGGGCGGTTTAGAACTGATATCATAAACAACTCTATTTACACCTTTAACTTTATTAATAATTTCGTTTGATGTTTTCATTAAAAACTCATAAGGTAAATGCACCCAGTCGGCCGTCATACCATCTGTTGATTCAACTGCTCTTAATGCCACAACTTTTTCATAAGTACGCTCATCTCCCATTACTCCAACGCTATTTACAGGAAGTAAAATTGCACCAGCTTGCCAAACTTTGTCATACAAACCGTGTTCTTTTAATCCGTTGATAAAAATAGCATCAACTTCTTGCAATATACTAACTTTTTCTGGAGTAATATCTCCTAAAATACGAATTGCTAATCCTGGACCTGGAAAAGGATGTCTTCCTAATAATTCATCATCTATTCCTAAAGTTTTCCCTACGCGACGCACCTCATCTTTAAATAACATTCTTAAAGGCTCTACCACTTGTAATTTCATAAAATCAGGTAAACCACCTACATTATGGTGCGATTTAATTGTAGCAGAAGGTCCTTTTACAGAAATTGATTCGATAACATCTGGATAAATTGTTCCTTGTCCTAACCATTTTACATCTGTTAATAAATGTGCTTCATCGTCAAAAACTTCAATAAACACACGTCCGATAGCTTTACGTTTTGCTTCAGGATCTTCTAACCCAGCTAATGCGTCCAAAAAGCGTGCCGAAGCATCTACTCCTTTAACATTTAGCCCCATATCTTTATATTGATGTAATACTGCATCAAATTCATTTTTACGTAATAAACCATTATTTACGAAAATACAGTATAAATTTTCACCAATAGCTTTATTTAACAAAACAGCAGCAACTGTAGAATCTACACCTCCAGATAAACCTAAAACAACTTTATCGTTTCCAATTTTTTCCTTTAATTCAGCTACAATATCTTCAACAAATGCATTTGGTGTAAAACTTTGTGGCACTTCAGCAATTTTAACCAAGAAATTTTCTAACATTTGTTTCCCATCAGTTGAATGATAAACTTCTGGATGAAATTGAATTGCATAAGTTGTTTCGCCTTCAATTTTGTACGCAGCATTTTCAACATCTTTTGTACTTGCTAAACGCACACCGTTTTCTGGCAAAGCTTTAATTGTGTCTGAATGACTCATCCAAACCTGACTACCAATATTAACTTCTTCAAAGAAAACCTCATCTCTTTTTATATAAGACAAATTAGCTCTTCCATACTCGCGAATATTTGAAGGAGCAACTTCTCCACCTGAAAAATGTGCTAAATATTGTGCACCATAACAAACCGCTAATAACGGCATTTTACCTCTAATTTGAGATAAATCAGGATGTGGCGCATCTTCAGCACGAACTGAAAATGGACTTCCCGACAAAATTGCCGCTTTGAAAATTGATAAATCTTCTGGCGGATTATTGTACGGATAAATCTCGCAAAATATATTTAACTCTCTTACTCTACGCGCAATTAACTGCGTGTATTGTGAACCGAAATCTAAAATTAAAACGTTGTGTTGCATTGTTGTTGTTTGTTGTTAATGGTTTATTCCATTTTTGTCATTAGCTTCGCTCTGTTCGGTTTCACCTCGAGTTTGAACGAAGTGAAAAATCTCATAAAGATGCTTCGACAAGCTCAGCATGAAAATCCTATTAATATTCAAAAATTCCGTATTCGGAAGTTATTGTTAATTTTTTCTCAGTAGAAGCTTCTACTCTACCTACAATTTGAGCATCAATGTTAAACGATTTTGAAATAGCTATTATATCTTGAGCGATTTCTTCATTTACATATAATTCCATTCTATGTCCGCAATTGAATACTTGGTACATTTCTTTCCAATCTGTTTTTGATTGTTCTTGTATCAATTTGAATAATGGTGGAACTGGAAACAAATTATCTTTTATCACGTGAACGTCGTCTACAAAATGAAGCACTTTTGTTTGTGCACCGCCACTGCAATGAACCATTCCGTGAATATCTTGAGAATTGTATTTTTCTAAAATCTTTTTGATAACAGGCGCATATGTTCTCGTTGGAGAAAGCACTAATTTACCAGCGTCAATTGGACTATTTTTAACCTCATCTGTTAATTTTGTTTGTCCAGAATATACTAATTCATTTGGGACAGAAGCATCAAAGCTTTCCGGATATTTTTCGGCTAAATATTTAGCAAAAACATCATGACGAGCCGAAGTTAATCCGTTACTTCCCATTCCGCCGTTATATCCTTTTTCGTAAGTTGCTTGTCCGAATGAAGCTAAACCTACAATTACATCTCCAGCTTGAATATTTGCATTATCTATAACATCTGAACGTTTCATTCGAGCCGTAACAGTAGAATCTACAATAATGG
This sequence comes from Flavobacterium haoranii, assembly GCF_009363055.1. Classification (NCBI taxonomy): domain Bacteria; kingdom Pseudomonadati; phylum Bacteroidota; class Flavobacteriia; order Flavobacteriales; family Flavobacteriaceae; genus Flavobacterium; species Flavobacterium haoranii. Next base: position 438,149 of record NZ_CP045292.1, on the reverse strand, counting down.
TACGCACTAAATCGCCAACATCGGCAGTTTCTCCACCGGTTGAATGAATAGTAACACCGTATTCTTTTAAATCAGAAATTAATTCTTCGGTTCCATTTATAATTGCAGATATCACTTCACCTGGAACTAAATTTTTATTACGCCCAATAGTTGAAGACAACAAAATATTATCGGTTGCACCTACACAAAGTAAGTCGTCGATATTCATAATCAATGCATCTTGTGCAATGCCTTTCCAAACAGACAAATCTCCAGTTTCTTTCCAATAAAGGTAAGCCAAAGATGATTTTGTACCCGCACCATCAGCATGCATAATGATACAATAATCGTTGTCGTTTGTTAAATAATCGGGAATAATTTTGCAGAAAGCTTTAGGGAATAATCCTTTATCGATGTTTTTAATAGCATTATGAACATCTTCCTTTGAAGCGGAAACCCCTCTTAGATTGTAGCGTTTGCTATTTTCAGAGCTCATGAAATAGTGTGTTGTGTTGTGAGCCGCAAAGATAGTTTTTATAATTAGAATTTAGAAATTAGTAATTAGAAAAAATTAAAAGAAAACCAAGATTTTACCTAAATTTTAAATTTTAACCTTGTGAATTCCATTTGTTTCATCACTTTCTCTATATAAAAACTGAACCTGATTTACTTTGTATAGCGTATAACATTCTTCTTTTTTAGCTTCAGTTGAATATACTACCTCAAATTCATCTTCATTTAATGTTTCCGGATTGTTTAATCTTACAAAAACAGTATCATTTTCAACCACAGCATTAGTTAACACAACATGTAAAATATTACTATCAACTATTACCTTAAATGGTACATCATTATCTTCAACATCTTTAATTGTTAATTGCTCTTTTAAATAAATAGAATCAGTAAATACATTTTCTAACGTAGTTTCATCTATTAAATCTATGAACAGAGAAGGCGAAGATGGCGCATCTACATTATCACAATTATCGTTACAACTAACAATTATTACTACTAAAATTGGTATTATATAACTAATATATTTTTTCATGAATATTTTCTTTAGATACTGAAACAAGTTCAGCTTGACAAAAATAGTGATTTTACTTACTTAAAATTTCAATTTCTACTCTACGATTAGCAGCAGCTTGTTCTTCTGTCTCTTCAGGAATTGGATAAATTGGTTGTGAAGTTCCAAAACCAGTAACGGTAACTCTATCTTGTACAATTCCTTTCCACATCAAAAATCTTCGTATTTGTTTTGCTCTATCTAAAGATAAGTTTCTTCTATCTAAATCGACACAACAAATATGACCTTGAATTTGAATTTTTAGTGATGGATTATTTTGTAAAACAAACAACAAATCGTACATCGCAGCTTGAGACTCTGGAGTAGTTTGAAAAGTGTTTTGAAAGAAATTAATATTTTTCAAAGTAATTTTTGTTCCCACTTTTGCCAGTTTTACTTTTTGAAACAAAGGCATATCGTCTGTAATTGGAATTTCCTCAATCTCTAAACCAAGTACTTCGTTTTCTTTTTCGAGGTCTTTTTCTTGCAGATAAAAAATTGAAGCCCTTCTGTTTTTTGCCTTTATTTTATCTCTTTGAAACTTTTCTCCAAAACTGATAGTTTTAAAATCTTCTCGAATAGTTACTCTATTTTTAACCTTAGAAAAAATATAATGTACTCTATTTTGAGATAATGTATCGTTAGCTTGAGTAGTTCCTACTTCATCTGTAAAACCATGAATTGCTAAAATTTTAGATTTAGAATTCTCACTAATCCATTCTTCTAGCCTTATATTCTCAGTATTATTTAGTTCGTATTTACCTGAATCGAAATAAAAAGATATAGTATCTTGACTATATCCTAAACTGAAAAATAAAAAGAAAATACTATAAAAAATATGTTTTTTCATAATTACCTACGAAGTAACAATATTTTATTAAAAGAAAAAAATCCTATTCAAAATTAATTGAATAGAATTTTTTAAAAATTAGAAATTAAACTACACTATTATCTTAAGAATAATAATTCTCTATATTTTACTAGTGTCCACATTTCGTCGTCTACTAATAATTCTAATTTATCAGCGTGGTAACGAATTTCTTCAAAATATGGTTTTACTTTATTACAATAAGCTTCTGCCATTTTTTCTACACTTGAAAGATTGTTAGCTTTTTTACGCTCTTCAATCATAGCTTCAGTTTTACTGTTAATTCCTTCAATGTGCTCAGAAATTTCTTTGATAAGTGTCATTTGCTCTTTTGCTAATTTATCGAAGTCTTTACCAAAAATTTCTTTTAAACCTTTTACATTTTCAATTAATGTATTTTGGTATTTAATAGCTGTTGGAATTACATGATTACGAGCGATATCACCTAAAACTCTACCTTCAATTTGAATACGTTTTGCATATTCTTCTAATTCAATTTCGTAACGAGCTTCTACCTCAACATGGTTCATAATTCCAAGTTCTTCAAATAAAGCAATTGCTTTTTTAGAAACCTTAGCTTTTAGAGCTTCTGGAGTAGTTTTATGATTACTTAAACCACGTTTTTTAGCTTCTTTTTGCCATTCATCGCTATAACCATCTCCTTCAAAAAGAATAGCTTTTGTTTGTTTAATATATTCTCTTAATACATTAAAAATAGCTTCGTCTTTCTTTAAATCTTTTTTCTCAATTAAAGCATCAACTTCTGCTTTAAAATCCATTAATTGTTTTGCAACAATTGCATTTAAAGTTGTCATTGGATTAGCACAGTTAGCCGTTGAACCCACTGCTCTAAATTCAAATTTATTACCTGTAAATGCAAATGGAGATGTTCTATTTCTATCTGTATTATCTAATAAAACGTCTGGTAATTTACCAACAACATTTAATTTTAAATCTGTTTTTTCTTCTGGAGATAATTTTCCTTTAGAAACACCTTCTAATTCGTTTAAAACTTTCGTTAATTGGTCACCTATAAACACTGAAATAATTGCTGGTGGTGCTTCGTTTGCTCCTAATCTATGATCATTACTTGCCGATGCAATAGAAGCTCTCATTAACTCTTCGTAAGTATAAACCGCTTTAATTGTATTGATAAAGAAAGTTAAGAACTGTAAGTTACTCATTGGCGTTTTACCTGGACTTAATAAATTAATTCCAGTATCTGTTGCCATAGACCAGTTGTTGTGTTTTCCAGAACCGTTTACACCTTTGAATGGTTTTTCGTGCAATAATACTTTTAAATCGTGACGTTCGGCAACTTTTTGCATTACATCCATTAAAAGTGAATTGTGGTCAACTGCTAAGTTAGTTTCTTCAAAAATTGGAGCTAACTCAAATTGACCTGGAGCCACCTCGTTGTGACGCGTTTTAACAGGAATACCTAATAACATACACTCGTTTTCTAAATCACGCATGTAGTTAAGTACTCTTGTAGGAATAGAACCAAAATAATGATCATCTAACTGTTGTCCTTTTGCAGCAGTATGCCCTAATAAAGTTCTACCTGTAGCTAATAAATCTGGCCTAGCAGTAGCTAATGATTTATCTACTAAGAAATATTCTTGTTCCCAACCTAATGTTGGAGTTACTTTTTTAACGTTTTTATCAAAATATTTAGCAACTGCAGTAGCTGCCTCATCAATTGAATTTAATGCTCTTAACAAAGGTGTTTTGTTATCTAAAGCTTCACCAGTATAAGAAACGAAAATTGTAGGAATACATAAAGTTGTACCATAAATAAACGCTGGAGATGTTGGATCCCATGCTGTATAACCACGAGCTTCAAAAGTATTTCTAATTCCACCATTTGGAAAAGAAGAAGCATCTGGTTCTTGTTGCACTAATTGACTTCCACCAAATTTCTCAACAGGATCACCTCCATCAAAAGAAGTTTCAAAGAAAGCGTCGTGCTTTTCTGCTGTAGTTCCAGTTAATGGTTGAAACCAGTGTGTGTAGTGCGTTACACCTTTAGAAAGTGCCCACTCTTTCATTCCCATTGCAACATATTCTGCAACATTACGATCTATTTTTGTTCCGTATTGCGTTGCATTTTTTACTGCCTTGTAAGCATCTGGAGTTAAATATTGTCGCATTGTTTTATCGTTAAAAACATTGCTACCAAAAATCACTGATTTTTTGTCTAATTTTTCAACTGAAACTGTTTTTCTTGATGCAGTTTCTGCTAATGCTTGAAAGCGAAGTGTTGCCATGAAAATAATTTTTAAATTAATACCCTTAATTTTTCGGTACAAATATATAAAAAATCAATACAATCGACAAAATACCCCTAAAAAAATAGGGTCTAATTTAATTTTTATTATTTTTACATCATGAAAAATGAAAAATTACACATGATTATGCTTGGTTGTACTCCAAAAGGACGCTTAACAGAGCAACACGATATTTTTTTCGGAATTGCACCTACCCTTTCTGAACTTAAAACTGACATGTATGATTTTTGGCCTGAGGCTGAAAAACAAATGCACATTGATGCTTGGCAAGAAGTAACACAAGTAAATGACTATAAAATTTAAGTAATTTGTAGAAATGAATTCATCGAAAATCCTTTAAAATTATTCTTCATTAATTTAGGAGGCTACCAACCAGGACAGTTTGAAGAGTTTCATCACAAATTATTAATTGTTGCTACTTCTAAAAGTGAAGCTATAAAAAAAGCTAAGCAAAGTACTTTTTATAAAGAGTTTGGTTTTAAAGGAGCCGAATCTCATATCGATGACCAATATGGAGTTGATATTGACGAAATTTACAATATTGAAGACATTCTCTTAAAAAAGTTCAAATCGCAATTTGCATTAAAAATTTCTTTAAATACAAGTACGGAAGATAAATTGCATATTGGATATTTAAAAATGAGTAAACTATAATAAAAAAGGCAGTTAAATAAACTGCCTTTTTAAAACCAAACTCCAACCAACTATTGTGAAATTTTCACAATATCTTTTTCTTTTATATTATAAAAAGTCGTTACAGCATTATAATCACTAAAATCAACAGCTGCAGCCATTTTGTTTCCGTAGTAACCTGGAATCACAACTACTCTAAAAATTTGATCAAATTTAAAAGCATTATCTAAACCTGCTAAATCATAACCAAACAAATTAATTTGGGCATCATAAATTGTAAAATCGTTTGAGTAACCAAAGTCTACAGTTCCGTCATTAAAATAATATGTTTCAGGTAATAATTTCCAAACATCTCCAGCTGAACCATAATCCGCTAATCGATAAACTAAAATCATATCTGAAGTATACGTTGTGTGCGGAAAGTCTAAAAATACACTATATCCATTTCCAGAATGTAAATCCACATTTGTATATTCCCAAACTTCACTTATTGTATCATTATCATATCCATTATCAACAACATGAGTCTCTTCTACTGTACAACTTGTTAGCGATATCATCCCGATAAAAGCTAATATTAGAGTAATTTTTTTCATAACCTTTAGTATTTATAATTTCACTTATTATACCATTACCAATTGTCGTGCCATTTTTTTTAACCAAACAAAGAATACTGATAATAATCATCTTTTATTTCTATTATAATGAGTAATTTCATTCTATAAAAAATTTAATTATGAGACGCCAAAGTATTATAGAAGCCGTTATTGATAAACAAAAAGAGTTCTTAAAAACACTTGTAAAATCTGTATCACAATATAAAGTTGCTTCCGATATCGATGAAGACGACACCATCGATCCTGAAGACTTTTCACATCAAACTGAAGCAAAAGAAATGCAACTTCGATTAGAAGAGCATTTAAAGGAAGAAGAAATAAAATTATCAAAACTTGAAAAGAGTATTGATAATGAAAAATTATTACGAATAATTATTTCAGATAAAACAATATTATTATTAGGAATATCAATTCCTAAATTTGAAATTGATTCAAAAATTTGCATTGGGATTTCTGAAACTGCGCCTATATTTCAAAAAATTAACTCCTTAACTATTGGTGATGAATTCAGAATATTACAGTCTGATGAAAAAGTACTTTCTATCCTTTAGAAAATTATATAACAAATACCGAAAATATTATAATGAGTAAATAATCATTCACTAATAAATTTGTAGTATAAAAAATTCACATTATGAAAACTACAAAAATTTTAGGAACAGTATTGTTACTAGTTGGTTTATACACTGGGTATTTAGGAATGCAAAAAGTCAATAATAATTCAGCCGAAATTAAAGCATTAGGAGTAGAATTAGATGTTTCAAATGAAAATGGAAAACAAGAAGGTTTTATATATTTAGGTATAGGAGCTGTACTTGTTTTTGGCGGAGCCTATTTAACAGGTAAAAAATAAAAAAAGCCATTCTTTAGAATGGCTTTTAATTTTTATATAAATATTATTACATATTACGTCTGTATTGACCACCAACTTCAAATAAAGCTGAAGTAATTTGACCAAGTGAACAAACTTTAGCAGCTTCCATCAATTGCTCAAAAATATTTTCATTTTGAATAGCTGCCGCTTGAATTTTTTCAATTTGAGATTTTACTTGCGTTTCTTTTGCTTTATGTAAATTCTCTAAAGTTGAAATTTGGAATTGTTTTTCTTCTTCCGTTGCACGAATAACTTCCGCAGGAATTACAGTAGGCGAACCTTTTGAACTTAAGAATGTATTTACACCAATAATTGGGAATTCACCAGTATGTTTCAAAGTTTCATAATACAATGATTCTTCTTGAATTTTACTTCTTTGGTACATAGTTTCCATAGCACCCAAAACGCCGCCACGTTCGGTAATTCTATCGAACTCAGTTAATACAGCTTCCTCCACTAAATCGGTTAATTCTTCTATAATGAACGAACCTTGAATTGGATTTTCGTTTTTCGCTAAACCTAATTCTTTATTAATAATCAACTGAATTGCCATAGCTCTACGAACCGATTCTTCTGTTGGTGTTGTTATCGCTTCATCATACGCATTAGTATGCAACGAATTACAGTTGTCGTAAATTGCATATAAAGCTTGTAAAGTCGTACGAATATCGTTGAAATCAATCTCTTGAGCATGTAACGAACGACCAGATGTTTGAATGTGATATTTCAACATTTGTGCTCTTTCGTTAGCTCCGTATTTATTTTTCAAAGCTTTCGCCCAAATTCTTCTCGCTACACGACCGATTACTGCATATTCAGGATCAATACCATTAGAGAAGAAGAATGATAAGTTTGGACCAAAGGCATTGATATCCATTCCTCTACTTAAATAATATTCCACATACGTAAATCCGTTTGCTAATGTAAACGCTAATTGCGTAATAGGATTGGCTCCAGCTTCGGCAATGTGATACCCTGAAATCGAAACCGAATAGAAGTTACGCACATTCTTTTGAATGAAATATTCTTGAACGTCACCCATTAAACGCAGTGCAAATTCCGTTGAGAAAATACATGTATTTTGCGCTTGATCTTCTTTTAAAATATCGGCTTGAACCGTTCCACGAACTTGCGCTAAAGTTTCTGCTTTAATTTTAGCATAAACATCAGCAGGTAAAACTTGATCACCTGTTAATCCTAAAAGCATCAATCCTAAACCGTCGTTTCCTTCTGGTAACGCTCCATTATATCTTGGTCGCGTTAACCCTTTATCGTCATAAAGTTCCTTTTTCTTTTTCTCAACCTCAGCTTCTAAACCATTTTCTTTGATGTATTTTTCACAGTTTTGGTCGATAGCGGCATTCATAAAGAACCCTAGCAACATTGGCGCTGGTCCGTTGATAGTCATGGAAACTGAAGTAGCCGCGTGACTTAAATCGAAACCAGAATACAATTTCTTAGCATCGTCTAAACAACAAATCGAAACTCCAGCATTACCAATTTTTCCGTAAATATCCGGACGTAAATCGGGATCATTACCATATAAAGTAACCGAGTCAAATGCAGTTGACAAACGTTTTGCCGGCATTCCTAAAGAAACATAATGGAAACGTCTGTTAGTACGTTCTGGACCGCCTTCTCCCGCAAACATACGCGTTGGATCCTCTCCTTCACGTTTAAACGGATACAATCCTGATGTAAACGGAAATTCTCCTGGTACATTTTCTTGTAAACACCAACGTAAAATATCGCCCCAAGCTTGGTATTTTGGCAACGCTACTTTTGGTATTTGTGTGTGAGAAAGCGATTCTGTATGCGTTTGAATTTTAATTTCTTTATCGCGAACTTTAAATGAATAGATAGGATTTTTGTATTTGTTTACTTTTTCATCCCAAGTTGTAATTACTTCCCAGTTGTAAGGATCTAGATTCATTTTTACACGATCGAATTCCGCTAAAAGCATTTTAACGAATTGTTCATCTGCTTTTGTTTTGTTTTCGATTTCAATTCCCGATTTTGTAATTACTGGTAAACTTCCAGTTACTGATTCAATCGTTTTGAAAATTCCGTATAATTTTTGAGCAACTTCAACTTGTGTTACAGCAGTTGCATCGTAATTTCTATTGTTTTCTGAAATTTCAGATAAATATCGTGTTCTATTTGGTGGAATAACAAAAACCTTTTCACTCATTTCTTTCGTAATCTCGAAAGTTGAGTTTAAATCGGCATTTGTTTTTTCTACAATCTTATCCATAATCGCTTTGTAAAGCGAATTCATTCCTGGATCGTTAAATTGTGAAGCAATCGTTCCAAAAACAGGCATTTCATCTGGATTTTTATCCCAAAGATTATGATTGCGTTGGTATTGTTTTTTTACATCACGGATTGCATCTAAAGCACCACGCTTGTCGAATTTATTAAGGGCTACTAAATCCGCAAAATCTAACATATCGATTTTCTCTAATTGTGTTGCTGCACCAAATTCAGGAGTCATTACATATAAAGAAGCATCTGAATGATCTAAAATTTCAGTATCAGATTGACCAATACCTGAAGTTTCTAAAATGATTAAATCGTAATTCGCAGCTTTTAAAACTTCAATTGCTTCTTGAACGTATTTTGATAATGCAAGATTCGATTGACGAGTTGCCAATGAACGCATATAAACTCGAGAATTGTTAATCGCGTTCATACGAATTCTATCGCCTAATAAAGCACCTCCTGTTTTACGTTTTGAAGGGTCAACAGAAATTAAACCGATTGTTTTTTCTGGAAAATCAATTAAGAATCGACGAACCAATTCATCTACTAATGATGATTTACCAGCACCACCCGTTCCTGTGATTCCTAAAACTGGAATATTTTTCGTTTTATTTTCAGCATGAATAGCATCTAAAACTTCTTTCGCATTTTCAGGGAAATTTTCCGCCGCTGAAATAACACGCGCAATTGCAAATGGATTTTTATCCTTTAATTGATTTACTTCACCATTCAAATGATCTCCTACAGGGAAATCAGATTTTTGAACCAAATCGTTAATCATTCCTTGCAAACCTAATTCACGTCCATCATCTGGCGAATAAATCTTAGTAATCCCGTAAGCATGTAACTCTTCTATTTCAGAAGGAAGAATTACGCCGCCGCCGCCGCCAAATATTTTAATATGTCCAGCTCCTTTTTCTTGAAGCAAATCATACATATATTTAAAATATTCGTTGTGACCTCCTTGATACGATGTCATAGCAATTGCATTTGCATCTTCTTGAATAGCGGTATTTACAACTTCTTCTACACTTCTATCATGCCCTAGGTGAATAACTTCACATCCTGTAGATTGAATAATTCTACGCATGATATTAATCGCTGCATCATGTCCGTCGAAAAGTGAAGCTGCTGTTACAATTCTTACTTTATTTTTAGGAATATAAGGTTGTTGTTGTTCCATTTGTAATTTTCTGTAAAATTTGGTCGTGCAATTTACGAATTTAATAAAATTTATACTAGACAAATTCTTTAATTTTCATTCCCGTAAAAAAGGCACTATATTTGGTAACTATTGAAAGTAAAATACAATATTATGACAAAAAAAATCTTTATTAGTTTATTCGCTTTTACGCTTTTTGGATGCGCTGAAATGCAACAAGTTTTAGACCAAATGCCACAAGGAACTACTGGTTTAACACAAGCTGAAATTGGAAATGGATTAAAAGAAGCTTTAAATAATGGAATTAGCAAACAAGTTTCTAAATTAACTGCAACAGATGGTTTCTTTAAAAATGAAGCAGTAAAAATTTTACTACCTGAAGAATTACAAAAAGTAGATAAAACTTTGCGTGATTTGGGAATGAGCAAATTAGCTGATGAAGGTTTAAAAGTAATTAATAGAGCTGCCGAAGATGCTGTAAAAGAAGCTACTCCAATTTTTGTTGATGCGGTAAAACAAATGACTTTTAACGATGCTAAAAATATTTTACTTGGAAACGATAGCGCTGCTACTTCCTATTTACAAAACACTACTTCAAAAGCATTGTACGCAAAATTTAATCCAGTTATTAAAAACTCATTTGCTAAAGTAGGTGCCGACAAAATTTGGAATCAAATTATAACAAAATATAACTCAGTTCCCTTTGTAACTAAAGTGAATCCTGATTTAACAGATTACACAACTAACAAAGCAATGGATGGTGTTTTCAAAATGATTGCTGTTGAAGAGAAAGATATTCGTAATAATTTTGCTTCTAGAACGTCAGATTTATTGAAAAAAGTTTTCGCTTTACAAGATTAATTTTAGTTCTTGTAATCAATTTTTTACAATGAAAACGTTTTCGTAAATTTTTACTAATCATTAAGTTATAAATAACAATTTATTAACATAACTTGTTAAAAATTAGACAGATATTTGTACTGTAATAAATGATTTCTCATTTGGTTAGGGTTAGTTAAAAAATCAGCTTCGGAATTGTCGCCGGAGCTTTTTTTATGCAATTTTGTGATGTATTGCTTTAAAATATTCGAAAGCTTTAACTAATCGAGAACCATACCAACTAAACATTTCGCCATCTACAAAAATTGTCTTGGCATGATGTGTAAATCGTCCTATCTCGAATGCATGCTCATCTTTAAAAGGATAAGGTTCTGAAGACAATAAAACTAAATCGGGATCGCCCTCAAGTCTAATTTTCTTTAACTCAATTTCAGGATAACGACCTTCTTTTGTTTCATAAATATTGGTAAACTTATTCAGTTTTAATAATTCGTTTATAAAAGTTTGGTTTCCAGCCACCATAAATGGATTTGCCCAAATAAAGTAAGCAGCCTTGTTTTCTTTTTTGTCTTTTATAAAATTCTGAAAATCTTGTAGTCCAAAGTTAATTTTATCAATCCACTTTCTTGCATTTGTTCGTTTATTAAACAATTCGCCAAAGTCGTGAATCATTTTATTATTATCTTCAACAGTGTAAATATCAGTTACCCAAACAGGACAAATTTGTTGTAATGCTGATACAATTTCCTTTGTATTTTCTTCCTTATTACAAATAATAATGTCAGGTTGAAGTTCTTTTATTTTATCGAATTTTACATTTTTGGTTCCTCCAACAATAGTTTTTGTCGATTTAAAGTGAAATGGATGCACGCAAAATTTGGTAATACCAACTATAGCATCTTCTAAACCTAAATCGAACAACAATTCAGTTTGCGAAGGAACTAAAGAAACGATTCGCTTTGGAACAGTATCAAAAGTGTGTTGATTTCCTATTTGGTCGATAAATTTTTGTTTCACGTTTCAGGTTATTTTAGTTTAAAATTAAACCTTTAACTTAGAACTTGAAACTAAAATGGTTTCCATTTCCATTTGTAATTTCAACGCCTCTTCTCTAGCCTTTTCTTCAAAATCAGTTCCATTTGATGCATAAATAATTCCGCGAGATGAATTGATTAATAATCCAACATTTTCTGCTAAACCATATTTACAAACTTCGGCTAAACTTCCACCCTGAGCACCAACACCTGGAACTAACAAAAACTAGTTGGAACAATTTTTCTAATTTCAGTAAAATATTCTGCTTTTGTTGCCCCTACAACATACATTAGATTTTCAGAATTTTTCCAAGATTTTGAAGTTTCTAAAACTTGTTTGTATAATTCTTTTCCATCAACATTTTTGGTTTGAAAATCGAAAGCACCTTCATTAGAAGTTAAAGCTAATAGTATAGTATGTTTATTTTCAAATGCTAAAAAAGGTTCCACAGAATCTTTACCCATATAAGGAGCAACGGTAACACTATCAAATTGTAAATCTTCAAAAAAGCTTTCGCATACATCGTTGAAGTATTTCCTATATCGCCACGTTTTGCATCGGCAATTGTAAAAATTTCAGGATATTTTTCGTTGATATAGTTAATTGTCTTTTGAAGTGATTGCCATCCTTTTATTCCATAAACTTCGTAAAAAGCTGTATTTGGTTTGTAAGAAACACATAAATCGTGTGTGGCATCAATAATAGCTTTATTAAATTCAAAAATTGGATCTTCAAGTTCTAATAAATGTGATGGTATTTTATTTAAATCTACATCTAAACCAATGCATAGAAATGATTTCTTTTTCTGAATTTGTTCGTAAAGTTGTTGTGTTGTCATGTTGTTGTTTTATGCTTGCAAATTTACAAATGCATTGTTTATCTATAAAATTTAATTGAAATTTTGTAAAACAAATAATTCTTTAGTAAATAACTTTGCTTTAATATTTGTAAATTTACAACTAATCAAACACTATATGAAGCTATTCTTAAAAGTAGACCAAAACTTTTTAGCCAATAAAATATTAGCCGAAAAGCTTGATAGTTACAACCTTAAATATACTTTAGTTAATGCTACGGAAGTTCTATTTTTAGAAAATGTTCCTTCAGAAACCTATGCCGAAATTTGTAAAACTTTAAACGAATATGGTTTTGAGGTTATTGAAAATCAAAAAAACATATTGGTACAAAGAATAAAAGATTTAATTACAGAAGTTGTTCAAAAGAAGAAGCTTTAAATGTAAAATTTTCTTCTTACTTATCTGATAATCTTGGACATAGTTACGGCTATTTATCTAATTTATTTTCAGAAGTAACATACACTTCTATTGAAAACTTCATCATTTTACAAAAAATTGAAGTAGCAAAGCAATTAATTGCTAATGAAAAAATGAGCTTAACAGAAATTGCATTTCGATTAAATTATTCGAGTGTAGCGCACTTAAGTTCACAATTTAAAAACACAACTGGAATTACACCTTCTGCATTCCAAAGAATAATTAAAAAAAGAAGAGAATTAATTAACAACTCTATAGTTTAGTTTTATGCTAAAAGACTTCACCCTAATTACATTAGCAGACGACGATGAAGACGATCGTTTACTTTTTACAGATGCTTTTGATGAATTAAAAATAAACACTGTTGTCAATACTTTTAACAACGGTCAATTATTAATGGATCATTTGAACAATCCCGAAAGTGTTTTGCCACATATTATCTTTTTAGATTTAAATATGCCTATAAAAAACGGAATGGAATGTTTAGCTGAAATTAAACAAAATGACCGATTTAAAGATATTGCAATTGCTATATATTCTACTTCTTCATCTGAAGAAGATGTGGAAAACACATTTGTTTTAGGAGCTAATGTTTACATAAAAAAACCATCAGATTTTAATACTTTAAAAGAAGTTTTAAATGATGTTGTAACGGTAAACTGGCAATACTATACTTCTGGTTTAAATAAAGATAATTTCTTATTGCGTTTATAATGTTTGATTCTAGTTATTTTAATTCTTTAAGGTTTGTTCGTAATATTTTTTATGTAGCATTATTTATTCTTATAGTTCTAGCTTCTGTTACTTACAGACATTACCAAGAACTTGAAAACATGAGTGCCGCCATACAAAAGCGCTATGAAATTTCTATAGAACTAGAAAAACTAATTTCTTATATAAAAGATGCCGAAACTGGTGATCGTGGATTTACTTTAACTAACGATTCTACATTTTTAGAACCTTATCTTAATGCTCGAACAAGAGTTAACCAATCTTTTAACAAATTAAAAATTGCTACTCGTAATAATAAAAAACAACAAGAGCATTTAGGTAATATTTTCAACTTGGTAGATCGTCGTTTTGTTTATTTTAAAAAACAATTTTCAACCGGAAGAGAGTTTCGCGACAATCTTAAGCATGGAAACGCAATTATGGATTCGTTGCGAACTGAAGTAAATGAAATGATTCGTTATGAAAAAAGTTTGCTTCAAAAAACAGGTAAAATATATGAATTAAACAGTTCTAATTCTCCTTTAATACTTTTCTCATCGTTCTTAATTTCGATATTAATAATTGTTTTAGGTTATTTTAGAATTTCCAAAAACTATTCGAGACTTTTAGCTACAAATGCTCAATTACGTATTTATGATGAATCTAGCAAACAAGCAGAAATACTGGGAAAATATGGAAGTTGGCGGTATAACATTGATACTGAAGAATTCTATTTTTCCGAAAATTATTACCGTTTATTTGGCTACGAACCAAATGAAAAAGGAGTTTCTGTAGATAATTTTATCGCTTTAATACATCCTGAAGACAGAGAAGCTACACTAAATAATTTCGAGAAAAGTAAAAAATCGTTACAAAATCCTCCTTTTCCTTTCCGAATTTTTAAAAATGAAACACACGATGTTCGTTATTTAAGAACAAAAAGTAGAATGATTAAAAATCATGATGGAACCAAAACATTATTAGGTGCTACTAGAGATATTACTGAAGAATATGAAACTACTCAAATTATAGAACAACGTAATTTTGAATTGGAAAAAACGGTTAAAGAATTAACGGAGTTTAATCATGTTGCGAGTCACGATTTACAAGAACCTCTTCGAAAAATTCAAACTTTTATATCTCGAATCGAAGAAAAAGAGCAAGAAAACTTATCGGATAATGCTAAAATTTATTTTGAAAGAATTAAAAATGCAGCTTCGAGAATGCGAATTTTAATCGACGATTTATTACAATATTCTAGAACAAATAGAACAAAAAATAATTTTGAAACTGTCGATTTAAACACAACCATAGAAAACTCGATTGTAGAACTTTCGGAATTAATAAACGATAAAAATGCTACTGTAAACTATGACTTTTTACCTACAATTAATGGTGTAGAGTTTCAATTAACCCAACTTTTTATCAACATCATTAGTAATAGTTTAAAATATGCAAAAGAAGATGTAGCGCCTATTATTTCAGTTTCTAGTGAAGAAATTAATGCTAAAGACGATGCCAATTTAAACAGTAAAGAAAGTAAGCCTTATTACAAAATAACATTTACAGATAACGGAATAGGTTTTGAACAAGAACATGCCGAAAAGATTTTCAATTTATTTCAACGCTTACACGGAAAAACAGATTATCCAGGAACTGGTGTTGGACTCGCCATTTGTAAAAAAATTGTAGACAATCATAATGGTTTTATCTTCGCTAAAGGAGAACCAAATGAAGGCGCAAGTTTCAGTATTTACTTCCCAAAATAATATTCTTTATTTATACAAAAAAGCTTAAAGCACTTGAGAAATCAGGTGCTTTTTTATTGCCAATGGAAATTTTATAAGAATGCATTAAAATTTTATAACAAGATAAGCTCTTGCAATTCTGAAATTTGTAATGTAATCAATTAATAAGTTTAATAACAAATGAAAACATTCAAACACATATCTATAGCTCTAATCTTTTCTATAGGAATTGTTATGTTTTTTAATGCTTGCAAAAAAGACAGTAAAACAGAAAACCCCTTTCTAGAAGTAATTAGTGAAGATATCAACAATAAAGTGAATACACAATTTTTGACTGATGTTACCAACCTAAATCTTAAAGTTGTTAATGTTGCCAAATTAGCAAAAACAAATGAACTTGAATTACCTACAAAATCTATTATAAAAGATATTGAAACGGATCATTTAGAAATGAATAAAAAATTAAAAAAAATTGCTAGAGAAAATTTAATCATCATTCCAGATACCGTTTACGATTACAATCAGCAAATAGATACTTTAAATAATAATAGAGGTTATGTTTATTTAGTAGAATTAGAAAAATTACTTCAAGAAGAAATAACTGAATTTGAACTGATTCAGGAAAACACAAAAAGTAAAGAGATTGAAAGCTTGGCTTACGAATCAATACAAGATTTAAAAGAAAAACTCACTGATATAAACGAATTTTTAAAATAAATAACTAATTAATATTAAAAACAATTGCTATGAAAAAGAAAATTTTGACAACGTTATGCCTTATAGGATTTATAAGCCTATCAAATGCACAGGAATCATCTTCAACAGGTGCACGCTTCGGACTTAAAGGTGGTGTAAACTTTACAAATCTTTATGTAGACGATGTTGACGACACTAACATGCTAACAAGTTTTAATGCTGGTGTTTTTGTCGAACTACCCATTACTCAAGGTGTTGCCATTGTACCCGAATTAAACTATTCTAGAAAAGGTTCTGAAGTGCAAAACACCATTCTAACAGAAACATACAAATCAAAATTTAAACTAAGCTATTTAGAAATGCCAGTACTGTTAAAACTTAATTTGGTTCCTAATTTCAACTTACACGCTGGTCCTTATGTAGCTTATCTATTAAACGCAAAAACCGACGTAGTGGATGAAAATGGAGATCGTGTTGAAAGTTTTGAATATGATACCGATGATTTCAACAAACTAGATTTTGGTCTATCTGCTGGACTTGGATTCGACTTTAACAATTTTGGTATCGGTGCAAGATATAATTACGGTCTAAGCGAAATTGATAAAGATAATAACGCAAACGGGGCTAAAAACAGTGCTTTTAACTTGTATGTAGCTCTTAAATTTTAATAACAATAAAAACAAAAATGCTATGGGAAATTTATTGTATTTGATAGCCGTAGTATTAGTAATACTATGGGCATTAGGAGTATATGTAGGAACATTTGGAAACTTAATCCACCTACTTTTAGTAATTGCAATTATTGCAATTTTACTTAGAATTATTAACGGAACAAGAAAACTTTAAAAAAACAAAAATTATGAAAAATAGTAACGTATTATTAGGAATTTTAGGCGGCGTTGCCGTAGGTGCCATTGCAGGAATTTTATTAGCTCCAGATAAAGGTTCAAAAACTAGAAAAAAACTAAAAACTAAAGCAACAGATATCAAAACTAATTTACAAAATGAATTTGATGAGTTTTTAGAACAAATGGAAAACAAATACCAACAAGTATCAGACAAAGCAACAGAAGTTGCAGATGTAATTAAAAAATAGAAAAATGGAAGAGCAAAAAATAATAATCGAATCTTTATTTGAAAAAGTAGAAAACTACACCAAAACATCTATTGAATTATACAAACTTAAATTTATAGGTAAATCTAGTTCACTAGCTGCAACAGTATTAGTTTATACCATTTTAATTATTGCACTATTGTTTTTTGTTTCTTTCTTTAACATTGCACTTGCATTAGTCTTAGGAAAATGGATTGGAAGTTACTTTTTAGGCTTTCTAGTAGTTGCGGTATTTTATCTTGTCATTTCGTGTTTAGTTTTAATTTTTAGAGATAAAATTTCAAAAAATATTCTAGAAACAATCCTACTTAAAGTTTTAGTTACAAACAACAAATCAAATGAAAAAAAGTAATATTGAAATACTAGAAAATAGAATCATGGAGCTCGAAGCAAAACAGAAAAATGATTTGCTAGAACTTAAAAATGAGATCGAAATTACTTATGAAAGCCTAAAACCAATCCACTTAATTACTGATTTTTTAGAAAACAATCTTATCAGTAAGAAAATTCTAAAATCAAATCTTTTTAAAGTAGGATTGAGTTCAATAGGTAGTTATTTACTGAAGAAAACCATTTTAAAAAAATCGAATTCATTTATTAGAATTCTATCGGCAAATGCATTGCAAAAAGCATCATCAAGTTTGATAGAAAACTTTTTAAAAAATTAAAAATCAAAAATAAATTGCTATGAAAAATTTAAAATTAACATTAGGACTTTTAGCACTTATTACAGCATTTGTAGCATGTGATAACAAAAAAGAAAAAGAAGCTCAAAAATTAATTGGTGAATACACAACCTATGTAGATTCAATAAATGCATTAAACAAAGAAGAATCGGCAAAAGAATGGGCTGCTATTCAAACAGAACAAGAAAATAAAAAAATACAAGCAGAAAGTGCTGTAACTGTTGTTGAAAATAAAACTGCTGCACAACAAGAAATTGATGATGCTACAATAAAATTTGAAACTTATAAAATGGAAGTTGAAAAATCTCAGGCACAAATGCACAAAGAGCAACTAAGAAAATCTTTATTTAAAGACAATTTAGTTGGTGAAGATTTAACGTTTGCTTGGGTTAATAAAGACAACATTTTAAATGTTTACGAAAGTTTTGTAGAAACAGTTCAAAACAACAAAGACAGCTATTCTCGTGAAGATTGGGATGAAATTAAGCTGTTATATGAAGCCTTAGATACACGTAAAAATACAGTTGAAAAAGAAGGTTTATCAACTTCAGATAATTTAAAAATTGCTGCTCTAAAAATAAAGTTTGCACCAATGTACAATGTTAACAGAGTTGGCGCTAAAGCTGAAGAAAATAGTGAAGCTAAAGAGTAGTATTTCTTAGGGCTCAAAATTTGGGCCCTTTTTATTAATCTAAAAATGAAAAAAAATGAAAAAATTAGCTTTACTCTTTGTGTTTACCATTATGATTATGAATTGTAAATCGACCTCAGCTGTTGACAATTATGTTAATTATGAAGCACAAAGAAATGTAAAAGGAACTTGGATGGTCACCAATGTTGAGTATCCAAATTCAAATTACATTCAAATCAATTTATTAGATATTGCGAGTAGCAACTGTTTTAAAAATAGTACTTGGAATTTTATTTCGAACAACAACAAAGGAAGTATTACTTTTCCAAACAACTGTTCTCAAAACAGAGATATTACTTGGTATATCAATAACGATGGCCAAATGGTTTTGAAAATTTTAGGTTCAGAATCAAGTAGAAAAACAGATACTGGTTATGTTCTCGATTATATTCCTGTTAATTCAGATAAATTTATTCTTCGAGATAAAGTTTCAGTGGCTAGTAATACTGTAGAATTCAGTTTAACTTTTGAAAGATTGTAATTATGAAATCAACACAAAATATATACAACAAAATAAACTTTAAAACTATTGGCAGAAACTTAGCGATTCTTACAATAAGTAGTTTATTTCTAGTACAATGTAAAGCCATTAAAAATTCTAACAATACGCAAAGAGGAGCTGTAATTGGAGCTACTTCTGGAGCAGTTCTTGGAGGTGTTTTAGGAAATAACGTTGGAAAAGGCGGTCGTGGTGCAGAAGGTGCCATCTTAGGAGGAATTATTGGTGGAGTTACAGGTGGACTTATTGGTCGCCAAATGGACAAACAAGCTCGTGAAATTGAACAACAATTACCAAGTGCACAAGTTGAACGTGTAGGAGAAGGAATTAAGCTAACACTTAATGAAAACTCTGTAAACTTCGATCTAAATAAATCGTCTTTAACATCAACTGCTAAAGCCAATTTAGACAAACTAGTAAGTGTATTTAAAAACTATCCTGATACAAATATTACTATTTACGGACATACCGATAGTTCGGGTGACGAAGGTTATAACATGAATCTATCGGTTGCAAGAGCCGAATCTGTTAAAGTCTATCTTGCTTCAAAAGGATTAAGTAGTTCAAGATTTGATATTGTAGGAATGGGAGAAACTGAACCTATAGATTCCAATGAAACTGTAAGCGGTCGGGCCAACAATCGTAGAGTGGAATTTGCAATTATGGCAAATAACAAAATGATAGAAGATGCCGAAAAGCAATCGAACTAAAATAAAAAAGTCCCGCTAAATGCGAGACTTTTTTATTAATATACTTCAGATTCTTTTAATTTCTCTGTATTCGCTACTAATTGTAGCTCATCAATAAATTTTTGAATTTTACCATTCATCACACCATCCATATCAAAAATATCCATCCCAATTCGGTGATCAGTTACACGACCTTGTGGATAATTGTAGGTTCTAATTTTTGCAGAACGGTCACCAGAACTAACTTGAGAATTACGTTTTTTAGCATCTTCCTCTTGTTTTTTAGCCAATTCCATTTCATACAAACGAGAACGTAAAACTGATAATGCTTTATCTTTATTTTTATGTTGCGATTTCTCATCCTGACATTGCGCTACTAAGCCTGTAGGAATGTGAGTCATACGTACCGCCGATTTTGTAGTATTTACCGATTGTCCACCAGGACCTGACGAACAGAATAAATCGATACGCACATCATTCATATCAATTTGTACATCAAACTCTTCTGCTTCTGGTAATACCATAACCGTAGCAGCCGAAGTATGAACACGACCTTGTGTTTCGGTTTGTGGAACACGTTGCACACGGTGAACTCCTGCTTCATATTTTAAAGTTCCGTATACATCTTCACCTGTAACTTCAAAAATAATTTCTTTATAACCACCAGCTGTTCCTTCGTTTAAATCTACTACCGAAGTTCTCCATCCTTTTGCTTCGCAATAACGCGTGTACATTTTAAATAAATCACCAGCAAAAATTGAAGCCTCATCACCTCCTGTTCCTGCACGAATTTCTACCATTACGTTTTTAGCATCCTCTGGATCTTTTGGAATTAACATGAATTTAATTTCCTCTTCTAATTGTGGTAAACGCTCTTGAGCTTCATCTAACTGCATTTTGGCCATTTCTACCATCTCAGCATCAGAACCATCAGCAATAATTTCTTTAGCTTCTTCTATATTTCCAGTAAGATTTAAGTACTCAGCTCTTTTATCCACTAAAGCTTTTAAATCTTTATATTCTTTATTCAACTGTACATAACGTTTCTGGTCTGCAATAACATCTGGCTGGATAATTAAATCCGAAACCTCATCAAAACGTTGTTTTACATATTGTAATCTATCTAACATAGCCTATTTATTTATTGGAGTGCAAATTTACAAAAAATACTTTCAGATTCTTATAATCTATTTAAGAGATTTTTAAAAACTGAAAATCAATTACTTATTATTTTTATTTAAAATTAATCTAAATAAAATTTGTAAATTAAAATATTGATGATATTTTTGCATCGTTATTTTAATTAAATCTAAATAATATGAAAATACGTATTACAACTTTAACCGCTATTTTATTCTCAACAATAGGCTTAAGCCAAGACAAATTCAATAATATTAATGACGACTTTTTTACCGAAAATGATACTGTAAAAAAACTAAATGAAGTCGTTTTAAATGGGAAAAAAATTGCCCCAAAATCATCAGTAAATAGAGCTGGTATTAAAATTATGGACATGCCACAGGCTGTTCAAGTAATTGACAACGAAGTTATTCAACAACAACAATCTGTTCGTTTAAGCGATGTAATTAAAAACGCTAACGGAGTTTATGTAGGTTCTGCTCGTGGTGGTTCTCAAGAATCATTTTGGTCTAGAGGTTACGACATGTCTTCAAACAACATGTTCAAAAATGGTTTCCGTTTTAGTAGTGGTTCAATTCCTGAAGTAGCTTCACTAGACAAAGTAGAATTTTTAAAAGGAAGTGCTGCTTTATTATATGGAAATGTTGCTCCAGGTGGAATTTTAAACATGGTTACAAAAACTCCAAATTTCAATAAAGGTGGCGAAATTACAATGCAAGCTGGAAGTTATAGTTTCTACAAACCATCTGCTGATGTTTATGGAACTTTTAATAAAAATATTGCATGGCGTTTTAATGGTTCTTACGAAAATTCTGAAAGTTTCCGCGATTATGTAACAAGAGAGCGCTATTATGTAAATCCTTCATTATTATTTAAGGTTACTAATAAAACAGAAATTACGGTTCAAGCCGATTATTTAAACGATGATTGGACTCCCGATTTTGGTACTGGTTCAATTGGAAAAGAAGTAGCTGATGTTCCTAGAAATGCTTATTTGGGTGCAAAATGGTCAAACGGAAATACAAAACAAGCTACTGCTTCTATTTTATTAAATCATGAATTCAATTCAAATTGGAAATTAAATTTTAACTCTTCTTTCCAAGATTACGACAGAGAATATATAGGTACTGAAAGAATTCAACCTGCAGATAATGGTGATTGGAACAGACCTTATGGAAGAAATAAAGCAACCGAAAAAATATTAGCCAACCAACTAAGTTTACAAGGTAACTTTAAAACTGGAAAAATCAAACACCAATTATTTACTGGTATTGATACTGAAATTTCAAATGCTGAAACATACCGTTTTAGATTTTTTGATCCTACAACTGGAACAACAGTTACAACTTATGACACTGTAAATATTTTTGATCCTTCTTCTTATGCAGCATCGGTTGAAGGTCCTGTATTACCTTCAGAAATTACTACCATAACTAAAACTGAAACCAATCGTTTTGGAGTGTATGCTCAAGATTTAATTTCTTTTGGTGAAAAATTTAAAGCTTTATTAGGTCTACGTTATTCTTATCAAGAAACAAAACCTGAGACACATAATTACACAGCAAATACTGTAACTGAAGAAACCATTCGTAACGACAGAGCTTTTTCTCCTAAAGTTGGTTTAATTTACCAACCAACAAAAACGATTACTTTATTCTCTAGTTATTCAAATTCATTTACTCCAAATACTGGTGTTGATATTTACAACAAAGCGATTAAACCATCTATCATTGACCAATTTGAAGCGGGTATTAAAAATGAATTCTATAACGGAAGATTAAGTACTAATGTTACACTTTACCATATTGTAAACAGCAATTTAGCTCAAACTGCAGAGTTTGATGCAGACGGAAATTTAAACACTAATACAAACATTAAAGCACTAAGTGGTGAAACTACGAGTAAAGGTGTTGAATTAGATGTAAACTATAAACCAATAGACGACTTAAGCATTATGGCTGGTTACAGTTACAACGACATGCGTTATACTAAAACAACAGGTGCAACAGGAAGTTTTATTGAAGGAGATCGTTTAGTAAGAACACCACAACATACAGCTAACTTAAGTTTCTTTTATACTGTACCAACAGGAATTTTCAAAAATGTATCAGTGGGTGCTTTAGGAAATTATATTGGTGATAGATTAGGTGGTTGGAACAATCAAATAAATCCAGCTTATCCAAACGGAATTAGAGATAGAGAAATTCCTATTGATGGTTATGTTACTGTAGATTTTTCTATGGGATATAAATGGAAAAATTTCTCATTGTTATGTAAATTGTCTAATATTACAAACGAATTAAATTATACAGTTCACGAGAATTATAGTATCAACCCTATTGCTCCAAGACAAGTATTAACATCACTTAAATATAAATTCTAAAATTTATTACATCACTTCAAATGAAAGCACAAAAAATTAGAGACTTACACCGCGATTTAGGGTATTTCTATTTAGGTTTAATTGTAACATTTGCTTTTTCTGGTATTTTAATGAACCACAGAGAACATTGGCATCCTGAAAAAATTACAATGGAAAGCAAACCCGTAGAATTACAATTACCTAGCGAAAGTGAGATTAATGAAAAATTTGCTCAAAAAACTGCTAGTGATTTAGGTTTAGAAGGTAAAGTTCGTCGTCACATGATTCGTAAAGGAACTCTAAGAATACAACTAGAAAATGCAGAAATTGAAGTGGATGCAAAAACAGGAAAAGGTGAAATTGTACAATTCATTAAAACACCTATCGTAAGTCAAGCAATGAAATTACACAAAAACACATCAGCGTGGTGGATTTACTTCTCTGATATTTTTGGAATTTCATTAATCATTATCGCCATTACCGGAACATTAATGGTAAAACATGGCAAATATACATTCAAAAGATATGGATGGAAACTTGCAGTAGCAGGTATCATATTCCCTCTTATATTCTTGTTAGTTTTTTAAAGTTAAAAATCCCAACTTCTAGAAGTTGGGATTTTTTTTCATTCCAAACCCAATCGAGAAGTAGATTATTTGTCATTCCGAGCGGAGTCGAGAAATCTCATATGTAGGGAAATTTAGATTATGAGATTTCTCGACTCCGCTCGAAATGACAAAATTACTTTCTTATCTCATTTTACTTTTACTTTTAACTTTTCCCTTTCCTCTTTTTTTCTTACCTTTAATTATCATTAATTCAAAAGGTTATGAAAACTACAACTCGTTTTAACCAAGCTATTGAAAAGTTATACAAAGCCTTTCACAACAACACGCTCAATCCTGAATGTTGTAACCAATGTGCTGTGGGCAATATTTTAGATAATACCGATGCTTGGAAACATTTGTCAGATTTTCATGGTGCAACCCAATTGAATTATTTAGGATTGGTTCACCAAAACTTAGGTAGGAAGTTTAACGGCTACTCGCCTATCGAATTACTACAAATTGAAGCTACTTTTTTAAAAGCTTGTGGTTACACACTTCCACTACATCACACGCATAAAAAACCAAAACGCACACCCGAAAACCTTTTTAACGGACTTGAAGCTGTCGTGAAACTTTTATGTAAATTTGATAATGTTCCAAATGTTATGGATTGTAGTATTTTGTTTGATTATAAGTCTGAGAAAAGTAAAACAATACAATTGGTATAATTAAAACGTCAGTTTGAGTGTTTTTTTGTGAGTAAACGTGACAAAAAAATGTATCGAAAACCGTTTTAATTAAACTTTTGTCGTTCTCGATACATTCGCTAAAGCTAACACTCGAACTGACGCAAAGTTTCCCTTTTTACTTCGTAACTCATAATTCGTAATTTTTAACTACTTTTAATCCCATGAAATCACGAATTTATATTTTTCTATTTTTTTGTTTTAGTCACTTTTTAACTATTGCACAAAACCAAGAATGCATTTTGTATTTTAACGATGGAACTTCTATTGAAGGTTTTGGCATGCTTGAAGTTAAAGGATTGTTAGACCCAATTGAGAAAATAAAATTTCGTTTAACCAAAGATGAAAAAGGTGATTATTGGGATTTTGAAGAAGTTTCCAAAATTACTTTTATTGGTTTTGAATTCAATAAAACATTTGAATATGTAAAAACAAGCAATTTAGAAAAACCTAAATTATTAGAACTTTTGGTTGATGGCAATGTTAAATTACTTCAATTTTATGATTATAACTTGTATTACAATTTTGAAGATGGAAAACCTTTTCCAAATGTTATAGAAAACGAAAAAACTAGACATTACCTTATAAAAGAAACCGAAGAAATTGCAACGTGTATCGACTGTTCAATTTTAAAAAGTTGGGCAAAAAACGTTGCCAATTATCTAGCCGATTGCGATACTTTAGTTCGTGATTTAAAAAACCATAAATACAGTTTCGCCCAATTAGACGACGCTATTATTTATTACAACGATATTTGTGTAGAGTAATATTTTTTTGTCATTCCGAATGAAATGAGGAATCTCATAATCTTTGTTAAATCCTTTATGTGATTTCTCTAATTTACCACAAACTTTGTTTGTTCCTCTTAATATCAAATGCTCGAAATGACAATAGAATTCCCTTTTTACTTTCTAATTCGTAATTCGTAATTTTTTAACTACTTTTAAATTATGAACCAAGAAATTGAAGCTTACCACAATAATCTACCAGATTTCGAAAAAGAAATTTGCGATACGTTATACCACATTATAAACGAAAACTTGTTACAAGCCGAACATAAAATTTGGCATGCGCACCCAGTTTGGTTTTTAGACGGCAACCCTATTGTAGGCTACAGCAAACAAAAAGCAGGCATTCGTTTGATGTTTTGGAGTGGTGCCGACTTTGAAGAACCCCAACTTAACGTGTTAGGCAAAAAGTTTAAAGATGCTTCGTTGTTTTACACAATTGCCACCGACATTAACGAACCCGACCTAAAACGCTGGCTACAAAAAGCTACAACTATACAATATGATTATAAAAATATTGTAAAACGAAAAGGTGTTTTGGTGAAGTTGTAAGTTTTTTTCTATTTTTACGTAGAAAGTCATTAAAAGTTATGTAATAAAATCTTAAATGAAAAAATTCGGAAAAACAATAAAATTATTTCTTATTGATGGTGAGCCTAATGGTAGAATGACATGTGAGTTTTCAAATTGGACTGGTAAAGCATACAAAATACCAAGGATTATGATCAAAGAATCATATAATCGTGATGATTTAAAAAATCCAGGAATATATTTACTCTTTGGTGAAAATGATAATGGAAAAGGACAAGTTTATATAGGTGAAGCGGAAACGATAATTGATAGGCTTAAACAACATGTTGCTCAAAAAGAGTTTTGGTCAGAAGTTATATTATTTATTAGCAAAGATGAAAATTTAAATAAAGCTCATATTAAATATTTAGAAAGTCGATTATTTGAATTAGCAAAAAAAATTAATCATTATGAAGTCGAAAACACAACAATTCCAACAAAGTCTTCAATTTCTGAATCAGAAATTGCAGAAATGGAAGAATTTATTGAAAACATAAAACTTCTAACAAATACTTTAGGTCATAGAGTCTTTGAAAGTTTAGTTAATTCTGAAACAAATAAGACTAAAAAATCAAATATTTTTCAGATTAAGGCTGCAAGAGGAGCTAATGGTTTGGGAATACCAAGCTCAAAAGGATTTATAGTATTTAAAAATAGTGAAATAGCATTAGATACGGTTGAATCTATGCAAAAATCTCTTCAAAATATTAGACAAAAATTAATTGACAATCAAATAATCATTAAAAATGATAAAGGATATATATTCAATACAGATTATGAGTTCTCAAGTCCTTCTACAGCTGCAGCTATTGTAATGGGTAGAAATGCAAATGGATTGAAAGAATGGAAATTAAAAAATGGAAAAACACTTAAAGAATTTGAAATAACAGAAGAAAATTAAAAAAATCCCAAGCTAAGCTTGGGATTTTCTCTATTCTCTATTTTCTATATTCTATTATCTTACTTAACCGGAATATTCGCTAAAATTTCCAATACAAATTTCCAATATTTTTGTGCAGAGGCAATACTCGCTCTTTCATCTGGGCTGTGTGCGCCTTTAATGGTTGGTCCAAACGAAATCATATCCATTCCTGGGTAGTTTTGGCCTAAAATACCACATTCTAATCCCGCATGGCACGCTACAACGTGTGCTTTGCTTCCGTTTTGTTTTTCGTAAATTGCCGTTAACACATCTAAAATTTCTGATTTTGGGTTTGGTGTCCAACCTGGGTAACTTCCCGAGAACGTAACTTCGCAGCCCATTAACTCAAACGCAGAGCGTAACGCATTTGCTAAATCAAACTTCGAACTCTCCACCGAAGAACGCGTTAAACATTCAATCTTCAAGTTGCCACCGCCAACAGTAACTTTCGCAATGTTGTTAGACGTTTCTACCAAGTTATCAAAATCGGCACTCATTCTATACACACCATTGTGCGCAGTATATAAAGCTCTTACCAAGTAAAACTGCGCCATAGAAGGCAACACTTTGGCAGGCACTTGGTCTAATTTTTCAATTACAATTTGTAAGTTCGGTTCAGTTGTTTTGAATTCGGCTTTAATCTCATTAATGATTTCTTGCATGTCAAACTCAAACGCTTCGTCATACATTTCGGCAATAATTACTTCGGCAACACTCTCACGCGGAATCGCATTGCGTAAACTTCCACCTTTAATTTTAGAAATTTGTAAACCAAAATCTTCGTAACCGCTATACAATAAACGGTTCATAATTTTATTGGCATTTCCTAAACCTTCGTGTATTTGCATTCCCGAATGTCCACCATTTAAACCTTTTACGGTAATTCTATAACCCACAGAATCCGCTGGAGCGTCTTCTTCATCATATTCTGCAACAGCCGTTACATCTACTCCACCTGCACATCCAATGTCGATTTCGTCGTCTTCTTCCGTATCTAAATTCAATAAAATTTGACCTTCTAACAAGCCACCTTTTAAGCCCATTGCTCCAGTCATTCCGGTTTCTTCATCAATCGTAAACAAAGCTTCAATTGCAGGATGCGGAATATCGGTACTTTCTAAAATCGCCATAATCGTAGCCACACCTAAACCGTTATCGGCACCAAGTGTAGTTCCTTTGGCACGAACCCAATCACCATCTACATACATTTCAATTCCTTGTGTATCGAAATCGAAAACAGTATCGTTGTTTTTTTGGTGTACCATATCTAAATGCGATTGCATCACTATAGTTTTACGGTTTTCCATTCCTACTGTCGCTGGCTTTTTGATGATAACGTTACCAACTTCATCTTTTAAGGTTTCCAAACCTAATTTTTTACCAAAATCCATCATGAAAGCAATAACTCTTTCTTCTTTTTTCGACGGACGTGGCACCGCATTTAAGTCGGCAAATTTATTCCAAAGCGCTTTTGGCTCTAAGTTTCTAACTTCTTGACTCATTTATTTTTGTTTTTCTAAATCTTCTAAAATTAATTGTATTTGATTTTTAAAATCGGGTAATTCATATTGAATGATATTCCAAACAATGTTTAAATCGACACCAAAATATTCATGAATTAAGAAATTTCGTAATCCAATAATTTGTGCCCATTCAACTGAATTGTATTTTTCTGTAATTTCTATTGAAAGATGATTTGAAGCTTCGCCAATAACTTCTAACAAATGTATTGACGCATTTTGAAGCATAGAATCTTCAACAAAATCATCAAAATTTTTAGATAAATTATAGTTCTCTATTTCAGAAATAGCATCAAAAATGTGTTGCAATCTAACTTTGTCTTTAAAATTATTTTGCATAAATTTCTATTTTTTCGCTTTCAATATGAGGTTTAATATATTTAGAAACTGCATTTGTAGAAACCAAATCTACTGGTTTGCCTAACAATTTTTCTAAATCTAATTTCATTTGTACAAATTGAAAACCTATTCGTTGCGAATAATCTAACTCCACTAAAACATCAACATCGCTATTTTCATTGGCCGAATTCGTTACATAAGAACCAAATAAATATGCTTTCAAAACAGGTTTTGTTTTAAAATAATCAATAATTTTAGCTATTTGAGATTTTTTCAATTGCATACTACAAATATAAGAAGAGTTTTTATATTTATGGAATAGAAACCTTCGTTGAAAATTTTTATATAGAATAATGCAAAAAATAAACCGAAAATACATCCTTCCTTTATTCTTATTGGTTCAAATAGTTGTGGTGAAAACACTCGGACGATTTCCAGCATTTATTGAGGAATATTACAGCAAAGGATGGTATGAAAAAATAGCTTGGTTCAACCGAACAGTTTTTGGAAGTATTCCGTTTTCTTTTGGCGATATCATTTATAGCGTACTGATTATTTTATTGATTCGCTGGATTTGGATGAACAGAAAAGGCTTTTTCAAAAATTGGAAAACCAACGGATTGACCGTTTTAAGTTGGATTTCGGTTTTCTATTTCTTCTTTCACGTGTTATGGGGAATGAATTATTACCGAATTCCGTTACATGAAAAACTAAATATCGAAAAAGAATACACCGAGGAAGAATTAATAGCTTTTACTGAAAAGATGATTGCCAAAACAAATGCGTTACAACTGCAATTATCTGGAAATGATTCTACCGCAGTGAATGTTCCGTATTCGAATGAAGAAATATTTGAATTGGCACAAAACGGTTATAAAAACTTACCGCAAGCGTTACAAGAATTTCAGTACGAAAACAAAAGCATTAAACCTTCGCTTTTACGATATTTGCTAAGTTATATGGGCTTTGGTGGTTATTTGAATCCGTTTACGAATGAAGCGCAAGTCAATACCTTAAAACCCAACTTTACTTTACCGATGACCACTTGCCATGAAATGGGACACCAAGTGGGAATTGGAAGCGAAAGTGAATGTAATTTTATTGGTTTTGTTACGGCAACACATAATGAAGATTTGTATTTTCAATATTCGGCTTATAGTATTATTACGCGCTATTGCTTAGCGAATTTAGAACAAATAGAAGAAGGAAAAGGAAAATTGTATTTTGAAAAGCTTAACAAAGGTGTTGTAAAAAACTATGACGAACATGAAGCTTTTTGGGAAAAATACCACACACCTATTGATACTTTTTTTGAATTTTTCTACAACAACTTTTTAAAAGCCAACCAACAAGAAGGAATTGTGAGTTATAGTAAGTTTGTGGGATTAGCGATTGGTTTTGAGAGAGTTGACAGTGTTCAGTAGTTAGTGTTCAGTATATTTGATAACTGCCATGAAAACTCTTTTGTATTCAATTTTATCTGTGTTAATATATTTTTCAAAATGATCACATACAGAACTTGAAATATTTATAATTGTACCATCTTTCAAAATTAATTTATAATAGAATATTTCAAATTGAAATCCCATAAAAATTAGCACAGAGCGTTTTTCATAAGTAGGTATACTTTGAAATACAATACACTTTTCTATTTCAGTTCTTAAAATTTCATGACAATTTTTTTTATTAGAAATTTTAATTTTAAAATCACCATGAAATAATCTTTCGATTTC
The DNA here is from genome assembly GCF_009363055.1 of Flavobacterium haoranii. Classification (NCBI taxonomy): domain Bacteria; kingdom Pseudomonadati; phylum Bacteroidota; class Flavobacteriia; order Flavobacteriales; family Flavobacteriaceae; genus Flavobacterium; species Flavobacterium haoranii. Next base: position 407,746 of record NZ_CP045292.1, on the reverse strand, counting down.
TATTCTCTGATACTTACAAAAATTCAAATGATTGTATAACAAATAAAGTAATGAAAACCCGAAAAAGATTCCCAAAATAAAAATATTTAAAAAAAATGCTTTTAAAAATTTTCCTAAATCTGGGGCAATTAGACCGAAAAAAAAATCATTAATAAAAAAGCACTAATGACCCAAAATAGAATTGGATATAAAAAAACTTCTTGAAGTTAGTCTTGAAATTATAAATCATCAAAAAAGCATTTCACTAATTACTAATCACTTTTCACTAAATCATATCTCATCACTAACAAAACTCTCTATTTTCTTTTTCTTATACGGGCGAATTATTAATCGTGCTTCTCTATCGAAACGAATGTAATTGTACACCCAATTTAAGAAAACAACGGCTTTATTTTTAAATCCGATTAGGGAGAATAAATGCACAAACATCCAAACAAACCACGCAAACACACCGCTAAATTGAAACTTTGGTAAATCTACAACAGCTTTATTACGCCCAATTGTCGCCATTGAACCTTTATCGTTATAAGTAAAAGGTTTCATTTCTTTTTTGTTCACCAAGCGAAGTACGTTTTCTGCTAAATGTCGGCCTTGTTGCATAGCCGGTTGCGCCATCATTGGATGTCCTTGAGGATATTCTTCAGAAGACATTAACGCAATATCTCCAATAGCGAAAATAGTATCATAACCTTCCACTTGGTTATAGGCATTTACTTTAATTCTATCGGCACGCTCAACTAAAGCATGACCATCTAAACCTGCAACTAATGCACCTTGCACGCCAGCCGTCCAAATTACAGTCGCTGTTTCAAATTTTAAATCAGAATTTGTAGTTACTACTTTTCCGTCATAACCCGTTACGCGAACATTTTTCCAAACTTCAACACCTAAATCAATCAAGAATTTTTCAGCTTTTTCAGAGGCATTTTCACTCATCGTATTCAAAATGCGATCACCACTTTGAATTAAGTTGATTTCCATTTTACGAATATCTAAATCGGGATAATCTTTGGGCAAAATGGCTTTTTTCATTTCGGCTAAAGCACCAGCAAGTTCAACTCCTGTTGGTCCACCGCCAACTAAAACGAAATTCATCAAACTATGGCGTTCATTAATATCATTCGTTAATAATGCTTGTTCAAAATTCTCAAGAATTAAACTGCGAATGTTCAACGATTGTGGAATCGTTTTCATCGCCATTGCATTGCGTTCCATTTCTTTATTGCCGAAGAAATTCGTTTTGGAGCCGGTTGCAATAACTAAGTAATCGTATTTCAATTCGCCAATATCAGCTATAACTTTTTTAGCCTTTGTATCAATTTCCTTAACATCAGCTAAACGAAAATAAAAATCTTCATATTCTTGCACCACTTTTCGAATAGGATACGCAATAGAATCGGGTTCTAAACCGCCAGTTGCTACTTGGTACATCAAAGGTTGAAAATTGTGATAATTGTGTTTGTCTAAAAGAACAACTTGAAGTTTTTTATTACGAAGTTTTTTGGCTAACGAAATTCCGGCAAATCCTCCACCTATAATTACTACACGTGGAAAACTACATTGAGGTATGTTCATTTTGTAATACTGATTAGTACGTTCAAAGATACGATTTTGATTTGAAAATTTGTTGATTCGTTAATTTGTAATTCGTAATTTTCAATTCGTAATTTTTTTTGTAACGAAAAACGATTATCGACTACTTATAGCCATATGAAATCATCTTCAGAAGCAGAATTTGTAAAGCAATTACAAGAAAATCAGAATATAATCCACAAGATTTGTCGGTTATATACTTCTGATGAAGATTCGCATAACGATTTGTTTCAGGAAATTACAATTCAACTTTGGAAAGCCTATCCTAACTTTAGAGGTGATTCTAAATTTACAACTTGGGCATATCGTGTTGGATTAAATACTGCCATTACACTTTATAGAAAAAAGAAAAAAACTTTTGACACTATCGAATTTGATAGTACCTATCATAAGATTAAACAGGAAGAATACAATTTTGAAGAAGAAGAACAATTAAAATTGTTATATGGCGCAATAAACGAGCTTAACGATATTGAAAAAGCACTTATTTTCTTGTACTTAGAAGATAAAGATTATAATGAAATATCTGAAACTTTAGGAATAAGTGAAGTTAATGCTCGTGTAAAAATGAATAGAGTAAAAGGAAAATTAAAAAAAATATTAAATCCGTAAGTTTATGGATGAATTAGAAATATTAAAGCGCGATTGGAAGAATAAAGAAAATTCTTTTAATCAAGTTGGCGAAAAGCAAATTTACAGAATGCTACACAAACGTTCTTCTTCCATTGTGAAGTGGATTTTAATTATTAGCATTTTGGAGATTTTATTTTGGAGTGTTTTAAACTTTTTTACATCAGATGAGAAATATTTAAAAACGCTCGAAATGTATCATTTAAAAACTGCAATGTCAATAATTAGTTTTTTTAATTATGCCGTGATTGCTTGTTTTATATATTTATTCTATAAAAATTACAAAACCATTAATACTACTGATAGTGTAAAGAGTTTAATGAAAAACATTATCAATACAAGACAAATGGTTAAATACTACGTTTGGTATAACTTAGGAATGACATTTGTGCTTTTAATTCTTGTTTTTACCTTCCAATTTATATACGATCCTAATATCCAAAAATTAGTAGACCAAGTCACTCAGAACATGAACGAAACTACTTTTTATGTAATTGCATTTTTGTTTTATGCAGTAGTAAGTTTTGTATTCTTATTCTTAATTTGGTTGTTTTATCGTTTACTCTACGGAATTTTATTAAAACGTTTATTAAGTAATTATAACGAATTAAAGAAAATAGATTTATAATTAAATCAAATATAAATGGTTCAAATTATCATTAAATTTACTCAACTAGCGATCTTTTTTCTACTATTATTATTTAGTACTTTTAGTAATGCCCAAAAATTAGAAAATAGCTTACTGTGGAAAGTTAGTGGCAAAAATTTAAAGAAACCTTCTTATGTTTTTGGAACCATGCATTTAATTTGCGATCCTACATTAACTCCTAAAACACTTCGTGCATTAGATAAAACTTCTCAACTTTATTTAGAGATTGATTTAACAGATGAACCTAGTATTTTAAACGCTAGTGAAGATTTCTTTATGGAAAATAACGAAACCATAGAAGATTTATTAACAGAAGAAGAATACAAAAAGTTAGACGTATTTTTAAAAAAGTACATGAGTGTTTCAATTGAATTATTGAACAATGTAAAACCAATAAATATTTCCTATTTACTTTATCCATTTTTCTTAGAATGTGATGCAGAATCTATCGAAAGTCAACTTGTAAAGGTTACAAAAGAACAAAATGAACTTACTTTCGGTTTAGAATCAAATGAAGATCATAATGCTGTAGTTGATAATTATAGTAATAGAGACCAACTTCTTGAATTATTAGAATTATCGAATCAAGACGATGAAACATTAAAAAGAGAAGCTAAACAAATGGCTAAAATTTATTTAGCAGAAGATATTGAACAAATGTATGCTAATAGCAATGAAGAAAATGCACAATTTAACGAAGCTATTTTAAACGATAGAAATAAAAATGGATTCCGGTAATGGAAAAAGCCATGAAAGATAAACCAACATTTTTTGGAGTTGGTGCTGCTCATTTAGCTGGAGAAGAAGGTGTTATAAAATTATTACGAAAACAAGGTTATAAAGTAGAACCAGTAAAATAAAAAAAGATGCGATTTTAAAATCGCATCTTTTTTTAATATCTCCATTGTCGCTCTTGATCTAATTTCGCTTGTTCTTCTAAAACTTCTGTTGGAATAACTTTTAAAAGAGAAGGATGTTGTTCAATTGCAAATTCAATTTTTTCAACTAAACTATCAACCGTTTCGGTTTCATAATCAATTTGAAGAGGTTCTTTAATTACAAAAGATTGCAAAATACCTTTTTTCTTAATTCGTAATCCTTTTCTATCAAACGATCGACGAAAACCATCAATTACAATAGGAACAACTATGGGTTTATGATGCAAAATAATGTGAGCTGTTCCTTTACGCACAGGTTTAAATGAACGCGTAGTTCCTTGTGGAAAAGTAATTACCCAACCATCATTTAATGCTTTCTCAATATTTCTAAAATCAGATAATTTTACTTGCTTTTGCTCGTGTTTTTCTAAATCTTTTCCTTCTGCACGCCAAGTTCTTTCTACAGAAATTGAACCTGCATATGCCATAATTTTAGGTAATAATCCCGATTGCATGGTTTCTTTTGCAGCAACATAATACATGTTTAATTTAGGATTCCACAGGTAACCTACATTCTTAATATTATTTTCTCTTCCTTTTAACGCTGCATTAAAAACATGAAACATTGCTACTACATCAGCAAAATAAGTCTGGTGGTTAGAAATAAATAAAACATTTCTATCTGGAAGACTTCTAATAATTTCAGAACCTTCAATATGTAACTGATTAAATCCTCTATAGCGTTTATGTGTTAATGCTCCTGCTATCCGGATTAACCATTTTTTTAAAAACAATATATGTCCAAAAGGATTTCTCTTAAATAATCCCATGATTTGATTTTTTTAGGTAAGGGTTGCAAATGTATAAAAACCATTCATTTTTCAAAATGATTCTTCGCAGTTTAAGACACTTTTAATAGTTTCTTTTAACTCGCTCATCATCATAGCAGTTGCACCCCAAACAATATATTTATCTACAACAAATGCAGGAACTTCAATATCTACTGCATATGACGTTGTCATTTTTACTTTTGTGATACTTTTTTCGTCTAAAAATAATGAAAGAGGAAATTCTAATACTCTTTTTACTTCATCCATATCAGGTATAAAGGAAACTTCTTCATGACAAATTCCCATATATGGAGAAACTAAAAAATTACTCGGCGGAATATAAATTCGAGAAAATGGTTTTATAATTTCAACCTTTTGAGGATGTACACCTACTTCTTCATGTGTTTCTCTTAATGCTGTATCTGCCAAGTCTTTATCTATGTCTTCTACTTTTCCACCTGGAAAACCTATTTGTGATGAATGTACTCCTGGATAGGTATTTCTTACAATTAATGCTAAATGTGTTTCGCCAAATTTGGGATAAAATAACATCAATACAGCAGCTAATCTCGGATTTTTATCAAGATAATTTTCTTCCTTTAAAAAAGAAATTCGTTCCAAAGGCGCCATTTTTGCATGCGCATCTTCGGCTAACAACTTTTCTTTTTCTATTTTTGGAATATATTTTATAAAATCCTGAAATAACATAATTTTAAATTCTTAACTCATAAAGTTAGGAGTTTTTTTACAATTCATCAAAAAAAGGAGCCAAAATGTTTAGTAAAGAAGAAGCGCGACAAATAAAAAAAGACTTTTGGATTGCATTTGCAGAAGAATATCCTAGAAAATGGTTATTATACAACACTAAGATTAAAGATTTTAGTTTTAAATTTTACGTAGATAATAAAAAAGCCCAAGTGCTTTTAGAAATTGAACCAGCTGCTGAGGAACTTCGAAAAATTTACTACGAAAAAATAGAATCGCTAAAAACTATCTTACTTGAAGATTTTTTAGAAGATGCAATTTTTGAACGTAATTTCTATTTAGAAAATGGAAAATTAGTAAGTAGAATTTGGGTTGAACTTGATAATGTGAGTGTTAACAATAAAAATACTTGGCCAAGAATATTTGATTTCTTTAATGAAAAAATGAGTGCTTTTGAGTTGTTTTTTTACGAATATGAAGACTACATTAATGATTTAGAAACGAATACCTAAAAAAGTAAATTTTGTAAAATAGCTAACATTTGTTTCATGCATTTAATTGTAATTTTGGTATAAACAAATTGCTTTTATTCAATTAAATATTAAAACAGATGAAAAAGTTATTATTAACTTTATGTTTAAGTTTTTTCACCTCTTGTAACTCACAAAACAAAAAAACTATGGATTTTGAAGTAAAAAAAACGGATGCAGAATGGAAAGCACAACTTTCTAATGAAGAATATAGAATATTAAGAGAAAAAGGAACTGAAAGAGCTTTTACAGGCGAATATTATGACCATTTCGAAAAAGGAACTTATGTGTGTGCAGGTTGTGGTAATAAATTATTTGATTCGAATACAAAATTTGATTCGCACTGTGGTTGGCCTTCATTTGACAAAGCCATAAAAGGTGCCACTATTTATAAACAAGACTTAAGTTTTGGGATGGTTCGAACTGAAGTGATGTGTGCTAAATGTGGCGGACATCTAGGTCATGTCTTTGATGATGGACCCCAAGAGACTACAGGAAAAAGATATTGTACCAATTCGGTTTCGATAAAATTTATTCCTGAAAAGTAATAAAAATGAAAGTTATTTTTTATTGGATAATTCGCATTTTCCCTGCCATAATTATGCTTCAAACTTTATTCTATAAATTCACGGCAGCACCAGAAAGTGTTGCTATTTTTTCAAAATTACACGCAGAACCTTTTGGTAGAATTGGAACAGGAATTATTGAATTAATTGCATCAATTTTAATTTTAATTCCAAATAAATCTAGATTTGGAGCAATATTAGGTTTCGGAACCATGTTTGGAGCAATAATTTCACATATTTTCATATTAGGTATAAATGTAAACCATGAAGGTGGACAACTCTTTACTTTAGCAATAATAACAATAATATGTTTTGGATTAGTTCTTTTTGAAGAACGAAAAAAAATTAGTATTTTTCAAAAAAGTTAATTGTATGCTTGTTACTTCTGTTCAAAAGAATCTGAACGAAATTTTAGAACTTCTTCATCAATTAAATGATGAACAGTTTTCATTTAAACATTTAGAATTAAGTAATGCTAGCATTGGAGAACATACTAGACATATTATTGAATTGTACGAATGTTTGATAAACAATTACCAAAATGGTAAAATAAATTACGATTTAAGAGAACGAAATTTGCTTATACAAACACAAACCATAGAAGCTATAAAATCGATTGAAGTTTTATTAAATAAAATTAATAAAGAAAATAAAACACTTCAAATTGAACAAGGAACTATAGAAAACTTTTTGTCCATTGAATCCAATTATTTTAGAGAATTACTATACAATTTAGAGCATTCAATTCACCATCAAGCATTAATTAAAGTAGCTCTTTTAAAATTTCCTACGATTCAAATTAATGAAAACTTTGGTGTAGCACGTTCAACCATAGAATACCGATTAAAATGTGCACAGTAACATTTGTACCCACAAAAAAAGGTTGTATTTTAACTTCTAATAGAGATGAAACTACTCTCAGAGGAAGAGCAATAAAACCAATTGAATATTCAGGAAACTTTAAAAAATTAGTTTTCCCAAGAGATCCAAAAGCAAGCGGAACTTGGATAGTTCACGATTATACCAATGTTGCAATTTTATTAAATGGCGCCGAAGAAAAACATCATCATCGAAACGATTATAGAAAAAGTAGAGGTCTTATTTTGTTAGATATTTTTGATTCAGAAAATGTTCTAAAAAAATGGCAAACTATTGATTTAAAAGATATTGAACCTTTTACAATTGTTTTATACAACAATAAAAAACTATTTCAACTGCAATGGAATGAAATAGAAAAATCTACAAAAGAATTATCGGTTACCAAAGCTCATATTTGGTCCTCTTCTACATTGTATTCAAAGGAAATTAGAGAACATCGAAAACTTTTATTTGAAGAATATTTAAGTAAATCTAATGCAACTAAAAAAGAGATTTTAGATTTTCACCAATTTAAAGATGAAGAAGATTCGAATAATACAATTGTGATTAAACGTGATGAACATTTAAAAACAGTAAGTATTACACAATTTAACATTGAAAATAACAAAATAAAACTCAATTATATAGATTTATACGAATGAATCTAAGATTAACTTGGCATAAGATTACACACTGGGAATATTGGCCCTATCAAGTGGTTTACACACCCGTGTATTTTCAATATTTATATTACGCGTTTAGAACACGCTCATTTTTTTATTTTAACGCTTCAAATCCCACTATTAAAAATGGTGGATTTTTCATGGAGTCTAAAAAAGAAATCTACGATTTAATTCCACAACAATATTATCCAAAAACTATTTTAATCAATAAAGAAACTTCTCTAGATGAAATCATAAACATAATTAAAGAAAATAATATAAATTTTCCCTTTATAGCAAAGCCCGATACTGGTTTGAGAGGAACAGCTGTAAAAAAAATAGATACTAAAGAAACATTACTATCGTATACAAAGAAAGCAAATTTTAACTTCCTTATTCAAGAATTTATTCCATTTACTAATGAAATAGGATTGTTTTATGTAAAACTTCCCAATCAAACTAAAGGAAAAATTACAGGAATTGTTTCAAAAGAATTCTTAATCCTAAAAGGCAACGGAAAAGAGTCAATAAAAGAATTACTTTTAAAAGATCCACGTTACGAATTCCAGCTAGAAGTTTTACATAAAGAATATGGTGATAAACTAAACCAAATTCTATCCGAAAACGAATCTATAAACCTTGTTCCCTACGGAAACCATTGTAGAGGCACAAAATTTATTGATTTTAGTCACTTTATAACTCCAAAATTAGAAGAAACCTTTACTAACATTTGTAATCAAATAAACGGATTTCACTATGGTCGAATGGATATCATGTTTGATTCATTTGAAAAATTAGAAAATGGTAAAAACTTCCAAATTGTAGAAATCAATGGTGCAATTAGCGAACCAACACACATTTATGACCCAAATCATTCTTTATGGTACGGTTGGAAAGAATTAACCCGTCATTTTCATTATTTATACAAAATAAGCAAATACAACAAAAAACAAGGTGCAACTTATTTAAGCTTTAAAGAAGGAATTTCCGAATTTAAAAAGCATATTCAATTCTATAATACTATTTTAAAATTTTAATTAGCACACAATCGCTTAAAAATAAATAGTTGTCCCGCTGTTCGCTGTATCTTTTTTGTTTTTTTGTCAGTTCGAGCTAAATGGAAGTAACTCAAAAAAGGATGCCGCTTCCATCGGGGCTAAATTTTGAGGTATTTGTATTTCAAAAAGTATTTTACAAAAAGATATAAAAACAAAAAACCCTAACCGATATGGATAGGGTTTTCAAAAGAAAGGCAGCGACCTACTCTCCCACAGTTATGCAGTACCATCGGCGCAATCGGGCTTAACTTCTCTGTTCGGAATGGGAAGAGGTGAGCCCCGACGCAATAACCACCTTAAATTTTTGGTTACATTAGTAACACTAATATTTTAACATATTGAGAAAAGAATCTATTTTATAATTCAGAAAGAAAGTTCCCCCGCAAAAATGCGGGGGATACGCGTACATAAGCTTACGGGTTATTAGTACTACTCGGCTATGACATTACTGCCTTTACACCTATAGCCTATCAACGTGGTCATCTTCCACGACCCTTAAAAGAAATCTCATCTTGTGGTGGGTTTCGCGCTTATATGCTTTCAGCGCTTATCCCTTCCCGACGTAGCTACTCTGCAGTGCCCCTGGCGAGACAACAGATACACTAGAGGTCAGTCCAACTCGGTCCTCTCGTACTAGAATCAGATCCACTCAAATTTCTAACGCCCGCAGTAGATAGAGACCGAACTGTCTCACGACGTTCTGAACCCAGCTCGCGTGCCACTTTAATGGGCGAACAGCCCAACCCTTGGGACCTTCTCCAGCCCCAGGATGTGACGAGCCGACATCGAGGTGCCAAACCCCCCGTCGATGTGAGCTCTTGGGGAGATCAGCCTGTTATCCCCGGCGTACCTTTTATCCTTTGAGCGATGGCCCTTCCATGCGGAACCACCGGATCACTATGCTCTACTTTCGTACCTGATCGACCTGTATGTCTCTCAGTCAAGCTCCCTTATGCCATTGCACTCTACGCACGGTTACCAAGCGTGCTGAGGGAACCTTTAGAAGCCTCCGTTACTCTTTTGGAGGCGACCACCCCAGTCAAACTACCCACCAAGCAATGTCCCCGCATCCGCGGGGTTAGGCCTCAGACAAGCAAAGGGTGGTATTTCAACAATGACTCCACGAATCCTTGCGAACCCGCTTCAAAGTCTCCCACCTATCCTACACATCACGTGTCCAAGGTCAATACTAAGCTATAGTAAAGGTGCACAGGGTCTTTTCGTCCCACTGCGGGTAATCGGCATCTTCACCGATACTACAATTTCACCGAGCTCATGGCTGAGACAGTGTCCAGATCGTTACACCATTCGTGCAGGTCGGAACTTACCCGACAAGGAATTTCGCTACCTTAGGACCGTTATAGTTACGGCCGCCGTTTACTGGGGCTTCAATTCAATGCTTCTCCGAAGATAACATCTCCTCTTAACCTTCCAGCACCGGGCAGGTGTCAGGCCCTATACTTCATCTTACGATTTTGCAGAGCCCTGTGTTTTTGATAAACAGTCGCCTGGACCTTTTCACTGCGGCCACGCCTGAGCGTGGCGACCTTTCTCCCGAAGTTACAGGTCTATTTTGCCTAATTCCTTAGCCATGAATCTCTCGAGCACCTTAGGATTCTCTCCTCAACTACCTGTGTCGGTTTACGGTACGGGTACTTATAATCTAAGTTTAGAAACTTTTCTTGGAAGCCCTTAGGCACACTATCCCATCGTCCGAAGACTCCGAGTACTATCGCATTTCACCATCTTCTACGGATTTGCCTATAAAAGATATAGCTAAGTGCTTTAACGAACTATTCCGTCAGTTCGCGGTGCTTTCATCACTCCGTCATTCCATCACAATTATAAGTAGTACGGTAATATTAACCCGTTGGCCATCGACTTCCCCCTTCGGGTACGCCTTAGGACCCGACTAACCCTCAGCTGATTAGCATAGCTGAGGAAACCTTAGTTTTTCGGTGTGCGGGTTTCTCGCCCGCATTATCGTTACTTATGCCTACATTTGCTTTTCTAAACAGTCCAGCAATCTTCGCAGATCACCTTCAACCCAGTTTAGAATGCTCCCCTACCACAGATTAATCTGTCCATAGCTTCGGTAGTATACTTATGCCCGATTATTATCCATGCTCGTCCGCTCGACTAGTGAGCTGTTACGCACTCTTTAAATGAATGGCTGCTTCCAAGCCAACATCCTAGCTGTCTAAGCAGACAAACCGCGTTTTTTCAACTTAGTATACATTTGGGGACCTTAGCTGATGGTCTGGGTTCTTTCCCTCTCGGACATGGACCTTAGCACCCATGCCCTCACTGCTTATGAGCATTTATTAGCATTCGGAGTTTGTCAGGAATTGGTAGGCGGTGAAGCCCCCGCATCCAATCAGTAGCTCTACCTCTAATAAACTCCATAAGCGCTGCCCCTAAAGGCATTTCGGGGAGTACGAGCTATTTCCGAGTTTGATTGGCCTTTCACCCCTACCCACAGGTCATCCGAAGACTTTTCAACGTCAACCGGTTCGGTCCTCCACTATGTGTTACCACAGCTTCAACCTGCCCATGGGTAGATCACACGGTTTCGCGTCTACCATTACTGACTATGGCGCCCTATTCAGACTCGCTTTCGCTACGGATCCAGTACTTAATACCTTATCCTTGCCAGCAACGGTAACTCGTAGGCTCATTATGCAAAAGGCACGCCGTCACCCCACTAAAGGGCTCCGACCGCTTGTAAGCGTATGGTTTCAGGATCTATTTCACTCCGTTATTCACGGTTCTTTTCACCTTTCCCTCACGGTACTGGTTCACTATCGGTCTCTCAGGAGTATTTAGCCTTAGCGGATGGTCCCGCCAAATTCACACAGGGTTTCACGTGCCCCGCGCTACTCAGGATACCACTATCCTTATCTTCTCTTACTTATACAGGACTATCACCTTCTTTGGTTAACCTTTCCAGGTTATTCTAATTCAATCCGCAAGAAATGTCGTGGTCCTACAACCCCAAAATTGCCGTAACAACTTTGGTTTGGGCTAATCCGCGTTCGCTCGCCACTACTTACGGAATCACTTTTGTTTTCTTCTCCTCCGCCTACTTAGATGTTTCAGTTCAGCGGGTTCGCCCCCTATCGGGTACTATGTCTTCAACATAGTGGGTTGCCCCATTCGGATATCTGCGGATCAATTCGTATGTGCCAATCCCCGCAGCTTTTCGCAGCTTATCACGTCCTTCATCGCCTCTGAGAGCCTAGGCATCCCCCATACGCCCTTATTTTGCTTATTGTACTTTTAGTCTTACATATAAATGCAAAACTGTGCTTTCTATTCTACTTATGTTTTTCTTTTCTCAATATGTCAATGAACTGCTATCACCTTAGTGATTCGTGGAGAATATCGGAGTCGAACCGATGACCTCCTGCGTGCAAGGCAGGCGCTCTAGCCAGCTGAGCTAATCCCCCATTCTTAAATTCAGAATTATGAATTCAGAATTACGAATTTTGAATTCTCAACTTCCAGAATTTCCTTCGTCTTAAATTTAGTAGTCCCGGGCAGACTCGAACTGCCGACCCCTACATTATCAGTGTAGTACTCTAACCAGCTGAGCTACGAGACTCTGTATTTAAAACTTATTTTTTGAACTAACAGCGAGAGTAAAAGCTCTTTTTTATTAACCATCTTATCATTTCTCTAGAAAGGAGGTGTTCCAGCCGCACCTTCCGGTACGGCTACCTTGTTACGACTTAGCCCCAGTTACTAGTTTTACCCTAGGCAGCTCCTTACGGTCACCGACTTCAGGTACCCCCAGCTTCCATGGCTTGACGGGCGGTGTGTACAAGGCCCGGGAACGTATTCACCGGATCATGGCTGATATCCGATTACTAGCGATTCCAGCTTCATAGAGTCGAGTTGCAGACTCCAATCCGAACTGAGACAGGTTTTATAGATTCGCTCCTTATCGCTAAGTGGCTGCTCTCTGTACCTGCCATTGTAGCACGTGTGTGGCCCAGGACGTAAGGGCCGTGATGATTTGACGTCATCCCCACCTTCCTCACGGTTTACACCGGCAGTCTTGCTAGAGTTCCCGACATTACTCGCTGGCAACTAACAACAGGGGTTGCGCTCGTTATAGGACTTAACCTGACACCTCACGGCACGAGCTGACGACAACCATGCAGCACCTTGAAAGACGTCCGAAGAAAGTCTAGTTTCCTAAACTGTCGTCTCCCATTTAAGCCCTGGTAAGGTTCCTCGCGTATCATCGAATTAAACCACATGCTCCACCGCTTGTGCGGGCCCCCGTCAATTCCTTTGAGTTTCACACTTGCGTGCGTACTCCCCAGGTGGGATACTTATCACTTTCGCTTAGCCACTCAACTTGCGTCAAACAGCTAGTATCCATCGTTTACGGCGTGGACTACCAGGGTATCTAATCCTGTTCGCTCCCCACGCTTTCGTCCATCAGCGTCAATCGTTTGTTAGTAACCTGCCTTCGCAATTGGTATTCCATGTAATATCTAAGCATTTCACCGCTACACTACATATTCTAGTTACTTCACAAAAATTCAAGCCCTACAGTATCAATGGCAGTTTCCTAGTTGAGCTAGGAGATTTCACCACTGACTTATAAGACCGCCTACGGACCCTTTAAACCCAATGATTCCGGATAACGCTCGCATCCTCCGTATTACCGCGGCTGCTGGCACGGAGTTAGCCGATGCTTATTCTTACGGTACCGTCAAGCTCCTACACGTAGGAGGGTTTCTTCCCGTACAAAAGCAGTTTACAACCCATAGGGCCGTCTTCCTGCACGCGGCATGGCTGGGTCAGTCTTCCGACCATTGCCCAATATTCCTCACTGCTGCCTCCCGTAGGAGTCTGGTCCGTGTCTCAGTACCAGTGTGGGGGATCTCCCTCTCAGGACCCCTACCCATCATCGTCTTGGTGTGCCGTTACCACACCAACTAACTAATGGGACGCATGCTCATCTTGTACCGTTGGAACTTTAATAATCAAATGATGCCATTCGAAAATACTATGAGGTATTAATCCAAATTTCTCTGGGCTATCCCTCTGTACAAGGTAGATTGCATACGCGTTACGCACCCGTGCGCCGGTCTCAAGGAAGCAAGCTTCCTCTACCCCTCGACTTGCATGTGTTAGGCCTGCCGCTAGCGTTCATCCTGAGCCAGGATCAAACTCTTCATCGTAGTATTTTTAATATTGTACGATAAGTGCTAGGTTAATTCTAATCGAGTCTTACTCTCTTAATTTTGTATGCTGTCAATCCAATATGTCTATGAACGTATTCTTCTATGTCTTTCGCTATTCTTTCGTTTAGCGGGTGCAAAAGTACAACTTCTTTTTTAACTCGCAAATATTTTTGAAACTTTTTTTAATTTTTTTCAAACCTATTTTTTTGTCATTTTTCTAAAAGAACTTCCTCGTTTTACTTCACTAAAACCTATCTTTAAATTGTGTTCAGTGAATTCGTCTAACGACTCATTTGCGGACGGCAAAGATACTATCTTTACTTCTTACAAACCAAATCTTTTTTAAACTTTTTTTTAAAAATTTTTTAATCCGTTTTTCAGTATTTCTATGAACTCTTTGCCTTATCAAAGCGGGTGCAAAAGTAGAACTCTTTTCCGTATTCGCAAACTTTTTATAACCTTTTTTTATCCTTTTTTGCAAAGTTTTTTCTTACCACTGAATTACAATAACTTACAAAAAACTTTTTTTTACCTTTTTTTTATAAACCCTTTATTAAGGCTTTTAATACTGTTGTATATTTAGTAGCTCTACTATATAATATATAAGTATAAGGATTTTTTTTGCACACGTTTTTTCAGCCCCGATGGTAATGACATCCTTTTTTAGCCTAAAAAAAGCTCTTAAAACAAAATGTCTAGTTCTAAAACTGTCGTTTAACCCCAAAAAAAAGACCAAATAAAAAAAGATATAATGAACAGCGGGTAAAATTTCCCTTTGAAAAAATATAAATGTGCTGCTTAAAAATGAAAATTAATCGAATCGGATAACTTTAACCGGTGATATCTTCGTAATAATATATGATGGAATTATCAAAACTAATAAACATATTAATATAGTACCCATGTTTAATACTATTATATATAGGTAATAAAAATATACCTGTATATATACCTATATATATTATTGTATGTGATTTTGTAATGTTATATATTTGCACCCTAATTTAAATATGATGATTAAGATAACATTACCAGACGGTTCGGTTAAAGAGTTTGCACAAGGTGCAACTCCTATGGATGTAGCTTTGAGTATAAGCGAAGGTTTAGCAAGAAATGTAATTTCGGCTTCGTTTAATGGTACAACTATTGAAACTTCTACTCCGTTAACGACCGATGGCTCTCTTACATTATATACTTGGAATGACGACGAAGGTAAAAAAGCTTTTTGGCATTCTACTTCACACGTAATGGCTCAGGCTATTGAAGAAAAATATCCGAATGCTAAATTAACTTTAGGGCCGGCTATTGCGAATGGTTTTTATTACGATGTTGATTTTGGTGATGAAAAATTTACCGATGCAGACTTTAAAGCTATTGAAGATAGAGTTTTAGAAATATCGAAAGAGAAACACGATTTCAGAATGCGTTCGGTTACAAAAGCAGAAGCATTAGATATATATAAGGATAACGAATATAAAACAGAGTTAATTTCGAATTTAGAAGACGGAACGATTACTTTTTGCGATCATTCTAACTTCTTTGATTTATGTCGTGGTGGACATATTCCGAATACAGGAATTATTAAAGCTATGAAAATCCTTTCGGTTGCGGGTGCATACTGGAGAGGTGACGAAAAAAACAAACAGTTAACTCGTGTTTACGGTATTTCATTCCCTAAACAAAAAGATTTGACAGAGTACCTACATTTGTTAGAAGAAGCAAAAAAACGCGATCACAGAAAATTAGGAAAAGAATTAGAATTATTCCATTTTTCTCAAAAAGTAGGTCAAGGTTTACCATTATGGTTGCCAAAAGGAGCTGCTTTACGTGATCGTTTAGAACAATTTTTGAAAAAAGCTCAGAAAAAAGCTGGATACGAACAAGTGGTTACTCCACATATTGGTCAAAAAGAATTATATGTAACTTCGGGGCACTACGCAAAATATGGTGCGGATAGTTTTCAACCCATTCATACGCCAGCGGAAGGAGAAGAATTTTTATTAAAACCAATGAACTGTCCTCACCACTGTGAGATTTACAATGCAAAACCTTGGTCTTATAAAGATTTACCAAAACGTTATGCAGAATTTGGTACAGTTTATAGATATGAGCAATCAGGAGAATTACACGGTTTAACACGTGTAAGAGGCTTTACTCAGGATGATGCACACATTTTCTGTACGCCAGATCAGTTAGACGCTGAGTTTAAAAATGTAATTGACTTAGTATTATATGTATTTGGATCTTTAGGGTTCGAAAACTTTACAGCTCAAGTTTCGGTTAGAGATTTAGACAATCCTGATAAATATATAGGAAGTGTTGAAAACTGGGAAAAAGCAGAAAACGCAATTATTAGTGCTGCAAAAGATAAAGGATTAAATTATGTAATTGAATCTGGTGAAGCTGCTTTTTATGGACCGAAGCTAGACTTTATGGTTAAAGATGCTTTAGGAAGAAGTTGGCAATTAGGAACCATTCAAATAGATTATAACTTACCAGAACGTTTTGATTTAACTTATAAAGGAAGTGATAATGAGTTACATCGTCCTGTGATGATTCACCGTGCCCCTTTTGGAAGTATGGAGCGATTTGTAGCAATTTTGCTAGAACATACAGCAGGTAATTTCCCAATTTGGCTGATGCCAGAGCAAGCTATTATCTTGTCTTTGAGTGAGAAATATGAAAATTATGCTCAAAAAGTTTTAAATTTGCTAGAAAATCACGAAATTCGCGCCCAAATTGACAATAGAAACGAGACTATTGGGAAAAAAATTCGTGAAGCTGAAGTTCAAAAATTCCCATTCATGCTGATTGTAGGTGAAGAAGAAGAGAAAAATGGAACAATTTCAGTAAGACGTCATGGTGATGCTGGAAAATCAAATCAAAGCATGACTATTGAGGAATTTGCACAATTGATTCAAGTAGAAATTGATAAAACATTAAAACAATTTTAAGTTTAACTAAAAATTTATAGCCATAGCAATTAGAAACAACAGGGGATTTAACCCAAGAGAAGAGAAAAAAGACGCCCACAGAATAAATGAAAAAATTCGTGTGCCAGAAGTTCGTTTAGTAGGAGACAATATTGAACCAGGCGTTTATCGCACAAACGAAGCTTTAAAAATGGCTGAAGAGCAAGAATTAGATTTAGTAGAAATTTCTCCTAATGCTGCTCCGCCTGTTTGCAAGATTATGGATTATGGGAAGTTTTTGTATCAACAAAAGAAGCGCGATAAAGAGCTTAAAGCAAAATCTACTCAAATAGTTATAAAAGAAATTCGTTTTGGTCCTCAAACAGACGAGCACGATTATGAATTCAAAAAGAAAAATGCTATTAAATTTTTAAGCGATGGCGCTAAATTAAAAGCATTCGTATTTTTTAAAGGGCGTTCAATCATTTATAAAGAGCAAGGACAAATATTATTATTACGTTTAGCTCAAGACTTAGAAGAATATGGTAAAGTAGAAAATATGCCAGTTCTTGAAGGTAAAAGAATGATTATGTACATTGCTCCTAAAAAGAAAGGAAAATAATTGAGATTCTGAAATAAATTCAGAATGACAAGAAGATAATAAGTAAGATAAGTTAATAAAAAGGAAGAAAATGCCTAAAATGAAAACTAAATCTGGAGCTAAAAAACGCTTTGTTGTTACAGGTTCTGGAAAAATTAAAAGAAAGCACGCTTACAAAAGTCACATCTTAACTAAGAAGACTAAAAAACGTAAATTAGCTTTAACTCACTCTGCTTTAGTTCACAAAGCTGACGAAAGAAGTGTGAAAGAACAATTAAGATTAGTATAATTCTAATCTCGGTTTTTTTATTAAATTATTAATAACCCTGGAGTGGGCAACTGAAGTGCAAATTAAAAGCACAGGTTAAAAGTGATAAAATCCGCCTTACTACAAAAAATTAAAAGATTATGCCAAGATCAGTAAATCATGTTGCTTCAAGAGCAAGAAGAAAAAAAGTTTTAAAACAAGCCAAAGGTTTCTTTGGAAGACGTAAAAACGTTTGGACAGTAGCTAAAAACGCGGTAGAAAAAGCAATGACGTATGCTTACCGTGATAGAAAGCAAAAGAAAAGAAATTTCCGTTCATTATGGATTATGCGTATTAACGCTGGTGCAAGATTACACGGAATGAGTTATTCTCAATTCATGGGGAAAGTAAAAGCTAACAACATCGAGTTAAACCGCAAAGTTTTAGCTGATTTAGCTATGAACCACCCAGAAGCTTTCGCAGCTATCGTTAACCAAGTTAAATAATAAACGTTTGTCAAACCTTTATCTTACTTATATATCAATCCCACTCTTAGAGTGGGATTTTTATTTCAATATTATATGAAATTAGAAAATATAAAACTTGTAGTTACCGATATGGATGGTACTTTGTTAAATTCTAAACATGAATTAACACCAACATTCTTTGAAACCTACAATAAATTAAAAAGAAACAACATTAAATTTATTGCTGCAAGCGGAAGACAATACTATAGTATTGCCGATAAATTTGAATCGATACTTGATGAAATTACAATTATTGCTGAGAACGGAGCTTACATTAGAAAAAATGGTACTGAAATTCTTGTAAAATCTATTCATATAGATTTACTTAAAAAAGTTATTGAATACACAAGAACGCTTCCTAATATTTATATTGTACTATGCGGAAAAACAAAAGCTTACATAGAACAAAAAGAGGAAAATTTTGTAAACTTCTTCAAGGAGTTCTATAACAAATATGAAATTGTAGATAATCTATTAGATAATTTAGAAGATGATTATTTCAAAATTGCTTTGTATAATCCATATGGAGCTGAAGAAAATATTTATCCTTTTTTCGAGAAATTTAGTGAGGAACTTCAAATAAAAATTTCTGGTGAGTTTTGGGTCGACATTATGCAGTTAAATGTAAATAAAGGAACTGCTATTAACTTAATTCAAAATGCGCATAATATTTCTAAAGATGAAACTTTAGTTTTTGGTGATTATCTTAATGATTTGGAAATGTTTCAAAATGCAGGTATTTCTGTAGCTATGAAAAATGCCCATCCTAAAATAAAAGAAATTGCATCTTACATAACTGAAAGTAATGATGAAAAAGGTGTTGAAGTATTTATAAACAAATTAGCTTAAATAAAAAAAGCCGCTCTTTAGTGCGGCTTTTTTATTTAATTAAAGATTCTTTTTGTAAAAAATAATTTTTATTTAACATGGTTAGCCAAAGAAATCTCTTTTTACAATTAAAACACTCAAAGTAGTTTAACTTTGGAAAGTAGTCTATTAATGACTTTCTATTTCGTTTTCTTCTGTAACAATTTGGACAAGACATTTTTTATAGTTTGCTCAAATATATAAAAAAAACAATTTCTAACAAATTTATCATAATAAGTTACAATAATTGAAAATATATTATGAATTTTTAATAAATCGATATTCTCTGTAAACTAAAAATTGAAACAGGATATAGAATATTGAGTTAAAAATCCATATATCAATGTAAGGTTTCTCACACAAAACCATATCAAAATTACCCGATACAAAAATTGAAATACTACAAGATAAATATAGGATCAATCCTAATGAAAAGTTCAAATACTGATGTTCCGTATCAAAGTTCTTCAGTATAAATAATAATCCATAAAAAATTAAAATTATCGAACAAGAAACAATTTCGTAAATATTAAAATTACAAAATAACTCAACATTTGAATAATAAGTATAAACTAAAAATATAGTCTGAACAATTGCAACTAGTTTTATGAGGTGCTTAATCTTATTTTCATGAAATAAACTGTAAAACAAAAAACTTAATATGTAAAATTGAGAAACAAAATAAAAGTGAGAAATAAAGAAATTAGAATTTGGACTTATTAATCCGATAAGATTACAAAAGAATTCAATAATCGATAAAGTAATTAGATAGAAAACAAACACCTTTGATACTTCTTTTTTTGTTCGTTTTAAACGCACAAATAAAAAAGTATTCAGGAATAAATATAAAAGTCCGATTAAACTAATTGAAAATGAAAACCAATACATGTTTTTTATCTGTCTAAATTATGTCTTCTGTTTTTTCTTTTTTGCAGCTGGAAATAATACGTTATTAAGAATTAATCTATAACCTGGAGAGTTAGGGTGTAAGTCTAAAACTGTGGGTGGATCTCCAACTTTATGCTGATAATCTTCAGGATCATGTCCGCCATAAAATGTAAACATTCCTTTACCTATTGTTCCATGAATGTATCTTGCTTCACCATTTATTTTACATTCGCCTAATCTCAGAATGTTACTTTTAATTTTATCTCCACTAAAAGCAGTTGTTTGCCCCATAAAACCTTTCACTAATTGAGTGTGATTTTGACACAACATAGTTGGTATAGGATCCCATTTTGCAGAAAAATCCATTAACGAAAAATAATCTTGTTCAAATGGAACTCGCTTGTTTTGTCTATCATTTGTAGTATCAATATCAGAAAACTCATAAATAATTGGACTTTTCTCTAGTGTAAAATTTTTAAAAGCAAATGTATTGTTGTAAACAATTTTTTCTTGATAATTAGCATCACTTGGGTCACCATCAAACATAGTTTCACAAATATCAACACCTTCAGCAGACAGAGCGATATCAAAACTATCTGTTGCAGAACACATGGCAAACATAAAACCACCACCAATTACGTAATCTCTAATTTTTTTTGAAACTGCTAATTTTTCTTCAGAGACTTTATTATAACCAAGTTTTTTTGCTAATTCTTCGGCTTGTAATTTTTGTTCAATATACCAGGGTGCATTTCTGTACGCTCCAAAAAACTTTCCATATTGTCCTGTAAAATCTTCATGATGTAAGTGCAACCATTCATACAATAATAATTGATCACTTAAAACTTCTTCATCGTAAATTTCTGTATATGGAATTTCAGCATAAGTTAAAACCATTGTTACAGCATCATCCCAAGGTTGTTTTCCTTTAGGTGTATATACCGCTATTTTTGGTGCTTTTTCTAAAACAACCGATTCCATATTTTGAGATGGACTACTAATTTCATTTAAGATTGAAGCCGTTTCTCCATCAGAAATAATTTCAAATGTAACACCCCTAATCTTACATTCTTTTCTTATTTCCTCACTATCGGGCATTAAAAAGGAACCTCCTCTATAATTAAGAAGCCAATTTACTTTATAATCTTTGGTAAGTACCCAATAAGTTATTCCGTAAGCTTTCAAATGGTTTTGTTGCCCTTCAGCATCCATCGGTAATAAAATAGAATTAGCTTTTACAAAAAAAGTAACGAGAAAAAATATTAGAGTTTTCAATTTCATAGTTATCAAAGATAAACAATTGAATTTGTCTTGTAAAATAAAAAATCCCGAAAAAATCGGGATTATATTTTAAAAAGGAACATCTGAATCGTCATCGAAATTAGAATTCATGGCGCTTCCAAAAGCTTCATTAGGTGAAGGTAAACTCGATGGATTGAAAGGCATATCATCAACATTCATTTTTGATGGAAATGCATCAAACGGAGTTCCAAAATCATCTAAATTATCAAACTTACCTAAACTTCCTATGAATTTTAAACGAATATTATCTAAACCTCCATTTCTATGTTTTGCTACTATAAACTCAGCTTGACCTTGAGTTGGTGTACGTTCTTCATCATCCCATTCTTCAATTTTATAATACTCCGGACGATAAATAAACGATACAATATCGGCATCTTGCTCAATTGCTCCCGATTCCCTTAAGTCGGAAAGTAATGGTCGTTTACTGGAACCACGAGTTTCTACAGCACGCGATAACTGAGAAAGTGCAATTACTGGAACGTTTAATTCTTTTGCTAATGCTTTTAAGTTACGTGAAATAGTTGAAATTTCTTGCTCACGATTTCCGCCTCCTTTTCCATTTCCACCTGCAGTCATTAATTGAAGATAATCGATCACAATCATTTTAATTCCGTATTGTGAAGCTAAACGTCTAGCTTTTGCACGTAAATCAAAAATAGACAAAGATGGAGTATCATCAATATATAAAGGAGCTTTTTCTAAGTCTTTTACTTTAATTGAAAGTTGTTCCCACTCGTGTTTTTCTAATTTACCAGTTCTCAACTTCTCCGAAGACAAACCAGTTTCAGATGAAATTAAACGTGTAATTAACTGAACTGATGACATCTCTAATGAGAAAAAAGCAACTGGCGCTTGGTAATCTATTGCCATATTACGAGCCATTGATAACGTAAAAGCTGTTTTACCCATACCTGGACGAGCAGCCACAATAATCAAATCGGATGGTTGCCAACCTGAAGTTAATTTATCTAAATCGTGAAAACCTGTTGGAATTCCACTTAAACCTTCCTTGTTCGAAATTTCTTCAATGCGCTTTTTAGCTTGAATTACTAAACTTTGCGCGGTTTCAGAACTTCTTTTAATATTTCCTTGAGTAACTTCATATAATTTAGACTCGGCAGAATCTAATAAATCAAATACATCAGTGGTTTCATCATAGGCGTCTTCGATAATTTCGTTTGAAATTTTGATTAAACTTCGCTGAATAAATTTCTGTAAAATAATTCTCGAGTGAAATTCAATGTGAGCTGATGATGAGATTTTTTGTGTTAGCTGAATTAAGTAAAAATCGCCTCCTGCTAACTCTAATTTTCCATTTCGCTTTAATTGAGCTGAAACTGTTAATAAGTCGATTGGTTGCGTATCATTAAACAACTGCACTACCGCTTCAAAAATGTATTTATGTGCTTCTTTGTAAAAAGCTTCGGGTTGTAAAATATCAATTACTTCATCTACCCCTTTCTTATCAATCATTAAAGCCCCTAAAACTGCTTCTTCTAGCTCTAATGCTTGTGGAGGCAACTTTCCCTTCTCTAGGTTTATGATGGTAGTTTTATCTACTTTTAGTGGATTTATGTTTTTGATATTTTCCATATTGCTAAGGTAACCAAATTTTAGTTGTGTGTATTTTAACTTTTAAAGAACTGGTTGTTAATAAAGTGTTGATAACCAGCATAAAATTGTTAATAAGGTAAAAAAAATCCGAAACTGTGAGGTTTCGGACATATTCTTTGAAAAGATGGTAATTTATTCTTTAAAATGCCCCATATTACTATATTTATCCATTCTTGTAGAAACTAAATCTTTTGTTGATAAGTCTTTTAGTGCTTTATAAGAATCTGAAATATATTTTTCAACAGTTTTAAAAGTTGTATCTCTATCATAGTGAGCGCCACCAAGTGGTTCTGGTATGATATCATCAATTAACTTTTGTTTTTTCATGTCTTGTGCTGTAAGTTTTAAAGCTTCAGCTGCTTGCTCTTTGTAATCCCAACTTCTCCATAAAATTGAAGAACATGATTCAGGTGAAATTACAGAATACCAAGTATTTTCTAACATGAAAACTTTATCACCTACACCTATTCCTAAAGCACCACCAGAAGCACCTTCACCAACAATTACACAAATAATTGGCACTTGAAGACGACACATTTCAAAAATATTACGAGCAATTGCTTCACCTTGTCCTCTTTCTTCTGCTTCTAAACCTGGATAAGCACCAGGAGTATCAATAAAAGTTACAACTGGGATATTGAATTTCTCGGCCATTTTCATTAAACGTAGTGCTTTACGGTATCCTTCAGGATTAGCCATACCAAAATTACGATATTGACGTGTCTTTGTATTGTATCCTTTTTGTTGACCAACAATCATAAAAGATTGTCCATCAATTTTTCCAAGGCCACCTACCATTGCTTTATCGTCTTTTACACCTCTATCTCCAAATAATTCAAGGAAAGTATCTCCACATAAAGCGCGAATATAATCCATTGTATAAGGTCTATTTGGATGACGAGACAATTGAACGCGTTGCCAAGCCGATAAGTTTTTATAAATATTCTTCTTAGTTTCTTCTAATTTTTTCTCTATTTGTTTGCAAGTATTACTTACATCTACATCAGATTCTTGCCCAATAATTAAACATTTATCTAATTGATCTTCAAGCTCTTTAATAGGCAATTCAAAATCTAAGTACTCCATAATTAGCAAAAATTTTGGTTAAAGTTTGTTATCACAAAGATAAAACTTTCCTAATAATTCGTTTTATTATTTAGCTTTAGTTTTTTCTTTTTTCAAAATTCTTAAAAATTCCATTCAAAACAACAGTTGATAAAATAATAGCTGCACCTAAATAGAAATTTGGATTCATCTTTTCTTTTTCTTGAAAAATCATAATCGCTAACACAATTCCATAAATTGGTTCCAAATTAATAGTAAGCATTACGGTATAAGGGCTCAAATGTTTCATAACAGCAACAGAAGCAATAAAAGCATAAGCAGTACAAACCGATGCTAAAATAAAAAGCCCGCTTAAATCGGAAATTGAAATTTGGAAAAAACTTTGCGTAAACTGTTCCGAAAAAAGTAAATAGATACTTAAGAAACCAACTCCGCCTAATAATTCATAAAAAGATACAGTGGCTGCGTTATATTCTTTTGCAAACTTTCCATTAATTACAGAAAAAGATGCTGATAAAAAAGCAGAAGTTAATGCCAATATAATTCCTAAATAGTAATCTCCTTCTACTTGAAAAATGATATACAAGCCTAACACAACTAATAATCCGAAAACAACTTCGTACCAAATTACCTTTCTACCGTAAAAAATAGGCTCTAATAAAGAAGTAAAAAATGCACCTGTTGACAAACAAGCCAATGTTACTGAAACATTTGACACTTTTATGGCTTTAAAGAATGTAAACCAATGCATGGCAATAACTAAACCTGCAAGCAACATTAATAGCCGTGTACTATTTGCTATCGTAAAATCAATTTTCTTCCATTTCATGTAGATGAAAATTAATAAAACCGCAATAGACATACGCCACCAAACTAGTGGTAAAGCATCAAGAGAAATTAAAGCCCCTAAAATAGCTGTAAACCCCCAAATAAAAACAATTAAATGTAATTGAAAATAACTTTTAAAATTATCGTTTTGCATTGCGAAGAAGATAAAATGCTAATATTCCGAAAACAAAATTAGGTAACCAAACTGCAACAACAGGTGGTATACTAGATTTTTCTGCAAGTGTTCCAAAAACTTTATCAAAAAAAACAAATGTAAAAGCAATACATATACCTATAGCAAGATTTACTCCCATTCCACCTCTTCTTTTCATTGACGAAACGGATACTGCTATTATTGTTAAAATAAATGCAGAAACTGGAAGACTGAACTTTTTATGCAATACAACTAGGTAAGTATTAATATTTGCATTTCCTTTTTTCTTTTCTTTATCAATAAAATCAAAAAGTTCACCTAACGTCATTGTCTCAGCAATGTAAACAACTGGAGTTAAATCTTCTGGTTCAAAATTAAACTTTTTACTATATTCATTTATCGATATAAGCTTATCATCTAATTCACCAATAGTTCTTTTTTTGTAATTATAAAGTTTATAAACTTTCTTCTTTTTATCGTATTTAATTCTATTTGCTTGAATTCGTTCTTTTAAAACATTTCCTTCAAACTTTTCATAAATAAAATTAAAACCTGTTTCAGATAAATAATTATAATTACTTATATAAATGACTTCATTGGGGCTAATTTGCCTGAAAATATCATTGGTTTCTCTTGATTGTGCACTACTACCTTTTAAATACTGATATCTAAAATCATTAAAACCTTTACTCGCTTTAGGAACCAAAAAGAATCCCATAATTAATGTAAATAAAGAAACAATTGTAGCTCCAATAAAATAAGGTCTAAGGAATCTTTTGTAAGAGATTCCTGAACTTAAAATTGCAATAATTTCAGTATTATTGGCAAGTTTTGATGTAAACCAAATTACTGATAAAAACAGAAATATAGGAAATAACAAATTGGCAAAATATATTGTAAAGTCAACATAATAAAGTAAAATTTCACCAAAAGGAACCTTCTTTTCAATCATTCTATTTACCTTCTCCGAAACGTCAATTACAATTCCAATAGGAATAAACAGTAATAACATGACTGAAAAAGTGGCTAAATAGCGCCTAAGAATGTATTTATCAATAATTTTTAGCATAAATTATAATCGTTGAGCTAATTGAATTACCATTTTATCTTTCCATTCACGGAAAGTTCCAGCTAAAATTTGACGTCTAGCCTCGCGAACCAACCATAAATAGAAGCCTAAATTATGAATCGTTGCAATTTGCTTTCCTAAATATTCGTTAGCAGCAAATAAGTGACGAAGATACGATTTTGAGTATTCCAAATCTACGAACGTATGTCCCATTTCATCAATTGGACTAAAATCGGCTTCCCATTTTTTATTTTTAATATTGATAATTCCGTTTGCGGTAAACAACATTCCGTTTCTAGCGTTTCGTGTTGGCATTACACAGTCAAACATATCAATTCCTAATGCAATATTTTCTAAAATATTAACCGGAGTTCCTACACCCATTAAATATCTCGGCTTATCTTCCGGTAAAATTGCGGTAACCACTTCGGTCATTGCATACATTTCTTCTGCTGGCTCTCCTACTGACAATCCTCCAATAGCATTACCTTGAGCACCAACATTCGCAATATATTCTGCTGATTGTTGACGTAAATCTTTATACGTACTTCCTTGCACAATCGGAAACAAAGTTTGTTCGTAACCATATTTAGCTGGCGTATTATTGAAATGAGTTACACAACGATCTAACCAACGGTGCGTCATGTGCATCGAACGTTTTGCATAACGATAATCACATGGATACGGCGTACATTCGTCGAATGCCATAATAATATCGGCACCAATAGTACGTTGGATTTCCATTACATTTTCTGGCGAAAAGAAATGATACGATCCGTCGATGTGCGATTTGAACTTTACACCTTCTTCTTTAATTTTTCTATTGGAAGACAAAGAATACACTTGGTATCCACCAGAATCGGTTAAAATATTTCTATCCCAATTCATGAATTTGTGCAATCCACCCGCTTTTTCTAAAATATCAGTTTGCGGTCGAAGGTATAAATGGTATGTATTCCCTAATATAATATCAGGATTAATATCGTCTTTTAATTCTCTTTGGTGAACTCCTTTAACAGAAGCTACCGTCCCTACAGGCATAAAAATTGGAGTTTCAATCACACCATGATCTGTTGTGACAACACCTGCTCTTGCTTGACTTTTTGGGTCTTTCTTTAATAAATCAAACTTCATATTGTGCTTTTACGAACCGCAAAGATAATTTATTTTAGATTTTAGAATTTAGATTTTAGAATTATTTATGATTAACACTGATTATTAATAACTTCTCTTAAAATGATTTGTAACACCAAAAAAATAAAATTACTTTTACACCCAATTAACTTATATACATTTTATAATGTCTAATACACAACAACTACAAGATTTTACAACACAAGTTCGAAGAGATATTCTTCGTATGGTTCATGCCGTAAATTCAGGTCACCCAGGAGGTTCTTTGGGATGTGCTGAATTTTTGGTTACACTTTACCAAGACGTTATGAAACGCAAAGAAGGTTTTGATATGAACGGAATTGGTGAAGATGTATTCTTCTTATCAAACGGACATATTTCTCCCGTTTTCTACAGTGTTTTAGCAAGAAGCGGTTATTTCCCAGTTTCTGAATTAGCAACATTTAGAAAACTAAATTCAAGATTACAAGGCCACCCTACCACTCACGAAGGTTTACCTGGAGTAAGAATGGCATCTGGTTCATTAGGACAAGGAATGTCGGTAGCAATTGGAGCTGCACAGGCTAAAAAGTTAAACAACGATAACAATTTAGTGTATGCACTTTTAGGTGATGGTGAATTACAAGAAGGTCAAAACTGGGAAGCTATCATGTATGCTTCTGCAAAAAAAGTAGATAACTTAATTGCAACAATCGATTTAAACGGAAAACAAATTGACGGAACCACTGACGAAGTTTTGGCGATGGGTAGCGTAAAAGCAAAATTTGAAGCATTTGATTGGATTGTTTTAGAAATTAAAGAAGGTAACAACATTGACGCTATCAAAGCTGGTTTAGCTGAAGCAAAATCAAAATCGGGTAATGGAAAACCAGTTTGTATTTTATTGCATACAGAAATGGGTAACGGGGTAGATTATATGATGCACACACACGCTTGGCATGGAAAAGCACCAAATGATGAGCAATTAGCAAAAGCGTTAGAACAAAATGTTGAAACTTTAGGAGACTATTAATTAGTGTTCAGTGTTCAGTAAAAAGTGTTCAGTCACAAGTATTCTGTTGAATACAATTAAACTTAAAAACAAATGAAAAAATATATCAACCAAGGCAGTAAAGATACCCGTTCAGGTTTTGGAGCTGGAATGACGGAATTAGGTCAAAAAAATGAAAACGTAGTGGCGCTTTGTGCGGATTTAATTGGATCATTAAAATTTGATGATTTCAAGAAAAATCACCCAGAGCGTTTCTTCCAAATCGGAATTGCAGAAGCGAATATGATTGGAATTGCAGCTGGATTAACGATTGGTGGGAAAATTCCTTTCACGGGAACTTTCGCAAACTTTTCTACAGGAAGAGTGTATGACCAAATTCGTCAATCAGTAGCGTATTCAGATAAAAATGTTAAGATTTGTGCTTCTCACGCGGGATTAACTCTTGGAGAAGATGGAGCTACTCACCAAATCTTAGAAGACATCGGTTTGATGAAAATGTTACCTGGAATGACAGTTATCAACACTTGCGATTACAACCAAACGAAAGCAGCTACAATTGCTTTAGCAGATCATCATGGCCCAGCTTACTTACGTTTTGGTCGTCCGGTAGTGCCTAACTTCATGCCTGCAGATGAGCCTTTCGTAATTGGAAAAGCAATTATGTTAAACGAAGGAACTGATGTAACTATTATTGCAACCGGACATTTGGTTTGGGAAGCTTTAGTTGCTGCAGAAGCTTTAGAAGCAAAAGGAATTTCAGCTGAAGTAATTAATATTCATACAATTAAACCTTTAGACGAAGAAGCGATTTTAAAATCGGTTAAGAAAACAGGTTGTGTGGTTACAGCAGAAGAACATAACATTATTGGAGGTTTAGGAGAAAGTGTTTCTAGAACTTTAATTCAAAACAACTTAGTACCACAAGAATTTGTGGCAGTAAACGATAGTTTTGGAGAAAGCGGAACTCCTGCGCAATTAATGGAAAAATATGGCTTAAACGCTGACTCTATCATTAAAGCTGCAGAGAAGGCAATTGCTAGAAAAAACTAAATTTTTAGTTTTACAACATAAAAAAACCACGCTTGAAGCGTGGTTTTTTTATGTTGCTAAATCTTTTTAATTACAATTTGCATCTAGATACTTTCTTAATCTTGTTGGCGATGTGAAATCATCTGAACAATCAGGTACACCTAATCTATCATCATAAGGAGTTGATGGATCATCTACTGCAGCACCCTCGTAAGGATATCTAGCTGTTTTAATTTCACCATTATCATCATATTCAAATTCAATTTCAAACTTAGTTCTTTTGTAATCATTATCATCATCTTGATCATAAAAATCTGGAATTTTATCACCATCTGTATCATCATTAAAGAAATTATTATCTCCATTTAAATCTTCGTAAATAGAAAGTATTCCATCTTCATCATGATCCCTTCTTACTACACTAAATAATTTAATTTCAAACATAATGGGAGCATATTGACCAATCCCAATATTAACTTGATTAAAATAGGCTAATCCAGATGGAATAAAAACAATTACATGGCCGTAATCAAAATGATTAACAGTTCCGTCAGGATTAACAGTAGAACTCCCTTCAGGTTCCGCATTTATTAAAGATAATATTTGCCTAAAGCCTGATACCGCTGAAACTGAAGTCTCAGGAAATGATGACCAAAAACCTACATTGTTTTGATCAAAAACTTCATTATCTAAATTCCAACCTTTGTATGCGGTATAAGTTGAATCAACACTAGTAGGATGCATTCCTCCTCCTTCGTTGATTAGAATATAATATAATTTATAATCAACAGGATCATCATTCTCTCCGTCAGTATAAATAGATTTTCTAGTATCATTCTTTACAGTTATATATTGAAGTCTGTAAGGATTTCCTGTATCTCCTAATGAACTCCATATAGATGACTCTCCATTTTCAATTGCTTTAACACTAAAATCATTAGTATCTAAATAGTTGTTTTGTAAATAGTCTTCGATATCAACTATATTCTCGTCATAAACTTCTTGACGATCACGAATTTTAACAGAATTTGAATCATCTTTATTACATGAAACAAGTAAAATTGAGAAAATCAATAAAAAATAAATCGTAAACTTTTTCATTTTCATTTTAAAAAATTATAGGCGCAAGATACAATTTTCCTGTATTTTTGTATGGATATTAACATTGTTTTTTGTTTTTAAAATGAGAATTGATAAATATTTATGGTGTGTTCGTTATTTTAAAACGAGAAGTATTGCTACAGAGGCTATTAAAAAAGGGCATGTTTCGGTAAATGGACAAACTGCAAAAGCATCTCGAGAAGTATTTCCAATGGACAAAATTGTCTTAAGAAAAGACCAAATTAACTACGTAATAAAAGTTTTAGATATTCCACTTAATCGTGTTGGTCCAAAATTAGTAGACATTTATAGAAAAGATGAAACTCCAGCCGAAGCTTTCGAACATTTAGAACTATTAAAATTAAGCAAAGAACATTACCGAGCTAAAGGAACTGGAAGACCAACTAAAAAAGATCGTAGAGACATTTATGATTATTTAGATGACGATAATTTAGAAGAAAATGAAACTGAATAAAGAATACTGGGAAGCACGTTATTTGAATAATGAAACTGGTTGGGACGCTGGAAGTATTACAACTCCACTTAAGGATTATATTGATCAATTAACTGACAAATCAATAAGAATATTAATTCCTGGTGCGGGAAACGGATACGAGTTTGATTATTTGGTATCGGAAGGGTTTTATAATGTATGGGTAATCGATATTGCTCAACAGCCTTTGGAAAACTTAAAACAAAGAAATCCAAAATTTGAAAATCATTTCATTCACAAAAACTTCTTTGAACTTGAAGATTCTTTTGATTTGATAATTGAGCAAACATTTTTTTGTGCTTTAAATCCCGTATTAAGAAAAGAATATGTAGTAAAAATGTATGAATTATTGACTGAGAAAGGAAAAATTAGTGGATTACTTTTCGATTTCCCTCTAACCGAAGTTGGACCACCTTTTGGAGGCTCTAAAGAAGAATATTTAGATTTATTCGGTGAATTATTTAAAATAAAGAAATTAGAAAATTCATATAATTCTATAAAACCAAGAGAAGGAAAGGAACTCTTTTTTATCTTTGAAAAAAAATAACAACACTACTATGCAAAATATAATTTTAACCCAAGAACAAATAGCACATATCTCTAAAAGAATTAGTTACCAAATTTATGAGACTTTTGTAGATGAAAATGAAATTATATTGGCTGGAATCGCTTCAAATGGCTACCAATTTGCAGAAAAAATTGCAACTGAACTTTCAATTATTAGCGATTTAAAAATTACACTTTGTGAAGTAAAAATAAACAAACAAAAACCGCAAGAAGAAGTCACAACTTCGATTTCTATTGAGCAATATAAAAACAAAGGATTAGTCTTAATAGACGATGTTTTAAATTCAGGCACAACATTAATCTACGGAGTTAAACATTTTTTAGATGTACCACTTAGTAAATTTAAAACGGCTGTTTTAGTGGATAGAAACCATAAAAAATATCCCGTTAAAGCCGATTTTAAAGGAATTTCTTTATCTACTTCTTTACACGAACATGTACAAGTAGTTTTCGAAGAGTCTAATGCTTTTGCTTACTTAGAATAAGTAGCGATTATTTCATCACTAATTTCTTTTACGCTTTTATTTTCAGTTGAAATGATATGTTTTGATTGTAAATAATAGTAATTTCTATCAAATAGATGTTTTCTCACGAATTCATCTAACTCATCATTTGATAAATTTGCAATAATCGGACGTTTTTCTTTTTCGTTTTTAAGACGAGAAACCAAAGCTTCTACAGACATTTTAAGATAAAACGATGAAATGTCCTTATTTTGAAGAAAAACGTGGTTGTTTGCATAACATGGTGTTCCGCCACCTAATGCTAATATAAAATCATCGTTACCTTCTAAAAAATCATTTAATATTTCATGTTCTATTTTTCTAAAATAGATTTCACCCTTAGTTTCAAAAATATTTTTAATAGAAGTTTGTTCTCTTTTTTCGATAACCTCATCTAAATCATAAAAGGGAATTCCTACAATTTTAGAAATTTCTTTTCCAATTGTAGACTTACCCGAACCCATATAACCAACTAACACTATTTTCATATATAAATAAACTCCTATAAATAAAGCAGTTAAAAATTAATTTGTAAAAAAAAGCAAATTTATAAGAAAAAAACCATTGAAATATAAAATTAACGTCTTATATTTGCACCCGCAATAAGGAAATGATTTGACTCCGTAGCTCAGCTGGTAGAGCATTACACTTTTAATGTAGGGGTCCTGGGTTCGAGCCCCAGCGGGGTCACTAATCATTTCCTTATAAGCAGACTCCGTAGCTCAGCTGGTAGAGCATTACACTTTTAATGTAGGGGTCCTGGGTTCGAGCCCCAGCGGGGTCACAAGAAAGTTATTCGTTTTTCGGATAGCTTTTTTTGTTTACAGACATTTCGGCCACGTGGAGAAATTGGTAGACTCGCCATCTTGAGGGGTGGTGTCGCAAGACGTGTCAGTTCGAATCTGATCGTGGTCACAAAAAAAGCCTTGATTATTCAAGGCTTTTTTGTTTTATTTCTTTATTAAAGCATCTTTCAATGGTTTGAGTTGTTCCATATCTAAATCGGCTTTTTTAATTACTTCTATTAAATTAAGAACGGTATTTGGTGTCATATTATCACCAAGGACACGAGCAACAACAAATCCAGAAGCTTCAGAACCATATAAGACAAATTCATCAATTTTATCTTCATTTCCTAGCATGTAAACCGAAGCTCCTTGTTTACTGTTTCCAAACTTCATTAATTGTTCATAGTTACCATCTTTTAAAATATTCTTTACTTCCGTTGCTTCTTTACCTAATTTTGAAGGATCTAAAGAATCATTTTTAAAAGCCAAAATATTTAATTTATCGAATGAATTTAGAGCTTCTTTTTCTTCACTTGATAAACTTAATTTATCTGTATTAATAAAACTTGATGCTAAGTCTACTTGTATGAAATCTGACGATTCAGAATTTTCTACAAAATATTTTTGTAATGTTGGTTTAGTTGTACAACTTACTAAACTAACCAATAATAATGCTAAAAGAATATTTTTCATTTTATTATATTTATTGAAGTGATTTTATAATTTATCTATTTATAATCCAAATATAAAAGAAGCAATTACAGTTGTAATTGCTTCAGTTTTTAAGAGTGAAAAGTTGTTATTTTTTTCCTTTTGATGCTTTATCTAACTCGGCTCCACCAGGAAGATTCATTTTTTCTGTTAAAGCAGAAATTTCATCTAAATTAAAGTTTCCTGTTAACGATAAAACAACGGTTTGGTTTGCTTTTCCATTTGGTGTATCGATAAACATTAATAATTCTTTTACAATATTTTCTGAAGCACCCGATTTTACGTAAATATTTACTTTTTTACCTTCGTCGTTTACACGCATTAATTCTTCTAATGGATTCGATTTTAAATAATTTGTTACAGTCGATTTCATTTCGCCAGCAACTTTAGCATTATCCGTTGTAAATACTTTTAAATTATCTAGTTTCTTAAGTAAACTCATATATTGTTGTACTTCTTTATCTTTAGTATCAACTTTAACTTTACTCATCATCTCGAACATTTTTTTGTTAACAATAACAGTTGTAACACCGTCTTTGTCTTCAAACTTATCAAAAGCCGATTGTGAAAACGCAACCGTACTTGAAATAAAAAATGCTATACTTAAAATTAAATTTTTCATCTTGTTGTTATTTAAAAATTGATTTTTTTGTTTGTTCAAATTCATTTAAAACTGCCATACTTTCTACTCCTTTATTCATTTCGCTTGAAACCATTTCGAGTGCTTTTTGTGTTTCAACTAAAGCTTCTTCTGGCGAAGAAAATGTTCCTAAAGCGGGATCTGAATTTTGGTTGTAATTAAAATATAGTAATGTTCCAAAAAGAGCTACTAAACTTGCCGCAACACCAATCCATTTTACATAATTTCGTTTTCTAGGTTGTAATGGAAGGCTTTTAGTAAACTGTATTTCTTTTTGATTTTGAAAGTTTACAAACATTGGTTTTAAATGCTCCAATTCGGGTGCAACTAAATCAGAAGAAAAGTAGGCCTTTATTTCTTTTTCTTCGGTAATGCTTGTATTTCCCTCAAAATATTTTTCCAGCAATATTTCAATTCGTCTTAATTCCATAATTATGTTTTGCTGTTAATTGTTCTCTAATTGTTTTTCTTGCTCGCGATAGCGCTACTCTTACTGCTGTTTCTTGCATATCTAATGCTTTCGCTATTTCTTCAAATTCATATTCTTCTACATCGCGCATTTGAATAATAATTCGTTGTTGTTCGGGCAAGTCGTTTATTATTTTTTCTACCCAACTCCAACTGTCTCTATTTTCAATAGTTACTTCTACATCGTCTCGAACATCTTTATAGTTATTATGAACTATTTGCAAATTTGATGCCCTTTTCGATTTTAATTGATCTAAACAATAATTTTTTGTCATAGTTACTGCTAATGCTTCTACACTATTGTATGACTTTAAATTATCGTTTCTATTCCACAGCCTTACTAAAACTTCTTGAGTTGCATCTTCCGCTTCCTCTGTACTAATTAGCATTCTTTTTGCCAATCGGAAAAGTTTATCTTTAAACGGCGAAATTAATTGTATGAACTCTTGTTGTTTCATTTAGATTAGCTTGTTATAGTTGAGACGAATGAAATATTCTTTTGTTACAAAAAAAATGAGGTTTTAGAAAAATATCTAAAACCTCATAAAGTTAATTAAAATTAAAAATTACTAAAACTTAAAGTTTAATCCTAATTTAAAGTTTCTACCTCTAGTATTGTAACCTATAGATTCTACATAATCTTCATTGAATATATTGGTTACCGAACCAAAAATATTTAATCTATCTTTTATTAAATTATAGTTTAATGTTGCATTGATTAACGAATAAGCATCTAAATTAATTCTAGTTGTCGCATAAGTATCATTATCGTAATAAGCATCTTTTCTGTTTGAAAAATATTGGAAACCAATTACCGAATTAAATCTGCTCGTGATTTGAGAGTTAATTTCAGCATTTACTTTATGCTTTGGAATTAATAAACCTACAACATCTTCCACTTGAGTAAATGTATAATTCGCTTTAATATTAAATAAATCAACTGGTTTATAAGTTACATTTACTTCAGCTCCTTTTGCATTAATTTTGTTATCATAATTTATGTAGAAAGAATTCCAATTGATATCTGTAAAGAAATCTACTTTGTTTTTTTCTTCTCGGTAAAAAGCTACTGCATTTAATACAAATTTGTTATCTAACAAAATAGTTTCGAAACCAGCTTCTGCAGTTGCATTTTCTTCTGGTTTTAAATCTAAATTACCATAAGGTCCGTAAACTTGATACAAACTTGGCGTAATATAAGCCGTGCTATAAGAAGATAAAATTCGAACTGGTAAATTACTAAACTTATAACTTGGATTGAAGTTGTAAACTACTTGATTTCCATACTCGCTATGAATATTTAAACGCGCTCCAGCATTTACATTTAATCCAAATTTAGAATTATATACTGCCGTTACATAAGGATCTACAATATTAAAATGCGCAAAATTATTAGTAACGTCAGTATAAGCATCTTTTTGCTCCATGTCGAAATATTGAGCTTGTACTCCAGTCAAAATGTATAAACTAGATAATACATTATATTTATTGATAATATCAACATTTGCATTTCTAGAACTGTAGTTGTATGAATCAACAGTTCCTGCCCAAGTATTGCTAATTGCCGAATTTCTATCAATTGTAGCAGCACTTGTATTCACTAACAATTCGCCTTTATTATATTTGTAAGAAGCATTTAAACCTGCTCTAAATTGTTCCGATGCTGATCTATTATTTAAATCGTCGCTAGAACTTGAAGCTCCACCATAAGGATTATCGTAAGTATTTTTAAACTTATCGTAGTTACCAAATAATGTTAAGGCAAACTTATCATTGAATTTG
Organism: Flavobacterium haoranii; assembly: GCF_009363055.1. Taxonomy (NCBI): domain Bacteria; kingdom Pseudomonadati; phylum Bacteroidota; class Flavobacteriia; order Flavobacteriales; family Flavobacteriaceae; genus Flavobacterium; species Flavobacterium haoranii. Next base: position 371,302 of record NZ_CP045292.1, on the reverse strand, counting down.
TAACCAAATTTTTGAATAACATTAATTCTAGAGAAAGAATCGCCTTCATAGTTTTCTCCTCTAGCTTCAGAAAAGTTTTTATTTTCTTTGCTGTTAATCATGGTTACATAATTAAACTTTTTTAAAGTTCCATTGAAAGCTAAACCTTGTTCAAAATCATTTGCATCTATAGCCGATTTTTCTTGGTTATTTAATGTACCAACATTCCAATAGGCATTACCAGAAACTTTATCTTGAGATGCTTTTTTTAATGTAATATTGATTACTGCAGTTGCAGCTCCAGTTCCATACAAAGTACTTGACGAACCTTTTAAAACTTCTATTTTTTCGATTTGTTCAACAGGAATTAATCTTAAATCGTATTCTAAATTAATCATAGATGCATCAGAAACTGGAACACCATCAATATAAATAGCAACTTGGCGATTTCTTCCACCTCTTACATAAACACCTTGATTTTTACCGCTAAAACTTTGACTTCCGTTTACTTCAACTCCAGCTACTTGCGATAAAACATTTGCTAAAGATTGTCCTTGTTTTTTTTGTAAATCTTCGGCTGTAATTACTTCAATAATTTTACCTGAATTTTCTCTTTTTGTTCGAATTTAGTATCCGAAACTACTACTTCTTTTAATTGATTAATTTGTAAAGAATCTTTTTCTTGTGCACACAAAGATGCATTGGCTGCTAATGCCAAAATACTAGCATAAATAAACTTTTGGTTCATTTTTTAATAAATAATTTTAATAATCTTGGGAGAAAAGCACAGTTTACCCATACTCAAACTTTTATTCCCGAAAGTTTGTTACTCTAGCGAAATAGGCAGGTCTCCTGGCTTGCGTCTTGTTATTCACCTTCTCATTCGTAAACGAACAATGGTATTGTAGAAAATAACAAGCTTTATAGCTTACAGTTGCGGGTACAGCTCAAGTTTTTCACTTGATTCCCTTTTAATGAAGTACAAAAAAATGCACCTCAACCTTAATTCGGGTGCAAATATAGAAGTTTTTTAATTAAAAATGAATCACTTTTTCTTATTCATTTTTCGCCAAAGCCATATAAATCCAATAATAAAATGTGCTAATATGATTGTGGCTACTGCGGCCATAAAAGAAGGATTATCTCTCATTTTATAAATTTTATACAAAAATAAGATTTCTTACAAAAAATATAGTAGCTTTTGTTACTTATCACTTTTACTTTACTTTTGCTAAAAATATTTAGCATGAAATTTAAATTTTTTCTTCTTGTACTTATTCCTTTTTTTATTCAGTGTAAACAAGAGGTTACCACCGAAAAACAAAGCATAAAAAACGAACTTATTACTGATGCTGAAGGAATTTCGATTGCTAAATATTCTAATTTTTCAATAGTTACCATTAAAAACACTTTCCCCGAGGCAGTTGAAAACTATTCTTATGTTTTACATAAAAAAGGAGTTCAAATACCAGATAGTTTAAAAAAATTAACAAGCATTGAAGTTCCTGTAAAAAAATAATTGTAACATCAACTACGCATATTCCTTCAATTGAAATGTTAAATATGGAAAATTCTATTATAGCATTTCCTAATACTAATTATATCTCTTCTGAAAAAACACGTCAATTAATTAATAGTGGAAAGATTCGCGAAATTGGTAATAACCAAAGTTTAAATACCGAGGTAATTTTAGACCTTCAACCTGATGTTATGGTAGGATTTAGTGTTGATGGCGACATGAAAACGTATAAAAATTTAGAACGTTTAGGTCAAAAAATCATTTTAAATAGTGACTGGACCGAAAAAACGCCTCTAGGAAAAGCCGAATGGATAAAGTTTTTTGGTGCCTTATATGATAAAGATGCTGAAGCTGAAAAAATTTACTCTCAAATTAAAAACGATTATAACCAAGCAAAACAATTGGCAACAAATTCTAAAACTTTGCCTACAATTATGGCAGGAAGTATTTATGAAGATCAATGGTTTTTACCTCAAGGCGATAGCTGGGCAGCTTACTTTTTAAATGAAGCACATAGTAATTATTTATGGAAAGATTCAAAAGGAACAGGAAGTCTTTCCTTATCATTCGAATCGGTTTTAGATAAAGCGAAAGATGCCGATTTTTGGATTGGCCCAGGACAGTTTACTTCTATCGAAGAAATTTTAAATGCTAATCCAAATTATACACACTTTAAAGCAGTTCGTGATAAAAATGTATATTCTTTTAGTTCAAAAAAAGGTGCCACTGGTGGCGTTATTTATTATGAATTGGCTCCAAATAGACCCGATTTAGTATTAAAAGATTTAATCAAAATATTACATCCTGAAGTATTACCTAATTACGAATTATACTTTTTTGAAAAGTTAGATTAATGCCAACAGAAAATAAAAATAAACTAATATTTACACTGCTAATTGTAGCCGTTACATTTTTGTTTTTTACCAATATTAGCTTGGGTTCAGTAACTATTCCTTATCAAGATATTTTTAATGGATTAATAGGAAAATCGATGCAAAAGGAAAGTTGGGAAATTATTCTTTACAACTTTCGATTACCCAAAGCGGTAACTGCAATTCTTGTTGGTGTTGGTTTATCAACTTGTGGTTTATTAATGCAAACTTTATTCAGAAATCCACTTGCTGGACCCTATGTTTTAGGTTTGAGTTCTGGAGCAAGTTTAGGTGTTGCTTTAATTATTTTAAGTTCAGGATTGTTACCTGTTTCAATTGCACATTATTTTTTATCAGGCTATGGATTAATTATAGCTTCTGGTTTAGGAAGTTTTTTAGTTTTTATGGCTGTTATTCTGGTTGCAAACAAAATTAAAGACACCATGAGCATTTTAATTGTTGGCTTAATGTTCAGTAGCTTTACAAGCGCAATTGTTTCTATTTTATCTTATTTTTCCACTGCCGAACAGTTACAGAAATATACTTTTTGGGCAATGGGAAGCATCAGTAACTTAGCTTGGAAAGATATAATAATCTTAACTTTTTTAGTGTTTTTTGGTTTACTACTAACACTTTTCGTTTTAAAACCATTAAATGCTTTATTATTAGGCGAACGCTATGCAAAAAGCATTGGAATTAATTTTTCTAAAACTAAATACTTCATCATAATTGCAACAAGTTTTTTAGCCGGAAGCATTACCGCTTTAGTTGGACCAATTGCATTTATTGGATTAGCGGTTCCACATATTTCAAAACTAATTTTCAAAACGAGTAATCATTTTATATTGTTTGGAAGTACATTATTAATAGGTGCTCTTGTAATGCTAATTTGCGATACTATTGCACAATTACCAGGAAATGATATAACTTTACCCATCAACGCGATAACTTCAATTTTTGGAGCGCCAATTGTTATTTGGTTATTATTACGTAAAAGAAAAATTCAATTGTAATGACAGAGCATATTTTAAATATCAAAGATTTAACAATTGGATACCAAAAAGGGAAATCTCAAACTATAATTCAGTCTCATATAAATTTGAGTTTAGATAAAGGAAAATTAGTTGCTTTAATTGGTAAAAATGGAATTGGGAAATCTACTTTTTTAAAAACCATTACTCAAGTTATTGAACCTATTTCTGGAACAGTTACTCTTAATGGTAAAAATTTAAAACAATATTCTGTAGTCGATTTAGCTCAAGAATTAAGTTTAGTGCTTACAGAAACACTTCCACCAAGCAATTTAACAATTTATGAAATTGTTGCTTTAGGAAGACAACCCTACACCAATTGGATTGGAACTTTAAGCGAAGAAGATCAAACAAAAATAACCGAAGCAATTGAACTAACAGGAATTTCAGATTATTGTAATAAACGTTATTATGAAGTAAGTGATGGTCAATTGCAAAAAGCTATGATAGCACGCGCTTTAGCTCAAGACACATCTATTATTGTTTTAGACGAACCCACCACACATTTAGATTTAGTACATAAAATTACCTTACTAAAACTATTGCAAAAACTTACACACGAAACTGGGAAAACCATTTTATACTCAACGCACGATTTAGATTTAGCCATTCAATTAGCAGATGAAATGATTGTTTTTACTGAAAATGATATTTTTCATAACCAACCTTGCAATCTAATAAACGAAGGTGTTTTTGATAAAATATTTCAAAATGAAGATATTATGTTCGATGCCACAATCGGAAAATTTAAAGTAAAGTAGAGATTTTTTTTCGTCAATTCGAGTAATTTTCTACAGAAAATTGTATCGAGAATAAGAAAAATCAAACAAAAAAGTTCTCGATACATTTTTAGTTTCGTTTCACTCACAAAAAACACTCGAACTGACGTTTTCAATTTACAAATCAAAAGCGATTATTTCTTTAACTTCACCTGCAGAAATTCCTGCTAAATGCGTATTTCCAATGCGAACTCGAACCAAACGCAACGTTGGAAAGCCAACTGCCGCGGTCATTTTTCGAACTTGGCGAAATTTACCTTCGGTAACTGTTATCGAAACCCAACTCGTGGGTCCGTGACGTTCGTCGCGGATTCTTCTTCCTTCACCGATAAAATTTGATAATTCTGTAATTCGTTTAGCTTGGCAAGGTTTCGTCATATATCGAATGCCTTTAAAACCAATCTCAACTCCTTTTTGCAATTGTTCGACAGCTTCATCCGTTATTAAACCGTCGACTTGGGCATAATATTCCTTTTCAACTGATTTGGCACGCACTATTTCGCTCATCATTCCGTCAGTGGTTAACAACAATAAACCTTCAGAATCTTCATCTAACCGACCAATTGCCATAGTTCCTTCAGGAAAAGAAAACAATTCGCCCAACAAACGTTTGTTTCGTTTCTTTTCGTAAATAAACTGACTTAAAAAACCATGCGGTTTATGCAATAAAAAATGATGATGTTGCATGTGGAAATTTTCACAAAAATACGTTTTTCAAATTATGTCGAAGAGAATTCTTAAATTGATTAATTTCCTTAAATTTACATTTGAAATTCAATTTTTATATGTCGCAAACAATTTTAGTACTCGCCGTTTTTATTTTAGCATTGGCTATCGGTTTTTACATTGGTAAATTGCTTACCAAATCACAATCACAATCCGCAACTTCTGGTTTAGAAGAACGCATTAATGGTTTGTTAAGCCAAATAGACCAATTAAAACAACAGTTTCAACAAGAAAAAAATCAGTTGGAAAAAAGTGTAGAAAACCTATCCGTTGAAAAAGATACGCTTCAAAAAGAGAAAGAAAGTCTAGCAATTCATTTGGCAAAAAAAGAAAATGATTTCGATAATTTATTGGAACGAAATAAAGAACAAAAACAAGAATTAACAGAAGTTCAAGAGAAATTTACCAAAGAATTTGAACTTTTGGCAAATAAAATATTGGAAGAAAAAACCAATAAATTCACCGAACAAAACAAAGAAAACATGAAAATCATCCTGAATCCGCTTCAGGAAAAAATTCAATTGTTTGAGAAAAAAGTAGAAGATACACACAAAGAAAGTATCGATTATCATGCTGCGCTGCGCCAACAAATCTTAGGTTTGAAGGAAATGAACGAGCAAATGAGCAAAGAAACCATTAACCTGACTAAAGCGTTAAAAGGCGATAGCAAAATGCAAGGAAATTGGGGCGAATTGGTTCTGGAGCGTGTTTTAGAAAAATCGGGCTTAGAAAAAGGTCGCGAATATGAAGTACAGCAAAGTTTTACCACCGAAGACGGCAATCGCATTCAACCCGATGTTATCGTAAATCTTCCTGATGGTAAGAAAATGGTGGTCGATTCAAAAGTTTCTTTAACGGCTTATGAACGATTTGTAAATGAAGACGACGATACTTTAAAAGCGAACTTTTTAAAAGAACACGTTAACTCGATTAAGCGTCACGTAGAACAATTAGGCGATAAAAACTATCAGGATATTTACCATATGGAAAGTCCCGATTTTGTGTTGTTATTTATCCCAATTGAACCTGCTTTTGCTCTTGCGTTACAAGAAGACAGCACTTTGTACAACAAGGCTTTTGAAAAGAATATAGTGATTGTAACGCCTTCCACCCTTTTGGCAACACTTCGTACTATCGATAGCATGTGGACGAACCAAAAGCAACAAGAAAATGCTATTGAAATTGCGCGCCAGGCCGGAGCTTTATATGACAAATTTGAAGGTTTTGTTCAAGATTTGATTAAAATTGGCAAAAAAATGGACGAAGCCAAAAGTGAATATGGCAATGCTATGAATAAATTAGTTGAAGGAAAAGGTAATTTAGTCAATAGTGTTGAACGATTAAAAAAAATGGGAGCCAAAGCTAAAAAATCAATTCCAGAAGCGGTTTTAAAAAGAGCTATAGAAAATGACGATAACATCTTAGAAGAAAACTTATGAACATAATTAAAAAAATATTTATCTATTTCGTTTTATTTTTTGCTTTAGGAAGCATCGCTTACATAAGTTTTGTGTATTATGTTCCGTATAGTGAAGGAGTTCGTTCTGGTGAATTAATAAAAATTAGTAATAAAGGTTATTTAGTAAAAACTTGGGAAGGCGAATTGAGTCAAGGAATTTCTGGTGCGCAAATATTCAGCTTTTCAGTTGAAGGCAAGAATCAAGAAATCATCAATCAACTTAAAGAATACCAAGGCAGCTATGTAAAAGTTGATTATATAGAACGTTATCGAACATTTTTTTGGTGGGGCGATACTCGTTATTTTATCACAAAAGTAGAAAAAGAAAATTCGCCTCATTTTAATATCAATTCAAATGAAAACAACTAATACTGTAGATGCTTCAAAAATTATACTATCGGAATTAATGTTGCCTTCTCATTCTAATTTTAGTGGAAAAATTCATGGTGGTTATCTTTTAAAATTAATGGATCAAATTGCTTTTGCTTCTGCTTCTAAATATTCAGGTTGCTATTGTGTTACAGCTTCTGTTGATACTGTAGATTTTTTAAATCCGGTGGAAGTTGGCGAATTAGTTACTTTAAAAGCTTCAGTTAACTATGTAGGTAACAGTTCAATGGTTGTTGGTATTCGTGTTGATTCTGAAAACATACAAACTGGTGTAAAAAAACATTGTAATTCGAGTTATTTTACAATGGTTGCAAAAGATGACGAAGGCAACAATACAAAAGTTCCAGCATTGGAAATCAAAAACTTAGAAGAAGTAAGACGATTTTTCGATGCAGTTAGAAAAATAAATCAAAAGAAAAAGCTAAAAACCCTTGAAGAAAAATTTGATCATACTTCGCAAGAGTCTTTAGCTTCTTTAAAAAATTACAATGTAATTTTAGATTTATAATTTTTAAACTAATTCATTTACAAATTCAATTCGAACGCGACCTTCTTCATCTATTTTTGTTAGGTTCACTTCATGTAATGTATTTACTAATTCAGGATTCCAAGGTGTAATAACTTTTACATAATTTTCAGTAAATCCATGAATATAACCTTCTTTATTTTCACCTTCAAACAAAACTGTTCTTGTAGTTCCAATTTGACTTTCGTAGAATGCTCTACGTTTTTTAACTGAAAGTCCGCGTAACATTTTACTGCGTTTTGCACGAACATTCTTTGGTACTACTCCATCCATATCTACTGCTTCTGTATTATCTCTTTCAGAATACGTAAAAACGTGTAAATAAGAAATATCTAAATCGTTCAAGAAATGATACGTTTCTAAGAAATGCTCGTCGGTTTCACCTGGAAAACCAACAATAACATCAACTCCAATACAAGCATGGGGCATTACTTCACGAATTTTCGTAACTCTATCTACATATAATTCACGTAAATAACGACGTTTCATTTTCTTTAAAATATCGTTTGAACCCGATTGTAATGGAATGTGAAAATGCGGCACAAATGTTCTACTTTTTGAAACAAATTCAATCGTTTCATTTTTCAACAGATTTGGTTCTATAGAAGAAATACGTAAACGTTCGATTCCTTCAACCTCGTCTAAATGTTGCACCAATTCTAAAAAAGTATGTTCGTGTTTTTTGTTTCCGAATTCTCCTTTTCCGTAATCACCAATATTAACTCCCGTTAAAACAATTTCTTTAATTCCTTTAGCAGAAATTTCAGCTGCGTTTTTCATTACATTTTCCATAGTATCGCTTCGAGAAATTCCTCTAGCCAATGGAATCGTACAATACGTACATTTATAATCACAACCATCTTGTACTTTTAAAAACGCACGAGTTCTATCACCAATAGAATAACTTCCAACATAAAAATCGGCTTCTTCGATTTCGCAAGAATGCACTTCGCCCATGTCGTTTTTCGACAAATCATTGATATAATCTGTAATTTTGAATTTTTCAGTAGCTCCTAAAACCAAATCAACACCATCAACAGCAGCTAATTCTTCTGGTTTTAACTGCGCATAACAACCCACAGCAGCCACAAAAGCCTTATCATTCTTTTGTAGAGCTTTACGAACCACTTGTTTAAATTGTTTATCGGCGTTATCAGTAACCGAACACGTATTGATTACATAAATATCGGCTACTTCTTCAAAGTCAACACGATCAAAACCTTCTTCTTGAAAATTTCTGGCAATGGTGGATGTTTCAGAAAAGTTTAATTTACATCCAAGCGTATAAAACGCAACTTTCTTTTTGTTTTCCATAAGTAACACTCAATTAATGAATTCGTTGTCAAAATATTGAGGAGCGCAAAGATAAACCTATTTCGTTAATTTACCAATTAACGATAACAAGATTTTCAAAATAAAAAACCCTAACTGTTTGATTAGTTAGGGTTTATTTTTAGTAGCGAAGACGGGAGTTGAACCCGTGACCTCAGGGTTATGAATTTCGCAATTAGAAAAATACAAACGTATTTATTGGGCTTGCGAGCATCAAAATGCTATCTTTTTTAAAAAATCGTGTTCAATTTTATGTTCAAGATTAGAACATATTAATTAAAAACTAATATTAATATTTTTAAACTATCCAACTAATTTATGTAAAAGTTTTTAATTTGAAATAAATTAGTCCAAAAAGTTTATAATTCATAAAATTTTAATTTTAAATCTATAAATGACTATTTTAATGTAAGGTACTATTTTTAAATTCTTAACCCCAAAAATATATTAGAAAATTTATATTTTATTATTTTAAAGCACTTTTGAATCCTATAACAACACTCAATAAACCTCTAGTTTATTATACACCTTATCAATCTCTTTATCAATATAAGCCTGAGCATAATGTACATATCGATTAAAAGAACTACTCGCATGACTATGTCCGCTAATCTTACGAACAAGGTGCTCTGGCATTCCTAAAATTAATAACGTAGTAATTGCAGTTCTACGCATCATGTGCGAACTCATTTTATCACAAAAACGATCATTAGAAGCATTTCCTATTTTCTTAGTTTTCCCTTGTTTTTCCCTTGATATATGAACTGAATCTGTAAAACCAGCCATTTCACCAATCCGTTTTATAGAACGATTGAAGTTAGATAAATTCTTCTCTCCGAAAATGGATTTTCTATCGCTAGTAGGTTTGTACTTTTTGTAAATATCAATGGCATAACTCGGCAGTTTTATAAAACTATAGGTTTTTGTTTTTTTTGACTTCAGTTTCAAATACCATTCGTCATTTGTTTTTTCAAAATTTTTATTGGTTAACAAAAAAATATCCGAAAAACGTAAACCTGTGGTACAACCAAACACAAAAATATCTTTCACTTTTCGTTGTGTAGAAACCAACTGACTTTCGAATTCTTTGTTGTGAATTAAAAACTTTAATTGTTCTGGCGATAAAACTAAAATATCAATTTCCTCTTTTCGTACATAAAATTGTTTGTGAAAATCGCCAGTATAAATGTCTTTTTCTATTTTTAAGTAATTAAAAAAAACACGAATCACTTTTATATTCGCACCCACATAATTATCAAAACAACCTTTTTTATACATAAATTCGGTAAAGTTTTTGTAAAACTTCTTCCAATAGGCTTTTTCCGATTGCAATTCACGCTTGGTTAAACGTAAAATACTACACACACGCAATTCAAAATTAGTTTCCGTAGAAAACTGAATTAAGTTGTGCAAAACATATTTATAATTCTCAATGGTTCCTGCTGTAATTTTTTCTCCATTTTTCTTTAAACGCTTTCCGTTTTCCGATTCTCGAATCATTTGTTTAAACAACGGAACCAAATCTTGTGTTTTTTTCATTTTACTATTGAAAATATTTATTCAAATTTATTGTTATTTTTTTACTACATTTAAACTGTAAAAACGTTCTTAAAAATAGCCGAAAAAATGCCGATTTTTTACATCAAAAAGTGACGAAAACTGCAAAATTATGCAATTTTTACAATATTTAAAAATTTGTTAGCTATTGTATTTATTGATAATGTGTAATTTTTGACTACTATCCTTTTGGAATGCTAATCCCTAACCGCCACGGTTCTAGCAATAGCTACCGTTACGGCTTCCAAGGGCAAGAAAAAGACGACGAAATTAAAGGTGAAGGAAACTCATTAAACTACACTTTTAGAATGCACGACCCGAGAGTAGGTAGGTTTTTTACCGTTGATCCGTTGTTTAAAGATTATCCACATTATACTCCATATAGTTTTAGTGGGAATAAACTCATTGCTCATATTGAACTTGAAGGAAAGGAAGAAGTTTGGTTCCACAAGAGTGTAGATGATAGTTACAAAACTATGATAAGAGTTGAGAGAAAGACAGATGTTGGAAAGAAAATGTATAAAAAATTAAAATCCCAAACAGATTACAATATTATGTATTTTTCATTTAAAGGTTATCCTGCAGATGGAATGCAATTACAAATTACAAATATTGACGAGTTTAATAAATACAAAGAGCAGTATCCATCTGTTTTAAAAGATGTTTCTGATAATGTATATAAGAAAACTTCAAATGAAGGTAGAATTATATTAATAGGTGTTAATAAAAGTAATATTGGTTCTGAGGAGCATAAGCTAAAAAATGCTACAAAAGTTTTAAATCATGAAGAGTTCCATGTAACTTCAACCCTAAGCGGAAAGTATGATAGAGAGGAACAAAATGACTTAGATCATGGCGATTATTATGGAGAAGTTAGATGGTCTAGTCCGTCCAAAGAAGATATACAATCTTTACCAAAATACAAAAATACTATAGCAAAAAAAGACTATGATAAAATTGATAAAATCATAGAAGCAGATATAAAAATTAAAGAAGAAAGCAATGAAAATTAGTGATTTTATATTTTTAACATTTTTTTTACTAAGTGGTTGTATGAAAGACAAAGAATGCGGTAAAATTGAATATGTAGATTTTTCAAAAGATAAAGAAAAACCTTTAATTTTTATAACTAGAGTTATATCTAAAGATTGTCCTTCTATTTACGGTTTGAAAATGAACTTTAGTAATAAGTCTATAAATATTGATAAGGAATATAAAATGATATTTGAAGACTCTATCTTTAAAATAAAAACGACTGATAAATATGAAAGTTTGTTAAATTTAAAATGTAAGAGTGGTGATTTTTATACAGTTCGTTTAATGAATGAAAAAAAAGATTATTATTTAAAAATTGAATCAGAAGAAAATATTTTACATCTAAATAAAATGTATTACGTGTTTCGCTTTAAAAATGTTTTTAATTACTTTAACCATTCTATAGATGCAATTATATTTTGTACGAAAAAAGAAGGCATTATAGGATCATTTTATACAAGTTCTGATAAAAAGAAAAGATAATGATTAGACCTATAGGAAACATTTTAAACGGAATAAAGGACTACAATAACTATGAAAAAAGAGAGCTTTTGTAACCCCGATAGCGCGGATTTGTAATCCCCCCGCTACCGCGCGAATCCCTTCGCGTGGTTTAAAAAAAGTAACAGTTAAAACAAGTTGGTTACAAATGGTTTAAGTATAAAGCAATAAAACAGAGCATCACAATGGTGTTCTGTTTTTAATTTTAATAGTATATTTACAACACGTTCTTACAAATAATTTTGAGTAGTAAATGACTACCGTTCTTTTGGTATGCTCGTACCAAATCCAGACAGACCTAGTATAGATTACCGTTACGGCTTCCAAGGACAGGAAAAAGATGACGAAATTAAAGGCGAAGGAAATTCTTTAAATTATACCTTTAGAATGCACGACCCAAGAGTGGGTAGGTTTTTTGCACCTGATCCGCTTGAGAAAGATTATCCTTGGAATAGCCCATATGCTTTTAGTGAAAACAGGGTTATTGATGGTATTGATTTAGAGGGTAGAGAGTTTTATTACACTTCTGACGGTAAATTATTAGGGAAACATGGTTCAAGTAATGAAATCAAAATAGTAAGACAAGACTTTGTTAATCAATTGAATAAAATGAAAGTAAACATTGAGAGAATATTAAAAACTCCTCCAAATGTGAACACCATAAGAATTTTTAATAACATGAGTACTCCTGCGTATGAGAACAATCAATTAAATCAAGATAAACAATTATCTCTTTGGGCTAAAAAAAATAGAAACTCAACAAATGAAAAAGCCATGTCTTTATTCACAAAACAAATAGAAAATCCAAATGGTAAAGGGAAGATGGAGGTTTTTACATTAGGTACAACAGCCGAAGGTCCAAAATATGTACCAGGAAATAGTGCGGTAGTTGATCCAGAAAAATCAATTGGAATAAAAGGATGGAAGCGTTCAACTACTATCCACACTCATCCATGGGGAGGACCACTTAATTTTTCAAATGAGTTATCAGGTTTTGCTTCTGGAGGCGATTTACAATGGTCATTATCTAACAATATAGATTTATATTTAGTTCCTCCAAGTGGAGAAGAAATGGGTAAGTTTTCTGTAGAAAAATATAGAAAATTAGTAAGGCAAAATTTAGAATCACAATATCCTGAATATAAAAATTTTACTGATTCTGAAATATTTGATGGCACTTCTTCTTTAGGTGATCCTTATTTTAATAAATCAGAAGCAAAATCATCAATGGAAAAAGTAAAAATTAATTAGATATGCGATTTATAACTTTAACTATTATATTTGTTTGTGTTTTGTGCAATTGTTCATCTCCAAAAGAAAGTAATTTAGAATGTTGTTTTGAACAAATAAAGATTAAAATAGAGTCCAAATCAGACACTATTTTAAGTTCTCTAAAACAGTCATCAATTAATTCATATGGAGATTATTCAAAAATTATTCATGAAGCTGTAATGGAAAATTCAAAGGAAAACCTAAATTGTTCTTCTGCAATTGATAGCTTTATGTTTGCAAACAAGCAAAACAGTATTACAGTAAATAATTTAATTTTATTTCAACAATTTCAATCATATTTGAAAAAAGATAATTTTAATTTATTTGAAGCTAAAAAAAAAGCTTTAGAATACGAGAAGAAAAACAGTTATAAATAATCGGTAACGCTACCGCGAGATTCTAGCTCGTGGACACAACGGGTAATGTAGTAAACTAGGGCATAAAATAAATATTAAAATAAGTTATTAAAAAACAGTATTTAGCATACAAGTTAAACTCCCGCTCCCGCGCGAATCTTTCGCGTGGTAAAGATTAAAAAATAACAATAAAAGCTAGCTTTTAAAGCTGGCTTTTGTTTTTATATTGTTTAATTAAAATTGCAATGATAAAAAAATAATTACATTTGCTGCACAATTTTACAACAATGAAAAAGTTACTATTCGTTAGCATATTAAGTTTTGTTTTACTTGCTGCTACTGATCCCTATAGCATTAAAAGAATATCCGATAAAGATTTTCGTTACGAGTTTTATACCACTGATAAAAAGGTTAGTGTAAAACACAATAAAGAGTATTTTTGGTTTAAAGGAGGTTTAATTCACAAAGCTGAAGGCGGTGTTGCTGGTCAGGTTTTAGATGGCGATTTCAAAAAGTATTACCACAGTAATCAATTAGCAGAGCAAGGCACTTTAAAAAAAGGTCTAAAGGTAGGTTTGTGGAAAACTTGGTTTGAAAATGGCGCTACAAAAAGTACGCAAGAATACAGTAGTGGCTTAAAACAAGGTAAGTTTTTCAGCTATAATGTCGAGGGTAAAATGCTTGAGAAAGGCTATTACAAATCGGGTAAAAAACATGGTTATTGGATTAATTTCGTAAAACAAGATACTACACGCTATAAAAACGGAGTAATTTTTATTAAAAAGCCGAAATTAACAAAAGAAGAAAAAGCGGCTTTAAAAGAGCAAAAGCAAAAAGATCGCGAGTTAGAAAAGCTTGAAAAAGAAAAACAAAAAGAAGCTAAAGCCAAAGAAAAAGAATTAAAGAAAAACGCAAAAACGGATCCAAAAAATAAAACTGAAAAAGAACCTTTCTATAAACGTATTTTCAAGAAAAAAGACAAAAAATAAATGGTAAAAGCACATAGTTTGCTATATGCAGTTTATGTTTGCTTACTAGTAGGCTTGCTACTAGGTGGTTTGTTGTTGCTTTCAAACATGTACAACCAACTCAATTTGTATTATGCTACGCATGAAGGTTTGTACAGCAATAATTTATCAACCATTAATTATGCACTGGGTAACCAATTGGTTTTAGACGAAGAGCTTTTACAAGATGAAAATACTGGTATTCAATCGGCTTTTCAAACCAAAAAACATGGTTTACATACCGTTTTACTTACGCAATCTTTTTTACAAAACGACACCGTACAATCGGCACATTTTGTGGGGAAAAAATTGAATTCACAAGACGCTTTGTATGTGGCTAATTTTACCCAACCTTTAAGTGCTTCGGGAAAAGTAACCGTTAAAGGAAATTCGTATTTACCATCGGAACGAATAAAAGAAACCTATATTCAAAACAAACCGAATATCATTTCGTTTCAAGGAACAAAAAAAATATCGGAAATTCAGTTACCAAAACTTTCGGAAGATTGTCAACAATTATTTGACAATCAAAAGACTTTTAAAACTAATTTCAAAGAATTAGAAGCTAAAAACGATTCGGTTTATTTTAATTCTTTTTTTAAAGAAACTTTGGAAATAGAATTAGCTTCACCAAATCTTGAAAATAAAGTCATTAAAGGAAATTTTGTAATCAGTTCCAGAGATTCAATTGTAATTAGAAAGAATAATATACTGGAAGATGTTATTATAAAAGCGCCAAAAGTTACTATTGAATCAGGTTTTGAAGGAACAATCCAAGTTTTAGCAACTGAACGAATTTTTGTGGGTAAAGAAACCAAACTGAATTATCCTTCTACCTTATGTTTGTTGAACGAAAATGAAGAAAAAGAAGCAACTATTTTTATCGATGAAGATGTAAAAATGGCGGGATTAATTTTAGCTTTTGGTAATGATGTTTTGCATTTAAACCAAAACAATATTGAATTGGGCGAAAATATTTCGATTTCAGGCATAATTTACTGTTCAGGTACACTTATCCTTAAAGGAAGTGTTTTTGGTTCTGTATTCGCTTCAAAATTGCTCCACAAGACAACTTCGGCAAGTTACGCCAATTGTTTAGCCGATGTAACTATCGATATTACACGAAAACCAAAGGTTTTCATCGACTTCCCTATTTTTAACAATCAAAATCAACACTATGGCATTGTTAAAAAAGTATTATAAAGCTAATTCTTTAATTGAATCGGTTATAGCGTTGACGATTATTTCGATTTGTTTGTTCATCGCTATTTTGGTGTATAGTCATGTTTTTTCGCCTAAAACTTCAACCCAACATTACAATAAACAAAATGTATTAAACCAACAGTTTTACGAATTGCAACTGAATGAAGAAAACGTAAATCCGGAAACTATTTCGGTGGAAGAAAATTGGCTAAATACCAATTTAAGAGAAATTTCGGTTCAAGTAAAAGATAGCGTAGATAGTGATTTAAAAGCAACGTTCTATTTGTATTCCAATGAATAAAAAGCACTACATACAAGCTTTTTCAATAGTTGAAGTTATGGTTAGTTTGGTCATAACCGCAATTATAATTGGAATCATTTTTGGAATTTTTAGCATTGTTTCACAACAGTTAATTAATTTTAAAGAACAAAATGAATATACAGCCAATTTTAACCGATTATCATACAGTTTAAATAAAGCCATTTTTGAAAGCGAAAAAATGCAGTTTACCGAAAATGGATTACAATTTCAAACCTATGATGGATCTGTTTTGGTATACCAAAAACAAGAAGAGTATTTGATTCGAAAAGCTTCTCAATTTACGGATACTTTTCATCTAAATTTTCAAGAAATAAAGCTCGATACAGTTTCCAATGAAAACAAAAGTAAGATTTTTCAAAAGCTTGAAATTCATTTAGAAGCTAACAAACAACCGTTTACTTTAAAATTCTACAAACCTGTTTACGCACACGATATTATCAAATTGCAAACACCATGAGTTTAGATCTTTCTACCTATAAAACCGAAAACCAAAAACCGAAAAAGGAATTCCAATTCAATTTGGATAACATTCAGTTTTCGAAAACCTTTTCCGATAAAGAAAAAGAAATTTTTTATCGCGAATTAGGGATGCTTTTAAAATCGGGTGTTGATTTTAAAAAGGCGTTAGAAATTGTGAGTCAGCAAGTAACAAAAAAGAAAGAACGCGAGCTGATTTTAACACTAAAAGATAAGATTGTTCATGGAAAAAGTATTTACGAATCTATGAAAGAATCGAACCAGTTTTCGCCTTACGAATACTACAGTGTGCAAATTGGAGAAGAAACCCGAAAATTAGAAGAAGTATTGTTTGAGTTACAAAAATACTTCAATCGAAAAATTCAAATGCGCAGGCAAATTGTTTCGGTTTTAACCTATCCAGCGATTGTAATGTTAGTTACTGTTTTAGTGTTGTATTTCATGTTGAACAAAGTTGTACCAATGTTTAGCTCTGTTTTTAGACAATTTGGAAGTGAATTGCCTAAAAGTACACAATACATCATTAAATTATCCAATCATTCAGGAACAATTTTCGGAGTTTTCATCTTGATTTTAATTGGTTTGTTTACGATGCATTACTTTTTAAAAACAAAAGACAGTTACCGAAAATTCACCTCTAGTTTAGTGTTGAAAATTCCATATTTTGGGAAATTGATTCGTAAAATATACATTTCTCGTTTTTGTCAATCGATGAATTTATTAATTACATCGAGAACTACTTTATTAACTTCTTTAGGGTTGACTTCTAAAATGATAGGGTTTTACCCCATTGAGAAATCGATAGAGCAAATAAAAGAAGATATTACGCGCGGAAGTTCTTTACATGAAAGCTTGCGTAAGCATAGTATTTACGAAAACAAATTGGTTTCGATGGTTGAAGTTGCGGAACAAATTAACCAACTCGACACCATGTTTGAACGCCTAACGGAACAATATAATGAAGAAATTAATCACCAAACTAAAATGATTGGTGTTATTTTGGAACCGATGATTATTATTGTTATTGGAGTTATTGTAGGCATTATTATGGTATCGATGTATGCACCAATGTTTGATTTGAGTAAAATTATTAATCATTGATAGCCTCATTATATAAAACAAAAGCCAGCTTTAGAGCTGGCTTTTGTTTTGTTTTACAAAAATAGGCACAGATTACAAATCTGCGCTATCGGGGAACTATTGTTAAGTGTAATAAAAAAACAGTATTTAACTTATGCGTTAAATACTGTTTTTCAACAACTTAGTTTTGATGTTTATTTTATAGCTTAGTTTACTACATTACCGTCATTACCCATTACATTTAATAAAATTAATTATCGATTCCTTCTCATTTTCACCTACAACAGAAATTTCTTCTATTGAATAAACAAATATTTTTAACACTTGGGATTTTATATAATCTTTATCAATTAATTTACATCCTTTAAATTTAATTTTACAGACAAAAAAATTATTTTTCTTTATTTTTTTAGAAAAAAATCCTGATTTACACTATACTCCGTATCACGATTATAATGAAAAAAAATAAGTTTAAGATTTATATCAAGATAATAATTGTCACTTTTTCCCTTATTATCAACACAATCATTATATTCAAAATCATAAACGTACTTGTAAATTTTATAACCACCTAATTGTCTAATTTTTAATTCTAGTTTATCATTTTTATTTTCCAAGGTTTCTTCATCAAATAATATTTTATTTTTTTCAAAACCAATAGGTACAAAATAGTATTCAATATTATTTTCATCAGCATCAACATAATTATCAATACATAAAACATAACCTTCAAAAATTTCTTGTGAAAATGTATTATTAGGAAAGAATGTCAACAGAATAATTATAAATACGTATACTCTCATAACTTTAATTATTTGTTTTAGATGGCTTTTCTGATTCGTCTATAGATGGAACTGTTTTTAAGATAAAATTTATATTATTTTGTGAAGGAGGGCTCCCAGCTCCAGTTCCATATAGCATTGCTCCACCTCCACCTATACTTTCATTCTCATGATCTTTATCATTTTTCATAATTAGATTCTTATCATATGAGTAAAAGTTATGAATAATTTCATGTACAATAGAAGATAACTGCCTTTTCTTAAAGACAATACGGTTTCCACCAGAACTTGCAACTCCAGCGTCATCTATACTAGTTACCTTTATCTGACCTACGGTTATGGTACTTCTTACAATATCACCATCGGTAGAAATAAAATCTGTTTTTTTATTATTATCATTAGTAATTTTTATTAACAAGTCGGAGCGTCCAGCGATAGTTTCTGATCCTTTGTAGTTTTGTTCTGATACATTAAATACAAATTCAACTGGAACGGTATGCCCCTCTATATTTGTTGTATATTCTCTTTTCTTTTTACCTATTTTGTCTTTATTAAAAGTTCTATTAAACCTATTATCCTTGTATACTTCTGTAGGGTTAAAATTATCATTCAATATTTTTTCTATTTTCTTTCCTGTACCTACACTAAAACTTATCTTATCTTTGCTATTAGTTGTAACTAAAACAATTACGTCTACTTCTACGATTTGTTTTATTGGAATTTTTTGACCATTTACAATGTCATATTTTGTATACTGAAATCCCTCCATTCCTTCAATCTCTTTAGAATCGATAAGCCTATTACCACTAAATTGATAAGGTGTCAACATTGGATATTTTTTTTCAAGCGGGTCAGTTGCAAAGAAACGCCCAACTCTTGGGTCGTGCATTCTAAAGGTGTAGTTTATACTATTCCCTTCGCCTTTAATTTCGTCGTCTTTTTCTTGTCCTTGGAAACCGTAACGGTAAGCAGTACTTGAGTGCGTTCGGTTAGGCAATGTCATTCCAAAAGAAGGATAGTCATTAGCTACAAAATAAGTGTATAAGAACGTGGTGTAAATATATGAATTTTAATAAAAAACAGAACACCATTTCGATGTTCTGTTTTTATATTTAAAAGCCTTTAGTAAAAATTTAATTATTTACTTTGTGGGCACGGAAAACATTTCTGCGCTATCGTTGCGTTGATAAATCCGAGCCATCGAGTTAGATATTAAAAAAATTTTCTCCAGTCATTTTTTCAATATATAATATTAGTATAATATATGTCAGTGCAAGTATAAATAAAGTTATAGAAATCCAATAAATTTTGATTTTTTTTGTTTCCTTAGAATTTAATAAAATCAATACACCTAACAAATAAATAGGGATACTAAAAATTAATAAATAGGGCACAAATGATAATAAAAAGCCTACAATTAAAACAATTTTGGTTTTCATAAACTTAATTATTTTGGATTATTATTATTATAATCTCTTTGGATATAATCATTTTGAATGTTTGTTCCTGCCTCAGTATCCTGAGGATTCATGTCAGTGAAGAATTTATTCCATTCTTCTATGCCAAATTCTTTACCTGAATTTAAAATTACTTTATCAAATTGGTTTTTATCATTAAACTTTATACTAAATGAAAATTTTTGCATTTTTTCATTTCCATCAAAATTTAACTCAATCATTGGTGCAATATTTTTATTATCATTATCAACACCTGAAACACCATCTTCAACAGTTTGTTCTTGTTCAAATCCAATTTCTTCCAAATTATTAGAATATTTAGAAAAACGATAAAAATGACTTTTCTCTAAACCATATACTTGATTTAGCATAGCTTGCGCTTCAATTGCTTTTGCTTGACTAATAACTGATGTTTGATTAGGTAAAACCATTAAAAGTAAAATACCAATAATACACAATACTATCAAAATCTCAGTTAATGAGTAAGCTTTAACGTAAAATCTTGGAGAAGTTTTATTAATTGATTTCCAAGGCATTGTTTTCATATAACTCTTTTTGAATTGCGCAAAAATACAAAGTTTAAATCAACATAAAAACATTTTAAATAATATTTGAAATAAAATTTATTGTACCAAAGTACAACATTTTATTAGTCAATCATGTTTAGCCTTAGATTTGTTCAATCAACTCCTTCAAATCAATTTCTAATCCATCACAAAGTTTAAGAAGCATGTTTAAAGTCATGCGTTGTTTACCATTATAAATACGCCTAATGGAAGCTTCAGAGCAGTTCGATTTTCTTGCAAATAGAGAGTTGTTTCCATCAAACTTTTCAAGCGCCAACTTAAAAATCTTTTGAACAATTTCTTCTTCTATTTTATCAATTTTACTTTGCATTAAACAAAGGAAATAAACCCAATTATTTTTTTTGCTTTTACAACTCGTCACATAAGACGAAGTTTATTATATTTGAAAAATATAAACTTCAAATACTCACATCATGTTACAATTTATGAATATCAACTACAAAATAGTAGAACCAGTAATTAATCAAATCTTATTTGGTAAGCTAGATGGACCAAAATTTGAAAATGGAAAAGTAGATTTATGTAAAGGTTTCCTTGATACAAAGAAGAATACTAAAGTTGATTTTGCATTGGTTGAAACATATATAAGTGATCATGCAGAAATCATTTTAAAAGATTTTGACTTAAACGATCGATATACAGTTATTCAAATTATTTTGAGTAATGATACGTTTATTGAAACTATGATTATTAATGTACAGCATAGGGTTTCTATTCATGATATCAATAATATTCCAGCAATTAGACAAGGTATAATGGATAAAATTGCAGAATACTATACTCAAAATGATGTTAATTATTTCGTTAAAAGGTTTTTCGCTATCTTTTTGTCTGACCTATTTTTAACTAACTTTATAAATGATAGCGAAATCACTGAGAATGAATATTTAGATATTCTTTCCAAATGCACAAAAGATAAAACTTTAGTATAATAGTAAATTCAAAGATATGATTACGGTAGATGAAAAATTAATTGTTACTAAACAGATTAATGAAGTGTTGTGTAGATATGCGAAAAGAAATTTAATAAAAGAGTTTCTTTTCAGTTTTTCATTTCCCAATTGTTCTAAAGATAACACAAAACTTAAACCAAAAAATATTAATCCATTACTGGAAACAATATATTATTACCAAGGAGAAATTTATCCAGACACTTTAGAGGAAGTTGAAAGATATATAAATGCATTTTTAAGCGAACTAGATGAAAACGATTTAACCGCATTACAGTTTTTCACTCTAAATGAAAATTATCTAAATCATATCGATGAATTCGAAAATGAGGACGATTCTGAATATACTAAAGAAGAGTTTGAAGAAAAGCTAGGAAGGTATTTTGCTCAGAAGTTGTATGAACCAGAAGAAAATGGATTAAATGAAGAAGTGCAAGAACTATTACAAAATCAAATTTCAAGATTAGTTAACGAAATCGATTTGAGTGTCCTAAACAAAGAATCAATTTCAGAAATATTACATGTAATCGATATAATGACAGACTAATTTCCTATTCATTTTAAATACAATCAAAGACCAAAACTGAGGAACTCCAAACTTTTGGGTTGTCATGAAGCAAGCCATGTTTTCGCTAGCGAAAACGTGCTCCCTTCAGTCGCAGGCTTGGCAGGGTTGCACCCCACACCCCAATATTTTTAACTTCTATAAATTCAAAACAAGTAGATTTTGAATTTTCACTGTTTACAATTTGAAATTAGATGCTATTTTCATTTCAATCAAAAAAAAATCAGAAAAAAATTATTTGATTTTTAGAAGGTTGTTTTAATACACTTTTATCTAGTGTTTGTTCCTAAATAATTGATGCTTAATTCTTTATTTAAAAAGTATGTCTTTATGCTTTTAAAAGATATATAAACAATATTTATATTTTAATTTTTTTATAAATATTTTATATATAAGTGCTTGAATATCAGATTTTTATATTTAAAATAATTATTTATTTTTGAATTAAAATCTATTTATATGCAAATAAAATTATTAGAAAGTAAAGACTACAATCGGGTTAGTTATTATGAAATTTCAACTCGATTAAAAGAGCAAAATTCAACCTCTATTCGATTGAATTTAGATGAGTTAAAATCTATTATTTCATTAATTTTTTCTTCACAATTTCATTCTTTAGAAGATAGGGAAAAATGGGATGAATTGAACGATTTTATTGCTTCTGAAAAATTTGAAATAATGAATACCACCAGAGACTTCGGAAGACAAATGTTAGAAAATCTTGACGGCTTTAAAAAGGATTGGCTGGAATCTTTTGCAGAAAAGAAATATGATCCAAATTATGTTTTCAATCATCCTGAGATACATGAATTCATATCCGTTGCCATGTTAGATTATATGCCAATTAGAAGTTTTGAATATGGTGAACTTTTCATGAAAAATTATTCTAAAGTAATTATAGACGAAAAAGAATTGAACTTTTATGGAGCTAAAATTCAAAATGCTTTGAAGAAAGAAGAAGATCCTATGGAGAAAATAGCGCAACAAATAATAAAGGCAGATGACTATAATTTTCCACTTTCGGAACAGTTTTTAATTGGATTGTCCTTAAAAGACAGGTTGACAAATTCAAAGGGTAATAAAATGGAATACGGTTTGGTAACTAATGTAGCTAGAGAAAAAATGCATAAATTAATAATTAATCAAAATGTATACAAAAAGATTATAAATAAATCTTTCACACTACGTTGGAACAACAATAGAGGTATGGGAGGGCCAAAATTATAATGGACTTAGTAACACTTTTTAAGGTTTTAAAAAAATATGATGTTAAATATCATTCAATAATTAATGGTGATTCTACCTTTAATTTAGAACTTGTTCAAAAATTTCTTTCTGATCTCAAAGATGCTGCAAACAGGCTTGACGGTTTTACTATTAAATCATTTTTATCAAGACGAAGAGCTCTTGTTGTTATACTTCAAGAACAATATTATAAATTAAAAAGTTACGATAAAGAACAGATAGTTTTTAATGATATTGAAGACGAAGCTAAACGAAGGTTTAAGATAAAAAACAGAGATAAATCAAAATTTAATACGCCACAGGAAACACACCCAAAAAATCCTTTTAATTATTATGGTAATGATAAGAATTCCTTAAAAGAATATCGAGAAACAATAGGATTACTAGCGAGTATGCCAGATTTTTATATTGTAGGTGATGAAGCTCAAGATGACATTATAAAACTTTATCATATAATAGAGGAATAGAATTTGCCGTACAAGCATCTGTACGACAACTATAGTATACAAATGATAGCCCATTTAAATTTGTTCTAACGAATGAATTTAGATGGGTTTTCTTTTTCATGTTATTGCTATCGAAAACCTGAAATTTTTAAAATAGAAATTATGGCACGACCAAAATCCCATATCAATCACCTAAAAGTGTTTCAAGTAAACGTGAGATTCACTTGTGAAGACTTATTATTAATAGAAAGTCAATCAAAAACCTATGGACTAACTGTTGTGGAATATGTTCGTAAACGTGCATTGAATAAGCAGTTACCCAAACATGCTATATCTCCAATTAATCGTGAGTTGCTAATTGAACTTAGTCGCATTGGAAATAATGTGAATCAGCTAGCGAAAAAAAGCAATCAAAACTTTTTGGATAAATACGTGTTCAATCGTGATTTAAGAGAATTGAAAGAAATTTTAAATCAAATTAAAACAGAACTTTTAGAATGATAGCAAAACAAGCGAAAGGCGCCGATTTTTATGGGGTTTTGAAATATAATCAAGGTAAAGTCGAAAAAGGTTATGGAGTTGTTTTAGAGACTAACTTAACTTCAGAAAAAGTAGTTATGCAAACAAAAGAATTTAATGTAGTTCGACAATTACGACCCAATTTATCTAAAGCAGTATATCATACCTCTTTAAGTCTCCCCTACTCTGATTCGCTTTCAGACAAGGAATTTACAGACTTAGGGCGAGATTATTTAAAAGACATGGGGTTTGACGACAATCAGTATATAATCTACAAGCACACTGACCAAGATCATTCGCACATTCACATTGTAGCAAATCGAGTCAAGTATTCTGGCGATGTAGTAAGTGATTCACAAGATTATAAACGAAGTGAAGCATTAGTTAGAAAATTAGAAGTGAAGTATAATCTGACAGTACTTAAAGAAAATAAAGAATCGAATGTACTTTCTAAAGGTGAAATTGAAAAATGTTTACGCACTGGCGAAGCTCCAGAAAGATTAGAACTTCAAAGAATCATAAATGAAATTATAAAACATAATCAATCCATTTTTGAATTTGAAAAGAAACTTAAAGAGAAAAAAGTTAGTATAAAACTTAATGCGAGCATTGAGGGAAAAATATCGGGTATTTCCTTTGAGTACAAAGGAAATACATACAAGGGAAGTCAAGTGAATAGAAACCTTTCTTGGAGTAAACTTAAAACTAAATTATATGAACAAAACAGAATCGATCCAATTATTCTCCAAAATACTGGAAAAATTAGAGAAAATCAGCAAGAAGCAAGAAGAGTTAGAAAAACTTCAGAATCAAATAGCTTCAACTATAGTCAACAACCAAAGACAGATTTGGGAGAAAATAGAGGAGCAGAAAAAGTAAACAAACCTCGCATAAGACGAAGAAGATAATTAAACAAACTCAATGACACTTAAGGCTGAAACTGCATTCAATATTATTCAAGCCCTTCCTCAACAGGAAGTCGAAAGGCTGTATAAAATGTTGGGTGTTGTTTCGGCTTCTTTTACTACTACAAAAAAATCTAAAAAGAAACCGCTAATCTCTGATGCGGAAGCTACTGAATATCTTTTGAGGAAGCTGTCTAAAAAAAAACAATAAAAACAAAATCAGTTAATTTACTTTTTTATTAAAATGTTATTTGATAATTTCATTACTTTTACTCCAATCAATTAATGAATTAATATTTGGTGTCAATAAATTTTATAAAAAGCTTGCATAGACCTTATAATCAGAACTTAAATTCTGTAAAATGGGTCTGTAAATTTATTAAGGAAAAAAATTCAAACAGTGAGATTTCAAAATCCGAGTTTTATATTGAGTTTTATATTTATATAATAAAAAAATTTTTTAATTTATATAATAAAAAATCAAATGAGGCGCTCACTCATGGAATTCCTTCATTTGAATCTATTAAGAAACCATATGATGCCTTAATTGGTTTAACTAAAGAAAGAAAAAAGAAAATTATTAATGATGCACTTTTTAATAGAAGAGATGAGGTTGAAAAGTCTATATTTAGTACATATAAAGCAACTTCATATTTTATAAACCTAACAAAAGATAAATTAAAATTTGTTGATTTTGAAAATAAATTGACCTCCTCAGGTGAAAAATTAGTAAGTTGTAGAAGTAATGATTTTAGATTGAGTAAAAAAGAAAAAGAGATTTTATTTTGTGCTATAATAAAAGAAGATTTTAATTTTTTTATTTCGTTATCATTATTACAAAAGATTCAAAATAAAGTTAAAAATTTAAATATCGAGGAGATTCATTTTGAGTTTTTAGTTGAAAAATTTAATATAAAACACTTTAGATATACTGAAGCTAGTAATGAAAAAAATTTTAGTAAAGTACGGGAGCATTGGATTAAGGATTTAGGGCTTTTAGATAAAAACTATAACATAAAAAAAACATTTTTAAAAATAATTACTAAAGAAGGTCTTGAAGAGCCATATAGAGAAGTTAAAAAATTAGTTGATGATTATTATAAAGAGAAAATTGTTTCGAAAAGCAAGTTTCAAGAGAAAATTGATTTTTTTATAGCCATTTATGAAACTACTCCTAAGAATGAGTTGGGCTTTTTGTCATTACAAGATATCGCAGATCAAATGAGAATGGGAAAAAAATCTTTTCAAAACTTTATCTCAGAATTTTATGAATCAGAAAAAAACAAGTATAGTATATTCTTTAACAACGTTGTTCAGTCAATTTCAGGTAAAAATCAATATTTAATTAGAAATAGACCTGTTGTAAATATTCGAATTAAAGAACTTAATAAATAAACGGATTATGTTAGAATCTCAATTATGGGATAAAATTTCTCAAAAACCCTCAGATAGTTTTATAGCAGATGTAAAAGAAGGGAAAGTTCCTGAGTTACCTTATTTTATCGTTGATCAGGATGATGCTAAAAGTAAAATCAAAGCTAAAATCGACACGATAAAAGATGAACGTTTTCAAACTTCAATCATAACAGCAAACTATGGAAACGGAAAAACAAATATTTTAAAATATTTGTCTCTATATTTTCGCAATAATAATAATAATAATATTAAGGTTTTATACTACAGAGCAGATGTAGATAATTATGACATTATTCTTAATCTATTGAGAATAGTAGAAGATAATTACACAAATTATATTATTGAAAGTGTAAAGAATTTGGTTGATGAAAAATTTGATTACGCTTTACTTGCAAATAACTATAAAGATAATTTTAGTGCTATAGAAGATTATACAAAAAAAATGTTTTCTTCTAATGATTTAACTGAAATAAGAAATATATTTTATTTAGGAACTGGGAGACTAAACAGTAAAAGATATTTTGATAAACAAGGTTTACGTCAACTAAGAGATTATGAACGTAGGGAAATACTTGTGTTATTTTTAAATATATTGTCACAAACAGGTAGATACATTATTTTTTGTATTGATGAAGTAGAGAAAATTAGGGAAAAGTCGAAAGTTCGTTTTTCTCATTTTCTTACATCGCTTAGAGAATTAATTGATTTGTCTAATAAAATTAAAGGTCATTATCTAATTTTAGCATTAACGGATGGAGTAGATAGTAATCTAATCCAATCAACAAATGAGCCGTTGTACCAACGTATAGGTCAACATATAATTGCTATAAATCCAATTACAGAGAAAAAGGATAAAGAAGATTTAATTGACTACTTAAAGGAATTATTCAATTCGGATGAAGATACTAATGAAGTACTCAAAAAATTGATTAAAGAAACTGATGCAACTAGTAATAGACTGTTGATACAAAGGATTTCAGATATACTTTTTGGTAAAAAAGAAAAAAAGAGTTTAAAAGAGGCATTAAAAACTGATTCTTTGCTTGAAATATTTGATGAAACAAAAAAAGATTTGGAGATAAATGTCGAAGCTTTCAAAAATATACATCGTAAGTTTTTTGACCCTCTGGAATATTATCTTGACAGCTTCAATATCAAAATTGAAGAGTTTACAAGCCAGTTACGATATTATTACAACTATGAAACTGATACTTTCTGTTATTTTGTGTTCAGTAAGGATATATCAGTAATTGATAATGAAATACTAAAAATAAAAAGTAGTATTGAATATTTGAATTTTGATAAGAAGACTTTCTTTAAGAATATTTCAATATTTGTTCCTGCCTCAATGGAATTGAGCTATTCATATTTAGATAAATATGAGTTTTTAAAGAATTATAAACTTAATATAATTGATATTCAAGATTTTGAAGATTTATTCACTCTATTAGAACTGTATAGACAACATTTCGAGTATCAGCCAAAGCTTAAACCAATAATTGAAAACTATACTAATTCAAGTTTATAGTATGTTTGATAATAATAACAAAATATTTGCGTATAAGATTATCTTAAAGCTTGATCCTTATCTAGTAGCATTGTTTAATCTATGCTATGATGTATTTATTAAATTAGAAAACATTATGGACGATCAAGATGATATAAAACATGCAGTTTCTATATTCTCTGATGATTTTTATGAGATGTTAGGAATGAATAAAAATGAATATTTAGATGTAGATAGTCAATATACAAAAGAGCAGTTTTTTTATACTCTTGCTATCCATTTAAATTCACATTATTTAAGAAGTGAAACATTCATATCTAAACTTAAAACAAAAGATTTTCTGTATTATTTTAAAGATAAGTTTTCCATCTATTCTACATTGCCTAAAAAGAGAGAAGTTGAGAATAGTTTAAATGATAAATTTAAAACGATAAATGTAATAGGTGAAATTATTGACAATCTAAATAATGAGAAATTAAGAGATTCAATAAAAAGTATTTCAACAATCTATGATTTAAATAAAGCAGGTCAGTATATAAAAGTAACCAGTCAGGAGAATTTGAAGCCTCAATTATTATATATTAAAGCTGATGTACTGAATTTAGAAAAGTTGGAAATGATTGATGTAGATATAGAGAATATTTGGGTCAATTATGAACATGAACTGAATAATAAATTAAATTTTAATCCGGATAATGACGAATACTATGTTATTGTTGACAAAGAATCAGAAGATAAAAGTGTTATAGGAATTAAAGTTAATGACCATATTCTGTTAAAGTATAATGTAGATTCGAAAAAATACATCAAAGAAGAAAATTCTAATCTTCATTTGTGGCAATTACTTAAAGAAAATTATCTAAGGAAACGAACACAAAAACTTTTGTATGAATCAGAACTTATTCAAAACTTTAAAGAAAAAAGTAAAGAAGGAGACTTTAATAAATTATTGTGTAACCTTAAGCATAATTTATATATAGATAGAATTGTACAAATAAAAGCAGATTATCAATGTTTTTTTGAAGAGTTTATTGTTCTTAAGAATTTAAATGATTTATCAAATTTCAATTTCTTTCTTCCAGATGAGAATGTTGAAAAAGAACTTTTGGGAATTTATACCGAGCAAAAAATAGGTAAAAAATACAATTTGTTACATTATTTAAAACATAAAGATGATAGATATACAGAAGGTTTTGTAAATTCTGAACCTCAGAGAAAGGAAAAGCTCAAGGTACATATACTAAAGGCTGAGTTGTCATTTTATTTAGTTGAAAAATATTACGAAGATCTTATTGAAGACATACTCACAGAGTTAAATCTTGATTTTGTGAGTAATGTTGAGCTATGTATAAAGGGAGAATCTAAAGCAGAATTTGATTTTGTAATCTTTAAAGATAATAAATTTTATTTTTTAGAAGCTAAGACTACGCTTACCAAAGATAATATTTATGATACCTCAAAAAAATATAATAAT
The DNA here is from genome assembly GCF_009363055.1 of Flavobacterium haoranii. Taxonomy (NCBI): domain Bacteria; kingdom Pseudomonadati; phylum Bacteroidota; class Flavobacteriia; order Flavobacteriales; family Flavobacteriaceae; genus Flavobacterium; species Flavobacterium haoranii. The sequence continues at coordinate 342,026 of NZ_CP045292.1, read as the reverse complement.
AATATTGAATATTTAAAACAGATAACAAATACCAATTTACAAGATTTTACTTTTATTCTTTTGGGATTTTTGAGTGATCAAAATATAGATAACTATAGGTATTTCTTTACTGATCAAACATACAATACTCCAAGAGAAGAGTTCGCAGTTACTCCATACAAATTCAAAGTGCCGTTTTTTGGTCATCAGGGTTTAGTACTGGAGTGTATTGCCGAACCTGAACTTTTAAAGTTAAAAGAATTTATTAAAGAAATATGCCAGATATAATATTACCCAAAACTAGATATTATGGTTCAAAAAGAAAAATAATAGACAAAATCTGGAACATCATCGTAAATGAAGCAAACTTAGAATTTGATTCTGTGTTAGATGTTTTTGGAGGTTCTGCTTCGTTCTCTTATTATGCTAAGTTAAATCAGAAACAAGTTTTATATAATGATATCTTTCAATTTAATACTATAATTGGGAGAAAACTAATCGAACAAAATACAAATGAATTGACGTATGAAAATGCAGTTAAATTGTTTGAAAGGCTTCCTGAAGTAAATTATTTAAATCATATCGCTGAATATTACAACGACATTTATTTTACCGATGAAGAGAACAATCAAATAGATATATATATACAGAATGTATTAGCATTAGAAAATGAAAATGTAAAATGCAGTGCTTTATATATTCTTTTTCAAAGCTGTCTAATGAAAAGGCCTTATAATTTATTTCATAGAAGAAACCTAAATATGAGATTAAATTATAAAAAGGGTAATTTTGGTAATAAGCAAACATGGGAAAGAAGTTTTCAAGAACTTTTTATAAGATTTATTAAAGAGTTAGATAAAGTCTGTATTGATAACGGAAGAATAAATACTGCTTATAATTTTAGTGCTCTAAATTGCCATCTAGGTGCAGATTTGGTCTATATTGATCCTCCATATTTCAAAAAGGAAAGTTCCACATCTTATCATAGTAAATATCATTTTCTTGAAGGATTGGTTAATTATTACGACATCCCCAATAATATAAATTTCAATAAGAAAAATAAGGAAATAAACATAAATGCATCTAGAGAATTTGAAGATAAAACAAATTTCTTAAACGATTTAAGAATACTAATTAGTAATCATATTGATTCACATATTGTCATATCATATAGAAACAATGGCATTCCTTCAATAGAAGAAATTAGTGAATTATTGAGGTCATTTAATTTATTTAATGTTGTTGAATATAATTTAGGAAAATATAATTATGCATTGAATAAAAATAACGAGTTCAATGAAGAAATTTTATTGATTTGTAAAAATTTGAACAAAATATAAATTACTTAATTAAATCACTATAATCCTAAGGTAATTCAGCATCAATATCACGTAAATATTGCTCAAGCGCTGTCATAGTATAATGCCCTGTGATATGCAGTAATTTACTTTTGGTAATGTTACAAAGTTAGTGATGTAATTATAAAATAAAGTTTTATAAATCAAATAATGACACAAGTTTTACGACTAAAGGACGAACAATACGTTTATCCGTTTTATTATTCCTTATTTAAAATTAACAAAAATAAGCTTAAATGAGACTTCATGTTTCAAAGTTAGTGATGTCAAATTGTAAATGTTCACCAATTATAAATGGTTTATTTTATTTAATGGGCACAAAAGGGGATAACATGATTTATAGTATCATAATTGGTAAGAGCTTGATTTTGTATACCAATGGTAATTTTAGAATATTGAATATCTTTTAATTCTACTTCCTCAAAAAAACTCAATAAATGTTTTTATATCTAAAGATTTTCCGTTTTTAAAATCATCTGAAATTTCTAAGTTTTATAAATTTAATTCATTTAAAATTTAAACTATAACCTTAATAGTTTTAGCAATACTACCCATTTTAACTATTCGATTATTATTTTGGCATATACTTATTATGATCCGAAGGTTCAAAATCTTTTACTAATTCACTTTCTTTTTTTAATTCTGAAATAAAATTATTATTGAGTTTTGATTCTTTGGCTTTATGAGTCTCTTCTATTTTTTGATTAGAAATTTTAATAATTTTTTCATCCTTTCTTATGTGTTTTTCTAATTTTCTGGTTTTCTTATTCAATTCTTTAGCATTAGACTTCATTGTAAAAAGAAATAAAAGTGTCATAATACCAGAAAAGATTCCAATGTATAAACCAAATTCGATTCTCATTTGTTCAGAAATAACTTTTTCTAGGGGATTATCCTCGTTGGGTTTCCCAAAAGAAAGAACAAAAAGATGTAATAAATCTATCAATAAAGCAAGCATACTAGTAAAAATGATTAACTTAAAAGACCATCCTTTTAAATCTTTCATTTTATTACCTAAAAGACTTATGATAAGTGAAAACGAAAAAAACAAGATTGAAAATTTTCCCAAAGTTGTGTTTATTCCATTCATATCACCTAACAAGGGTACACTTGACCAAGGCATAAAAGTCGCTAAAGCCCCGAGCGAAGCAGACATAAATACGGACAACCTTTGTTTGTTCATTTTTACTATGTAGTTTAAATCATTTATAACAAATATAAACTTATTTTATAAGATTTCTAGCCTAATTATTCACTTTAACTGAAGTTAAATATTTTTTTTCTGTCACTATCATTCGTTTATCTTTCGACATTCTTTTTTATTAAAAACGTGATGGCTCTATATTTTCTCAATCTGGTATGAACTTATAGTAAACATTATTTCAATTGAAATTATTGAATATAACTCAATCTTTGTCAGTTTTTTTTAAATCATTTGTTGAAAACAATTAAAGATATTTAGAATAATCCTCAGGAATATAAGCATTTATTTCCCTTAAATATTTTCTAAGCGCAGTTTTACTTGTATGTCCTGTTATAGCCATAATGTTAGATTCTGCTTCCTCTGGTGTCATTTCTTTTATGAAAGTATTGTAGAGTTTAGTTATGAATGTATGTCTGAAACTATACAAACCATAATCTTTACCTAAACCAAATTTCTTTTAATTTCTAAAAAATAATCAGAATAGTCATTTCGTCTACTTGTTTCATTAGCATCCCAATATTGACCAAAATCTTTTCTTCCAAATAAGAATGCATCATTAGGATAGTTAGATATGTCTGGTAATTCATCGATTAGAACTTGAGGAATTCGTTTTAATTTAAATCCAGTTTTGGTTTTAATTTTTAGAATTTTGTCATTTAAATCAATATCTCCAATTTTAATTCGATTAACCTCTACAGGTCTTAAAAAATTGTAGGAAATGAATTTAACATAAAGAGAAAGTAACTTGTTGTTTTTATCTAAATAGTCGAATATTTTACTTTCCTCAGTACTTGAGTAAGATTTGTTTTTTTCGGGTGTGCTTTTTAAAACAGGAATTTTTTGAACAAAATTTAAAGGAATAATTTCATTTTGCTCTAGAGTAGAAAAAATAGTACTGATATCTGCTCTTGTATTGTTTCTATTTTTGGCTGATGTAGCAATTAATACTTCATTAAGATAAGTGATCACTACTTTTTATTCACTGATGTAATCAATCTATTTTTAAAGCCGTTTTCTTCTAACCACTTTTCGAATCTCAATATGCGACCTTCTAATCCTTTAAAAGAGGTTTCAGCCAATGTACTTTTCTTAATATTAAGTGCAAATTCAAAAGCTTCTTTTATTGATTTCCCTTCTTGCTCGTTATCAAAATCAAATTTATTTTCAGGATTGTAAGGGTTAAATCCATCTTTTAAAAGTACAGATAAATTACGTTGAATAGTTTTTAACCACTCTATTCTTTCTTTTTTATCAAAATTTTGTGGAGCATAAATGTTATTTGGAAATCTTTCTAACGGACCATCTTCTATTTTTCTGAATGAAAAATAGACATACCAACGCTTAGATAAATCACCATTAGCGTCGTAAATTTTAGGCTCTGAAAATCTTTTCTTATTTTTCAAATCGTGTTCAAAATCTTGTTCAATATACAAATATTTCAATAAATTAGACATAAAAAATGCGGGATTAAATTGCTCTAATCCCGCATAAAATCTAATTTTACGATTTTTTTAAACCTTGTAGCGAAGACGGGAGTTGAACCCGTGACCTCAGGGTTATGAATCCTGCGCTCTAACCAACTGAGCTACCTCGCCGTGATATTTGTTGGTTTTGCATCTCTCAATGCGGGTGCAAATATAAAACTATTTTAATAGACTCCAAATTAATTTTTATAAAAATATTTTAGTTTTTTTTCTAGCTTTTTGTTATTTGAATTTTTCTATATATATTTCCATTCTTAAAAATATATTTACATGGAAGTAAAATTAAAATACGAACTAGAATTCCCAATACACGCCTCTCCTTCTCTATTATATCAATATATTTCTACACCCTCGGGTATGTCTGAATGGTTTGCTGATAATGTTAACTCAAGAGGTGAAATCTTTACTTTTATTTGGGATGGTGCAGAAGAAAAAGCAAAATTAATTTCTAAAAGAACAGGAGAACGTGTAAAATTTAGATGGCTTGATGAAGATGGAACAGATACAGAATATTTTTTCGAATTAAAAATATTAGAAGACGAAATAACAAAAGACGTTTCAATAATGGTAGTCGATTTTGCTGAAGAAGACGAAATTGAAGAATCTAAACTATTATGGGAAAATCAAATTTCCGACTTAAAACACGTTTTAGGCTCTGTTTAAACAAAAATTTACAATTATAAAGGTTATATTTGTCCCGATTTTAAAAATCGGGATTTTTTTATGGTAAATTTTAACGGAAATATTCAAGAAAACAGTACTATTTTAATTGAAAATAATCGTGGATTTCTATTTGGCGATGCTATTTTCGAAACTATTAAAGTTGCTCAAAACAAAATTCTTTTTTCTGAAGATCATTATTTCAGACTAATGTCGGCAATGAGAATTTGCAGAATGGAAATTCCTATGAATTTTACACTTGAATATTTTGAGGAGCAAATTTTAAAATTAACCAATACTAATAAAACAAATTCCAATTTCAGAGTGCGCTTTTCTGTTTATAGAAAAGGTGATGGCTTTTACTTACCGAAATCTAAAGATATTGATTTTATAATTACTTATTTATCGCTTGATAGTCATTTATATGAATTAAATAGCGGAAAATATGAAATTGAACTTTATAAAGATGCTCATATAACCAAACAAATTTTCTCTACTTTAAAAAGTAACAATAAAATGATTCAAATTACCGGTAGCATTTTTGCCGATGAGAACGGATATGACAATTGTTTGCTTTTAAACGATGAAAAAAATGTTATTGAAGCATTACAATCAAATATATTTATTCGTTTTGGAAGTGAAATTCAAACACCTTCTTTAAGCGATGGTTGTTTAAATGGCATTATGAGAAAACAAATTATATCGCTTATTAAGAAAAATTCTTCTTTTGAAATTACAGAAAAATCTATTTCTCCGTTTGATCTTCAAAAAGCAGATGAAATTTTCTTAACTAATACTATTAAAGGAATTCAATCGGTAACACAATACAGAAAGAAAAGTTATACTAATGAAGCTGCAACTGCACTAACTGAAGTACTTAATAATTCTTTATTTAATTAAGTGTTGGATCTGAAGGAGCATTTGAAAACAAAACATAATCGCCTCCTTGTTCTTTCATCTTTTCTTTCCAAAAATGTTGCACTGCTTTAGAAAGTAATTTTTCATTTAAATCGTTTTCTGAAACTATCCAAGTGTTTTCTTTCAGTTCCTCTTCTAGTTGATTTGGTTCCCAACCGCTGTAACCAAGAAAAAAACGGATATTTTGCTTTGAAATTTGCCCTTCATTAATCAAATTTTTTACAGTTTCAAAATCGCCACCCCAAAAAATACCCGATGCAATTTCTATACTATTAGGAACAATATCAGGAACGTTGTGAATAAAATACAGATTATCTTGTTCTACAGGTCCTCCGTTATACACAGTAAACTTTGCCTCTATTTCTGGAACCAAATCATTTATAGTATAACTTAAAGGTTTATTCAATATAAAACCAACTGAGCCTTCCTGATTATGTTCTGCTAAAAGTATCACGGAACGATTAAAAGAAGTATCTCCAAGTGTTGAAGGTTCTGCTATCAGCAAGTGACCTTTCTTTGGTAAAACTGATATCATAAGCACGATTTTTTCTTAAAATTATTAAAAAAAAGAGTTAAAATCAAAAAAAATCGCTTAAAATCAAAAAAAATCCCAGCTAAAAGCCAGGATTTATATTTTCAAAGTAGAAAAATATTATTTATTAACTGCTCCGTCTAATTCAGCACCAGCTTTGAATTTTACTACATTTTTAGCAGCAATTTTGATAGTTTTACCTGTTTGAGGGTTTCTTCCTTCTCTAGCAGCTCTTTTAGAAACTGACCAAGAACCAAAACCTACTAATGATACTCTACCACCTTTTTTTAATGTACCTTCAACATTAGATAAAAATGATTCTAAAGCTAATTTAGCAGCTGCTTTTGTAATTCCAGCAGAAGCTGCCATTGCATCGATTAATTCTGATTTGTTCATAATAAATGTTTTTACAATTTGGTTAAACTTTAATTATAGATACAAATTTAGCCGTATTACCGAATTACACAAGGCTTTACGGCTAATTCTAACGTTTTTGTTAATAACTTAAGCTATTTGTTAATAACATCATTTGTTTTTTATTAAAATACGGTGATGTTAGAGCCTATAGGGCTTAAAAAGCTTTTGCTTCTGTAGAAAATTGAACACCGTTTAACAACTGATGAGTTCTCATTCTTTTCTTTCCTGGAAACTGTAAACTATAAATTTCTAAAAAACCATTTTCAACGGCAATTTTCATTTCTTTCTTTGTAGTTACTACACTACCTATTGCAAAATTATGCTCTTCTTTAACAAATGCAGTTTCATAGAATTTCACATTCCATTCTTGTTCTCCATCTTTAATAAATGACCAAGCTGCAGGATAAGGACATAATCCTCTAACCAAGTTATAAATTACTTCGCCAGGTTTAGTCCAATCAATTTTGCAATTGTCTTTATTTAGTTTATAAGCTGTCTTTATTTCAGAATTGTCTTTCTGTATTTCAGTACTTACATTTCCCTTCTCAATTAATGCTAAAGTTTCAACAACTGCTTCGCTTCCTATACTAATTAATCGATCGTGTAATTCTCCGGCCGTTTCATTATTGCCAATTGGTGTTTCTTTATGCAATATCATTGCTCCAGTGTCAATTTTATCATCGATAAAGAATGTGGTAACACCCGTTTTTTCTTCCCCATTAATAATTGCCCAATTAATTGGTGCCGCTCCCCTATAGTTTGGCAACAAAGAAGCATGTAGATTAAATGTACCAAATTTCGGCATGCGCCAAACTACTTCAGGTAGCATTCTAAAAGCAACAACTACTTGTAAATTTGCTTCGAGACTTTTTAATTCTTCTAAAAACTCTTCCGATTTTAAATTGGTAGGTTGTAAAATTCTTAACCCTTTTTCTAGAGCGTACTTTTTTACTGCACTTTCTTGTAATTTTTGGCCCCTGCCAGCTGGTTTATCTGCAACGGTAACAACACCTACAATTTCGTAACCTTTATTATATATTGCATCGAGAATTCCAACTGCAAAATCTGGAGTTCCCATAAAAACAATCTTTAATTTTTCCATTTATTTAATGTAATATTGATGATTAGCATTTAGGCTAATGATATTTTTTTCTAGTAAGGTTTGAATAGCAAAGATAATTTCTTCTGAAGTGAATCCCAATGATGATTCTAATTCTCTTGAGTTTAATGGCGATTTTTTTAAACTAGCTAATATTTCTGAAACTACATCTTTAACATCAGTTTTTTTCTTTTTAAGGCAAGTAGAACATTTCCCACAATCATCAGTAATTTCTTCACCAAAATATCGAAGTAATAATTTATTCTTACATGTAGATTGATTTTCAATAAATGAAATCATTTCTGTAAACCTATCTTGTTTCGTCTTGTTTTGATTTTCTAAATATTTACTAATTCTGTTTATGGTTAAATCGTCTTCTCTAACTTCGTTAAAAACTATCTTACTATCATTTAAAAGTAACTGTAAATCGATAATTTCTTTTTCGTGTAGTTCTTGTAAAACCTTTACAATTTGTTCTATTGAAGTTTTCGATTTCTTTGCAATTAATTCTAAATTAATAGGCATTTCTTGGTCAAAAATCCCAGAATAAGTTCTTAAAATAACCGTCAAAATTGGTTCGACATTTGTATTTAAACTGATGTACCGAATTACTTCTTTGCTTGGTATTATAAACTGAACTTTAACTTTCTCAGAACTTACATTTTCCATTGTTAAAATTCCTTGTCTATCTAGAAATTGTAAAGCATTCAACGATTTTAAAACTGGTAAATTATAACTGCTACAAAATTTTTGAATCGTAAAATTAAACTGCTGTAAATAACCCTCTCCATAGGCAATTTGGAAATAATTATTGATTTTTTTATAGACGTCTTTCAAGAAATTTTTTGTCACGATATTTTCTTCAAATAATCGCTTTGCTAATTCTATATCGTATTGAGTCGTTAATAAAATTCCAAATGCTTTTTCACCATTTCTTCCTGCCCGCCCAATTTCTTGATAATAATTCTCTAGATTTTCAGGAATTTGAAGATGAATTACTGTCTTTACATCGGGTTTGTCAATTCCCATCCCAAAAGCATTGGTCGCAACAATAACTTGAACTTTATTTTCCATCCACAACAAGCGATGTTTTTCTTTTTCTTGAAAAGACATTCCACCGTGATAAAAAGTTGCTTTAAAACCTAAAGCATTTAATTGATTACAAGTATCAACAGTAGCTTTTCTATTTCTTACATAAACTATGGAAGACTGAGGATTTTTAGTTAAAATTTGACTTATCTTAGTTAGCTTATCTTCTGTTTCAATAATATGATACGATAGATTTTCTCGCTCGAATGATTTTTTAAAAACTGCTACGTTCTCTAGACCTAAATGTTCAATTATATCTTGTTGAACTAACGTTGTAGCCGAACCAGTTAAAGCTAAAAAAGGAATAGTAGGAAAAAACTCTTTTAAAAGTTTTATTTTAAGATAGGCTGGTCTAAAATCGTGTCCCCATTGACTTACACAATGTGCTTCATCTATAGCAATTAAGTTGATGGGTAATTGTTTTAAACGTTCTATAATCCAATCTTGTTGTAAACGCTCGGGTGACAAATACAAAAACTTATAATTTCCGTATAAACAATTATCAAGCAAATCAGAAATTTCATCGATACTTAAAGCACCAACTAATCCAATAGCTTTTATATCTTTTTTTTGAAGGTTCTCTATTTGGTCTTTAATCAAAGCAATTAATGGCGATATTACTAAAGTAATACCATTTAAAACCATACCTGGAACTTGATAACAAACCGATTTTCCTCCACCAGTAGGAAGTAATGCAAAAGTATCATTTCCTTCTAAAACCGATTGAATAATGGCTTCTTGCGGCTCACGAAAGGAATTGTGTTTCCAATATTTTTGTAAAACTTGAAGCGCTTGAGTCATCCGATTTACTTGTCTAATTCGTTAAACACAAACTGAACTCTATTCTCAACTGTATCTTTTGGAACCGTTATCAATTCGTAACCAAAATTTCTATAAGTTTCCTCTAAATGTTCGTGAATTAAAACGGCTTGCTCATAGCTTTCATAACGCTCAGCATCGCTAACATAGATTTCTTTCCAAGGTGGTAATAAGAAAATTTTTGTATAGCGGTTTTCTTCACAAGCATCGGAAAAAGATTTTGGGTAACTATCGCCTATGTAATGCATATAGGCTAAGACATCAGGAATTCCTCTATCTAAAAACACAATGTCACATGTTTCTTGCAAAGCTTCTTGATATTGTTTTATTCTACCCTGAAGTAATAACTCGCTAAATAATAGCGGATTTTCTAAAAATAACTGATCGATTCCTTGCTTTTGCGCTTCTTGAATAACTTCTCTAGAAATTTCAGGATAACAAACGTATCCATTTTCAACTAATGCGTTTATCAAAGTTGTTTTTCCAGAACTTGGTCCGCCTGCAAGTACAATTAATTTTTTCGTCATATAAAATTCTAAAAAGCAAAAATAGTTTTTTTTAAAAAATATGGTAAGCTTTATGAAAATTATTAAGTTTCTAATTATTGATTATGAACTTAAAAAAGTATATTTGCTTTTTAAATCAATGATTGAAGATGGATAAGAAGACTGAAGAATTCTATATTAGATTGAAAGATGAATTGGCGAACACATCCTTATGGCCAACAGAATATTTGTACAAATTTATAGTACCTTCTGATATACACAAAATAGCCCAAGTAGAAGCTGCTTTTAACGATATGGGAGCTGTAATTAATACACAACAATCTAAAACTGGAAAATATACAAGTGTTTCGATAAGTGTAAATATGAAAACACCAGATGAAGTCATTGAAAAATACAAAGAACTATCTGTAATTGAAGGTATAATTTCATTATAACCTATGGAAAATAATTCAACCATATATTTAGAATATAATTCTCAAAGAGGCCCACTTCGCATTCCCGAATATGGAAGGCATTTACATAAACTAATTGACCAAGTAATCGCAATTGAAAACCGAGAAGAACGCAATAAAGCGGCTCAATACGTTATTTCTGTAATGGGAACTTTAAATCCTCATTTAAGAGATGTACCCGATTTTCAACACAAACTTTGGGATCAATTATTTATAATGTCTGATTTTAAATTAGATGTAGATTCTCCTTATCCTATACCATCAAGAGAAGTACTTCAATTAAAACCTGAAAAACTAAATTATCCTCAAAATTTCCCCAAATATCGTTTCTATGGTAATAATATTACATACATGATCGATGTTGCTATTAAATGGGAAGATGGTGATTTAAAAAATGCATTAATTCTTGTAATTGCAAATCACATGAAAAAATGCTATTTAAGTTGGAATAAAGAAACTGTTGAAGATGAAGTAATTTTCAATCATTTATTGGAACTTTCTAACGGAAAAATTAATTTATTTAAAACAAATGAAGAGTTGTCTAACACTCAAAATTTGATGAAAGTAAACAAAAAACTTTCGAATAAATCACAATTTAACAACCAAGGAAAGAACAACAATAATAACAATTCTAAAGCCCAATTTAAAAAGAAAACAATCCAAAAAAACAATAAAAGAAATTAACGTTCATGGGAACATTTAGTATAGAAGGTGGCAAACCATTAAAAGGAGAAATTACTCCACAAGGTGCTAAAAACGAAGCATTACAAATTTTATGTCCGGTTCTATTAACATCGGAAAAAGTACGCATTACTAATATTCCAGATATTATTGATGTAAACAAACTAATTGCTTTATTGGGCAACTTAGGAGTTAAAATACAAAAAAATGGACCTGGAGATTACACGTTTCAAGCCGACGAGGTAAATGTAAATTACTTAAAAACAGAAGCTTTCAAAAAAGAAGGCGGAAGTTTACGCGGTTCTATTATGATTGTTGGTCCACTTTTAGCACGTTTTGGTTGTGGCTATATTCCAAAACCTGGAGGAGATAAAATTGGACGTCGTCGATTAGACACGCACTTTGAAGGTTTTATTAACCTTGGTGCCAAATTTAGATACGAAAGAGAAGATCATTTTTACGGTGTAGAAATTGACGGAAGATTACAAGGAACTTACATGCTACTTGATGAAGCTTCGGTAACTGGTACTGCAAATATTGTTATGGCTGCTGTTTTAGCGGAAGGCACTACAACTATTTACAATGCTGCTTGTGAACCTTACTTACAACAGTTGTGTAAAATGCTAAATTCTATGGGGGCCAAAATTCAAGGAATTGGCTCAAATATGTTAATCATTGAAGGAGTTGAATCTTTAGGTGGTTGCGAACATAGAGTTTTACCAGATATGATTGAAATTGGTTCTTGGATAGGTTTAGCTGCTATGACTCGAAGCGAAATCACAATCAAAAATGTGAGTTGGGAAAATTTAGGTCAAATTCCAAATGTATTTAGAAAACTAGGAATTACTTTAGAACGTAAAGGCGATGATATTTACATTCCTGCTCATAAAGATGGCTACCAAATTAAAACCGATATTGACGGTTCTATCTTAACAATTGCCGATGCGCCATGGCCAGGTTTTACACCCGATTTATTGAGTATTGTTTTAGTAGTAGCTACACAAGCAAAAGGTGAAGTATTAATTCATCAAAAAATGTTTGAAAGCCGTTTATTCTTCGTGGACAAATTAATTGATATGGGAGCTAAAATTATTTTATGCGATCCACATAGAGCAATTGTTATTGGACACAATTTCCAATCACAATTAAAAGCAACAACTATGACTTCGCCAGATATTCGCGCGGGTATTTCATTGTTAATTGCTGCTTTAACAGCAAAAGGAACTTCAACAATTCAGAATATTGAACAAATTGACAGAGGTTACGAAAGAATTGATGAAAGATTAAGAGCTATTGGTGCTAACATAGTTAGAGTATAATTTAGTTGGCAGTCACAGTTAACAGTGTTCAAAATATATAAAAAAAGCTCAGATTTTAAAATCTGAGCTTTTTTTTGAAAACATTTCCGCTCTTTCAAGAAAATACAGTAAAAAATAACATAAAAATGCCAATTGATACATATAAAAATATCAAATTAAAGACCAACATAATAATTCTATAAATAGCATTTAAACTTTCTTTTTTAAAGAAAAAATAAATACTAGAAGTTATTAATAAAACGCAATGAATAATTACTAACAAACCTAGAATTAATCCTATATTAAAATATTCTTCATGAAACTCTGATAAATAAAGATTAAAAAGTAAAAAAGAAATAAAAATGACTAAAACTAAAACAATAAATACATGAATTTTAAGTTTTAAGCCAAATATTTTATTCAGAATACTTTTCATTTTCTAAAACTGAACTCCAAACATTACACCATCACCAATATATCCATTTTGATAAGCTCTTACATAATCGATGCGTAAAAATCTAAATTTACCAAAACCAACATTACTAAAACCAATGGTAAACTCTTGGTACGGTTTAAAATTAGGCACATTAATTTGATGAAATCCACCTATTAAATTCCATTGTAATTTATTAAGCAACGGAATTTTATTCATAATGTAACCTTTAAAATTGTGCTCAATATGTGTTTCTAAATAAGCATCGTTTGTAGAATTACTATAATAAGGTAATAAATTAAAAGCGTTTAAATAATCACCTCTAAAGTTTACATGCGTTTGATTTCCGTTAAAATGTTTGTAATCTATAAAAGAAATATTATCGGCATTAAAGAATTTTCCGGCTTTAAAACGTAAAGCAAAATCACCTTTGTTGCCTAAAGTTTTATCATAATCTAGTCTTCCAGAAACAAAATCATATTCATAATCACTATTTGTAGCTGCAAAAGCTTTAGTAAAAGCAAAACTTAAAACAGGATAATTATCATTTTGAATGGTCACTTTAGCATTTGGTCTTGAAATATATTTTTGTCCGAAACGAATTCTAGTTGCAATAGTTCCTTTATAGACATGATGTTCATTAAAAGCAGAAGCAACATAATCTAGCGGAGCTAAAGGATTATTTGAAGTATATACATCATTACTTTTGAACATTTTATAATGGGTTGTATTGAACAACTCATGTCGGTTTTCATATTCTAATTTTCCGTTTATGAAGATTCCGTTTACCACTTCTTGACCAAAGCTTACTTCTACAAATTCTTTATTGTATAACTTCATGAAATTATTGGTAAACAAAAGCGTACTCAACGAATTAATTAATTTACTAATAGGTTCGGAAGCATTGTACTGACTTACAGCACTTCCTCCTGAAACTGAAACATATTTTTTATTAATGTTATTAAATCGATGATGAAAATTACCCGTAACTCTTAGTCTGTCTTCAGCAAAACCATAATTAAAGATTGACGAAATTGAAGTATATTTTCCTTTTTCTTCATTTTCTTTTCTAAAAGTAAAACCTGTATCAAAATTCCAACCTTGAACGGTATTATAACTTAACGAAGTAAAATCTAGTAAACCATGATAACTAAAACTCGACTTTTTGAAACTATTCTTATAAGTATAACCTTTTATGATATCAAAAACTTTAAACTTATTTTTTATAGCATCAATTGAATCTAAATATACTTGCGAAGTTCTTAGTTCTTGTATGCTGTCTTTTTTAGTATAATTTTCAATCTCTTCATTTGTAAGCGGAATTTGACGATTAACTTGCCAATATTCATCTTCTTTTTTATTAGCATTAGCTTCAAATGAAACTATTTCTTTACCAAAAGTATTTTTATCAAAAGCATCTTTAAAAATGTAATTGCTAAACACATAAGAAAACTTTCCCGTGAATTGCATTCCAAAAATTCCCGCAATAAAATCTAAAGATTGTACATTTTTAACCCAAATTCCATTCGTTTGATTATAACTATAGTTTTGGTTAAGCTTCATGGTTTCAATAATAGGTTGTTGCATGCGGTATCCTTTTATATCAACATCAACTCCATAAATTGCCCAAGAATTCTCTATTATATATAGGTAACCTTCAAAAACAGGCTCTTTATCTCTTTTTGGCGTAACTTTTATTTTATTAATTAGATTTCCGTTGTCGTCATAAAAAGTACTTTCTAAATTGTACTTATAATAATTGAATGCATTATCGGCTAATGGTGAAATCATATTAATACCAAAATCAACATAATTACTATAAAAATCATAATCGGTATTTAATGCAGTATTGAAACTAAAACCATTATCATTTCCAGCAACTTTAGAAGCTATGATATCTTCTCTTAAATTGTTAGGCTTTTCGAACTTAATTTTTGAAACCGTTTCCGATAAATAAATAACACCACTTCTGGTCGAATCGAGATTTCCTTCTAAATCACCAATTTCAATTCCCATAAATTTCTCAGGAATATCTTTTGCTCTAAAAATTCCACGCGAATAAAAATCAGCTTCAAATCGATTCGTTTTTTCGGTATTTTTTTTCTTAGAAGCTATTGCATTTTTTATAATTTGATTGGCCGGGTTTTCTCCATTTGTCAAAACCACTTCTTGTAATTGAAAGTCTTCTTCTTCCATTACTACATCAAAATTATAGGGATAACTTGTTATATCTAAAATATGTTTTTGACTCTTGTACCCTAAGTATTGAAAAATAAGTACAACTTTTCCTTTTATATTGTAGTTTAATTCATAATTACCATATTCATTAGTAGCTGTACCAATATAAGTGTTCTCAATAAAAATATTTACAAAAGGAACAGGAGCATTTTCTTTACTTAAAACTTTTCCTCTAATTTGTGCCAAAGAAAGATTAAAACATAGTAAAACTAAAAAAACGGATAAAATTCGCATCATTAACTTTCTAATAAGAACGATTGAATAGCTAATTCGTAACTCTGTAATCCAAAACCAACAATTACTCCTTTTGCGCTTCCAGCAATATAAGATTGATGTCTAAAACTTTCGCGAGAATAGGTATTGGTAATATGAACTTCTACAACTGGAGAATGAACCCCTTTTACAGCATCGCCAATTCCTACAGAAGTATGTGTATAAGCACCAGCATTAAGTATAATTCCATCAAATGAAAAACCTACTTCATGAATTTTATTAATAATTTCTCCTTCAATATTACTTTGAAAATAATCAAATTCTACAGCACAATATTTCTCTTGTAGCTGATTGTAAAATCGCTCAAAAGAAACATTTCCATAAATATCAGTTTCACGTTTTCCTAGTAAATTTAAATTTGGCCCATTAATAATACAGATTTTCATAAGAAGATTTTTAATTAAGTAAAGATAAAAAATGTCGTGCACATAACATCACATCGCCTATTAATTGTACATTTTTTTATAAAAAAAACATTTTGGATCTAAATTTTACACTTTTTTAACAAAATATTTTAAATGTTAAAATATTGAATATCAACAACGAAAGATAAATATTACTAAAATATTATTAATAGATTCTTAAAAACGTATTTGGATATTGAGAAAAACGTATAAATTTGCGCCGTTAAAATTTAAAAATTTAAACTAAACATGAAAAAAGTTTTATTATCAGCTGTAGCAATTTTAGGTTTTACTTTTGCTAACGCTCAAGAAGAGGCTACTACTTCAAACGGTGGTTTCGCTCAAGGTGATGTATTCGTTTCTGGTGCATTAACTTTAAATTCATCAAAAACTGGAGATTTCAAAATGAATTCTTTCGTTGTTGCTCCAAAAGTTGGTTACTTTGTAACTGAGAATATCGCTATTGGTGGTATGTTAGCTTATTCTAACGACAAAGTTGAATTAGGTAATAGCGCTACAAACTCAGGTTTTGGTGTTGGTGCTTTTGGACGTTACTATTTTACTCCAGCTAACCAATTCTCTTTATTTGCTGAATTAGCTGCTAACTACATGACTTATGACAATGAGTTTGGTGTAGATTACGATGGTTCTCTATACGCTGCAGACTACAAAAACAATGTTTTTGGTGTTAATTTAGGAGCAGGTATGAACTATTTCGTATCTCCTAACTTCTCATTAGAAGCTGGTGTAGGTGTATTAGGTTTCTCATCTGATGATAATGGTGGTGACGGTGCTGATGCTACTAACACTTTCTCATTTGGTGGTAACTGGACTGCTGTAACTTTTGGTGTTAACTACAAATTCTAATTTGTAACGTACATACAAATAATAAAAATCCCGCCAATGGCGGGATTTTTTTGTTAATAAACTTGTTTATTAGTTTACATATATTTTATTTGTTAATTCAAAAAAACTTCTATATTTGTTAACATTAACTATAAAAATTAAACTAAATATGAAAAAAGTTTTATTTGCTGCAATCGCAGTATTAGGGTTTATGACAACTCAAGCATAAGAAACTCAATTTGGAGTTAAAGCTGGTTATGCTGGTTTATCTGGTAAAGCAGAAGCTGGTGGCGCTTCAGCTACTGAAAGCGACGGTGGTTTCTTTATTGGTGGTTTTGCTGATGTAACTTTATCTGATAAGTTTCATTTTCAACCAGAATTATTATATGTATCTGTTGACAATGCGTCTCAAGTACAAATTCCTTTACACGCAAAATATATGGCTACTGAAGCTTTAGGTGTTAAAGCAGGTCCAAATTTAGCTTTCTTAACAGATGCACCTGATGGAATTAAATCTTTCAACTTCGGTTTCGACTTAGGTGCTGAATATAATTTTGCTGAAAACTTTGTAGTAGATGCACGATATAATTTTGGTTTAGCAAATTTATCTGATGTAGATGGACTTGATTATCATTTAAGTGGCTTCTATGTAGGTTTTGGATATAAGTTCTAAGATTTATAACAATTTATAAGAACCCAAGCAAAAGTTTGGGTTTTTTTATGCACGAAAATGATTACTTTTGGTGTATGAGTTGGGCATCTTATTTAAAACAATTTCAAAATTACCTACGATTAGAAAGAGGTCTTTCTGAAAACACTATTGCTAATTATACTTTCGATATAGAAAAACTAATTTTCTATTTAAATGAAAACAACATCAACGAAAGTCCAATAAAAATTACTGAAGAAACCATTCAATCTTTTTTATATAAGCTTTCAGGAGAAGTTAATGCTCGAAGTCAATCTCGAATTATCTCGGGTTTAAAGAGCTTTTTTAACTTTTTAATATTTGAAGATTTAAGAAATGAAACACCTTTAGAACTTATAGAAGTTCCTAAAACAGGCAGAAAACTACCCGATACACTTTCTACCAATGAAATTGATAGTTTAATTAGTGCTATCGATTTATCAACTCCGGAAGGAGAAAGAAACAGAGCGATGCTCGAAACTTTATACAGTTGTGGTCTTCGTGTTTCGGAATTAATTACTTTAAAAATTTCCGATTTATTCTTTAACGAAGGTTTTATTAAAGTAACTGGTAAAGGCGATAAACAGCGTTTTGTACCCATTAGTAAATCGACCGAAAAATTTATCGCTATTTATACAAGCGAGATACGAAATAAACTCAACATACAAAAAGGATTTGAAGACACACTTTTTTTAAACCGCAGAGGTAAACAATTAACACGAGCAATGGTTTTTACTATAATCAAAGATTTAGCGGTTAAAATAGGTTTAAAAAAGTCAATTTCACCACACACCTTCCGACATTCATTTGCTACGCACTTACTTGAAAACGGAGCCGATTTAAGATCTATTCAATTAATGTTAGGGCACGAATCGATAACCACAACAGAAGTATATATGCATTTAGATAGAACTTTCTTAGCAGAGGTACTCAATAACTATCATCCTAGAAAATAAAAAAGCTGTTCCGAATGGAACAGCTTTTTTAAAATATATAACTAAATTAGATTATTACTTCGCAATATTAACCGCTCTAGTTTCTCTAATTACAGTAATCTTAACTTGACCTGGATAAGTCATTTCAGTTTGAATTTTATGAGAGATTTCAAATGATAAAGTAGAAGCCATTTCATCAGAAACTTTTTCACTTTCTACTATAACACGTAATTCTCTACCTGCTTGGATAGCATAAGCATTTTTAACACCATTAAATCCGTAAGCAATATCTTCTAAGTCTTTTAACCTCTGTATATAAGAATCTAAAACTTGACGTCTTGCTCCAGGTCTTGCTCCCGAAATAGCATCACAAACTTGAACTAATGGAGAAATTAAATATTTCATCTCAATCTCGTCGTGGTGCGCTCCAATTGCATTACAAACTTCGTCTTTCTCACCATATTTTTCAGCCCATTGCATACCTAAAATTGCGTGAGGCAATTCGCTTTCTGTTTCTGGAACTTTTCCAATATCGTGTAATAAACCAGCACGTTTTGCTAACTTAACGTTTAATCCTAATTCAGCTGCCATAATTCCACATAAGTTGGCAACTTCTCTTGAGTGTTGTAATAAGTTTTGACCATAAGACGAACGATACTTCATACGTCCAACAATCTTAATTAATTCAGGATGTAATCCGTGAATACCTAAATCGATAACTGTACGTTTTCCAACTTCGATAATTTCTTCTTCAATTTGTTTTTGTGTTTTAGCAACAACTTCTTCGATACGAGCTGGGTGAATACGACCATCCGTAACTAACTTGTGTAAAGCTAAACGAGCAATTTCTCTTCTAACAGGATCGAAACAAGATAAAATAATTGCCTCTGGTGTATCATCTACAATAATTTCAACTCCAGTTGCAGCTTCTAAAGCACGAATATTTCGCCCTTCACGACCAATAATTCTACCTTTAACATCATCCGACTCAATATTGAAAACAGAAACACAGTTCTCTACTGCTTCTTCTGTTCCAACACGTTGAATAGTATTAATGATAACTTTCTTAGCTTCTTGCTGAGCTGTCATTTTTGCTTCTTCCATTGCATTTTGAATGAAAGACATCGCAGATGTTTTTGCCTCAGCTTTTAAACTTTCAACTAATTGATTTTTAGCCTCTTCAGCAGACAATCCAGAAATTACTTCTAACTGTTCTACTTGACTTCTGTGAAGCTTTTCAATTTCTTGTTGTTTTTTATCCAAAAACTCAATTCTCGTGTTGTAATCTGCTAATTTTTCTTCAAATTCATCATTCAATTTCTTGTTTTTAGCCAGTTCACTCGACACTTGAGATTCTTTATCTCTAGTTCTCTTTTCTGCTTCCGCAATTTTCTTGTCTCTCGATAAAATTACCTGCTCATGTTCAGCTTTTAATTCTAAAAACTTTTCTTTTGCTTGTAAAATTTTATCCTTTTTAATTGATTCAGCTTCAGTTTTAGCATCTTTCAAAATTGAAGCTGCTTCCTTTTTTGCATTTTTAATAAGGTTTGACACATTGCTTTTTTCTAAAAATTTAGCAATTCCAAACCCTAAAGCAATTCCCAAAACAATTCCTATAATCGTTATAAAATCCATAGTTTTAAAAAATATTTATATAAAAAAAGCCTACATTAGGTGTTTGTATAAACTCGTAAAGACAAGTTTTGAGCTAGCTCGTTTTTCATGTTTCCCACTTAAGGGCTTACAATAGTACGAAGATTCGCTCATTTTAATTTGTTAGTGTTGAGTTTATCAAATATATGCTAATGTAGGCAGTATCTTTATCTTATTTGTAAGAACGTATTTATTTTGAGAGTAACTCACTCAATTTTAAATCCAAGCTTTGTAAGCGCTTCAGCGCATTTTGCTGTTCTTCGGAAGTATCCAACTTCTTTTGCTCTGTTTGCGCCGCAAATTGTAACGCACACATTGCCAGAACGTCTTGCTTATCTCTTACAGCATAGCTTTGTTCAAATTGCTTTATCATGGCATCTATTTTTTTTGAAGCAGTTCGTAATGCTTCTTCCTGTGTATCTTCAATTGTTAATGGATATACACGATCGGCTATAGATATTTTGATATTTAATTTTTCACTCATGACTTCCTAATCAGAAAGTTGCGCTATGCAATAATCAATTTCACGAATTAATGAATTTATCTTGAGTTTCGTTTCTCGTTTATTTTCGTCACTGCCTAACAATGAATTTACCATTTTCAATTTATCAATTTGCTCATTTAAACTAGTAACCTGAGCTGCTTTAACTTCATTATCTTTCTTAACTTGTTCTAACAACTCTACCATTTCTTGATTTTTCTTCTCTAATTGCACCAGTTTCTGATTCAATTTAAAGAACTTAACCTCAAGAGCATCAATAAGTTTTGATAAATCGTTCATTAATGGAAAAAATCATTTTCACTTCCTACAAAATTAAGATTACATTTTAACAATCACAATTTTTTTTGTTTTTTTTTAAACTATTTTTCAACTTTTTTACAATAATCTGACTTTTAGTTTGTTGTAAGTATATTTAAAAAAATATTTTTTCAAATTAGAAGTTTTACTATTTTAGCTATTATACAAAACATACAAGCCTATGAAAAAGTTTATCGCCTTTTTATTTTTATCTACCATTGGATATTCTCAAAACGATTATCCTAAAGATTTTATTTCTCCTTTAAACATTCCGCTAGATGTTTCAGGTTCTTTTGGCGAATTAAGAAGTAATCACTTTCATTCTGGTTTAGATCTAAAAACTCAAAAGAAAGAAGGTTTAGATGTCTTAGCCGTTGCTGATGGTTATATTTCTAGAATTAAGATTTCTTCTTTTGGTTACGGAAAAGCTATTTATATTACCCATCCAAATGGATATACTACTGTTTATGGTCATTTACAAAAAGGAAATGGTTTAATTGAAGATTACATAAAAAAGAAACAATACGAAAAGAAATCATTCGAAATCGAACTCTTCCCTACTCCATCTGAATTACCAGTTAAACAAGGCGATGTTATTGCATTAAGCGGAAATTCTGGAGGAAGTGGCGGACCGCATTTACATTTTGAATTTAGAGAAACCAAATCGGAAAAAATTGTAAATCCGCTGCAATTTGGTTACAATAAACTTGCGGTCGACAATCATAATCCAGAATTATATGGCATTATGGCTTTTCCTATTGATAGTACAGTTGTAAATAAATCGCAATTACCTATTCCCATTTCATTTTCTAAACAAGCTGATGGCACTTACAAAGCTTCAAAAGTAATTGCAAATGGCAAAGTTGGTTTTGCTATAAATGCCAATGATAAATGTACCAATCCTTACAATAAAAACGGACTTTATAAAGTAAATGCTTATTTAAACGGAGTACTGTATTTTCAATATGAGTTTGATAAGTTCGCATTTGATGAATCGCGCTACATAAATAATTTCATTGATTATTTTACTTACAAATCGAAAGGGCAACGTTTTCAAAAGCTATTTTTTGAAACAAGTTATCCACTTTCTGTAATAAAAAACAATAAAAACAATGGAATAATTAATACACAACCAAAAGCAAGTTATACGTTAAGAGTAGAAATGTTCGATTTTCAAGGACACCAAGTAAATATTTTAATTCCAATTGAATATGGAACTTCAGAAGTTGCCATAAAAAAAGAAGTCAATACTTCACCCTATTTTTTAAAATCTAAAATTGAGAATAATTATTCTAAAGAGAATATCTCGGTTTTTATTCCAGAAAATACTTTTTATGATGATTTTAGATTAAATTTTGATGTAAAAGACAATGTTTTGTATTTGCATAATGATAAAGTTCCTGCTCATAAAAATTTTACGATTACTTACAGTAATGTTGAAGGCTTAAGTGAAGAACAATTAAAGAAGACTTTCATAGCATCTGTTGATGGTGTAAAATTAGATTATAACAAAACAACAAGAAAGGGAAATTCACTTTCAGCAAGAGTAAGAGAACTTGGAGTTTTTAAATTAGCACAAGACACCATTGCGCCACGAATTTATAATGTAAACTTTGTGGAAGGCAAAAATATAATAAAACAAAATACAATTAGCGTTTCCATATCAGATAACATGTCGGGAATTGATACCTATAATGCTTATTTGAATGGCGAATGGATATTGATGGAATACGATTATAAAACCAGTAAATTAGTACATCAATTAGCTGATGGTAAATACAAAGAAGGAAGAAATGATTTTAAAATAATTGTAACTGATGATTTACAAAATTCAACTACCTTTGAGTCCTATTTTTTTATGAATCCTTAATTTTTAAATTTCTTGAAAAAATTATTTTTTATTGTAATAGTTCTTGTAACTCACATTGTTAATGCTCAAACTGCGAGAATTAAAGGTGTAATTTTAGACGAATTCAACGCACCAGTAGAAGGTGTTACAATTAACGTTAATAAAACGGGAACTGTTTCAGATGCAACAGGTTTTTTCTTAATTGAAGTTCCTGCAAATATTGACTTAACGATTACTTTTACGCATATTTCTTTTAAAAAATCGACTTTAAAACTCAACTTAAAGCCCAACGAAGATTTTGAATTAAATCCAGTTATGAGTTCAAAAGTGGAACAAATTGGCGAAGTGGTTTTAGTTGGTACAAGCAATAAAAAAAGAATTGAAGGAGTTACCGCGATTGATC